>DIVQ01000144.1 GCA_002423325.1 Anaerolineales bacterium UBA6128 | reverse complement strand
GTGATACCATCGGCTTTACTGCCAAGAGGCTCTTATAAAGAGGGGTGGAGGGATCGGCCCGACGAAGCCCCGGCAACCTGGGACAGCGCGAGGCACGCCGCGCGTTCGAGGTGCCAATTCCGGCAGATGGCTCGATCCATCTGAAAGATGAGAGGGAGGCGGGTCTCCCTGTGGGGAGACTTTTTTTTTAGCCAGAGACGACACGGTTGGCATGGCATGTGAATAGCCTGTCAGCGCTGCACGCCGCGTCGTTCATCCTGTTTAACCTTGCTGTGACAGTGTAGAGAACGGAGCAGACATGAGTCCCTTCAGCCCGGGTTGGCTGGCGTTTCCGCTGGGCAGTCTACCGGGAGCAGACCCGAAGGCCGCCTGGGCGGCTGTGCTCAAGCATTTCCCCAGTATTCCGGGCTGGCCGCAATTGCCGCAACGCCACGCACGCGAAGGTATGTATGCGCAGTTCGCGGACGGCTTCCCGGGCGTACGGTTCGACGGCCAGCACGTTCAGGTGGTCCGGAGCGCGGGCGTGGCCTCACAGCTCGAGGCGCTCTACTTGGCCTACCTCGACGACGACCTGGCTTTCGGACGGCTCAGTGGCACCAACGCGGCCGCGCTCGAGGCCCTGCGTCAGGGGCAGGTGACCCTGCCTGAGACGGTCGTGGCACTCAAGGGGCAGGTGACCGGGCCAGTCAGTTGGGGGCTGACGGTCGTCGACCAGAATCAGCGCCCGGTGCTGTATGACGAAGTGCTGGCCGAAGCCGTGGGCAAGCATCTGCGGCTGAAGGCAGCCTGGCAGGAGCGCGAACTGGCGCGTTTTGCACCCCAGACCATCATGATGATCGACGAGCCTTATATGGCCTCGTTCGGATCGGCCTTTGTGACGCTGAGCCGTGGGCAGGTCATCAGCCTGATCGAAGAGGTGTTCGCTGGCCTCAGGGGGCTCAAAGGCATCCACTGTTGCGGCAACACCGACTGGTCGATCCTGCTGAGCACTTCGCTCGACATCCTGAGCGTGGACGCCTACGAGTACGCCGAGACCTTGGTGCCTTACGCGGCCGACGTGACGCGCTTTCTGGAACGGGGGGGCATGATCGCGTGGGGGATTGTGCCCACAGGCGCCTCCGTGGAGAACGAAACCGTCGCCTCGTTGGTGGAGCGGCTGCACGCCGCGCTGAATATGCTGGTGGAAAAGGGCGTCCCGTTGGACAAGCTGCTGCAGGCGGGCTTTGTGACGCCCGCGTGCGGGCTGGGGGCGCAGGCGCCCAGCCTCGCGCTGCGCGCGATGGAGATGACCTACGGCGTGTCGCTCGAAATGCGGCGGCGCTATGGGCTTGACGCCAGCCCCGATTCCTCGGCGTCGTAAAGATCGCGAGGCGGGTACGGCGCGAGGCCGTTGAGCCGGGTCCGCTATGGAGGGGGTTCCTTGAGCATTCTGGTGGTCGGTTCGGTGGCGCTCGACAGTGTCGAGACGCCTGCCGGGCGGCGCGAACGCACGCTGGGGGGCGCATGTACCTACTTTGCCACCGCGGCCAGCCTCTACGATCGGGTGGCCATGGTGGGCGTGGTGGGCGATGACTTTCCCTCCGAGCACGTCGAGTTCCTCTGTTCGCGCAATGTGGATACCTGCGGCCTGCAGTGCGTAGAGGGCCGAACCTTCTTCTGGGCAGGGCGCTATGGCGCCGACATGGGCGACGCTCAGACGCTGGACACGCAACTGAACGTGTTTGCTGACTTTCACCCCGTGGTCCCACCCGAGTTGTGTGCGGCCGAGTATGTCTTTTTGGCCAACATCGATCCGGACCTGCAGCTTGAGGTGCTCGCTCAGGTGGGTCGTCCCAAGTTGATCGCGCTCGACTCGATGAACTACTGGATCGAATCCAAGCACGCTGCCCTGACGCGCGCGCTGCGCGCCGTCGATGTGGTCCTGCTGAACGAGAGCGAAATCAAGCAGTTCACGGGCGAGTGCAACGTGGCAGAGGCGGCGCGCCGCGTGCTTGACCTGGGGCCGCGGGCGCTGGTGATCAAGCGCGGGCGCCACGGTGCTACGCTGATGACGCTGGGCGCCGAGGGTGCGCTGGCGCCCTTTTTCGTGCCCGCCTATCCGGTGGAGCGTGTCGTGGACCCCACGGGCGCCGGCGACACCTTTGCGGCGGGGTTCATGGGCTATCTGGCGCGCGCGGGCGGGCATCTCACCTTGGCCCGGATGCGCCGCGCCCTGGTGCACGGCGCCATCGTGGCCTCGTTCACTATCGAGGATTTCAGCATCGACCGCCTGCGCACGCTGACCATGGCGCAGATCGACGTGCGCTACGCCGCCATGCGCAGGATGACGCATTTCGAACCCTGAGCGGCGCGACTGTGAGCGCGCCTGCAGGCTCTAGAAAAAGGAGTGACGCAATGACCGTAGGACACGATGTCAAGGATATGGCCCTGGCCGACCAGGGTCTGGCGCGCATCACCTGGGCTGAGCAGGAAATGCCAGTGTTGCGTCTCATTCGCGAGCGCTTTGAGCGCGAGCGCCCGCTGGCCGGCTATCGGCTGGGCGCCTGCCTGCATGTGACCACCGAGACCGCCAACCTGATGCGCACCCTGCAGGCCGGCGGCGCCGAGATCGTGTTGTGCGCGTCAAACCCGCTCTCTACGCAGGACGACGTGGCCGCAGCGCTCGTCAAGCACTATGGCATCGCCACCTACGCCATCAAGGGCGAGGACAACGAGACCTACTATCGCCACATCACCGCGGTGCTCGATACGGGTCCGCAGATGACGATGGACGACGGGGCCGACGTGGTGGGCCTGCTGCACAAGACGCGCCGCGAGCTGCTACCGGACGTCATCGGCGGCACCGAGGAGACGACGACTGGCGTGATCCGCCTGCGCGCGTTGGAGCAGGCCGGCAAACTGGCCTACCCCATCATCGCGGTCAACGACGCGAACACCAAGCACCTGTTCGATAACCGCTATGGCACGGGCCAGAGCACCATCGATGGCATCGTGCGCGCGACCAACACGCTGTTGGCGGGCAAGGCCATGGTGGTGGCCGGATATGGCTGGTGCAGTCGTGGCATCGCCTCGCGAGGGCGCGGCATGGGCGCGAACGTCATCGTCACCGAGGTCGACCCGCTGCGCGCGCTCGAGGCCGTGATGGACGGCTACCGCGTGATGCCCATGACGGCAGCGGCGCCCATCGGCGACATCTTTGTCACCTCAACCGGCGACAAGAACGTCATCGACCGCCAGCACTTTGCTCTGATGAAGGACGGCGCGATGCTGGCCAACTCGGGCCACTTTAACGTCGAGATCAACCTGCCCGCGCTGGCCGAGATGGCCGTCAAAAAGGTGCAGGCGCGCGAGTTCGTCGAGCAGTTCACGCTTGCCGATGGCCGCAAGATCTCGGTGCTGGGCGAGGGCCGCCTCATCAACCTGGCGGCCGCCGAGGGGCATCCCTCGGCGGTGATGGACATGTCCTTTGCCAACCNNGCCAACCAGGCGCTGTGCGCCGAGTACATGGTGCAGAACAGCGCCAAGCTGGCCAAGCATGTCTATGGCGTGCCCGAGACCATCGACAAGGACATTTCACGGCTCAAGCTGGCCGCCATGGGTATCGAGATCGACGTGCTGACCGATGAGCAGCGTGAGTACTTGGCGTCTTGGGAGGCCGGCACCTAGACCGACCAGGCGCACAGGGCCGTGGCGTAGGGCGCTACCACGGCGCAACCTGATCCGGGCGCCCCAAACCTAAGTGGCTACCATTCTCGCGGAGGCGTCGTATGAACAGCTTTATGCGGTCTGAAAAGTACATGTTCACGTCAGAGTCGGTGTCTGAGGGGCACCCCGACAAGCTGTGCGACCAGGTGTCGGATGGCGTGCTCGACGCGATCTATGCCCAGGACCCGATGGGGCGCGTGGCCTGCGAATGCGCCACCACCAACGGGTTGATCCTGGTGGCGGGCGAGATCAC
>DIVQ01000142.1 GCA_002423325.1 Anaerolineales bacterium UBA6128 | reverse complement strand
TGGTGCCAAAGGAGAAGAATTGCGCGTATTCGGCGATCTCGTTGGCCGTGAGCGCGCCGCGCGGCGTCTCAATCATGGTGCCGAGCTTGTAGTGCACCTCGACGCCCTCTTCCTCCATCACCTGCTTGGCTATCCGCTCAAAGATCTCGTACTCGTGCTTGAGCTCGTTCACGTGCGATACCAGCGGGATCATGATCTCGGGGATCACTTTGATGCCCTTGCGCGTCTGACGGGCCGCCGCCTGCAGAATCGCGCGCGCCTGCATCTCTGTGATGCCCTTCTTGATGATGGCCGCGCGCACGCTGCGCAGGCCCATCATCGGGTTGACTTCCGACATGGCCACGACGGTCTCCAGCAGCGCTTCCTTCTGCTCCAACAAGGCGACCTTGGCCTTGTGATCCTCGACGGTGCCCACCTCGCAGCGTAGCCGCGTCACCTCTTCGATGAGCTGCTCGCGCGAGGGCAGGAACTCGTGCATCGGGGCGTCCAGCAGACGGATGATCACGGGCAGGCCATCCATGGCCTCAAAAATGCCCTCAAAGTCCTCGCGCTGGAAGGGCAGGATCTGCTCGAGGTACTTTTCGCGCTCCTCGTCGGTGCGCGCCAGAATCATCGAGACCACCGCCGGCCGGCGTTCCTTCTCAAAGAACATGTGCTCGGTGCGGCACAGGCCGATCCCCTCGGCGCCGAAAGAACGGGCGCGCTTGGCGTCGCGCGGATAGTCAGCGTTGGTGTAGACGCCCAGCGTGCGGATCTCGTCGGCCCACTTGAGCAGTGTGGCCAGTTCCTTTTCCTTGCCAAAGTCGACATCCATGGTGGGAATCGCGCCCACAAAGACCTCACCAGTGGTGCCGTCGATCGAGATCGTGTCGCCTTCCTTGACGACGCGCCCATCCACTGTGAACAGCGCCGCTTCCTCATCGACCATGACCTTTTCGCAACCGGCCACGCAGGGCAGGTTGCTGCCGCGTGCCACCACAGCCGCGTGCGACGTGGCGCCGCCGCGCTGCGTGAGGATGCCCTTGGACACCAACATGCCGCCCACGTCGTCGGGCGACGTCTCCGGCCGCACCAGCACGATGGCCTCGCCGTTGTCTGCGCGGTCAGCCGCGCGCTTGGCGTCAAACACGGCCGCGCCAGTGGCCGCGCCCGGGGAGGCGTTCAGCCCGGTCGCAATGTGATCACCGCGCTTGACGGCCTGCCCCTTGGCTTTGGGGTCAAAGCTCGGGTGCATCATCACGTCGACCTGCTCGCAGGTGACGCGCGCAACGGCCTCTTCCTTGCTGATCAGTCCCTCGTTGACCTGATCCACGGCGATCTTGATGGCGGCGCGCGCGGTGCGCTTGGCTGAGCGCGTCTGCAGCATGTACAGCGTGCCGCGCTCGACGGTGAACTCGAGGTCCTGGGCATCACGATAGTGCCTTTCGAGCATCATCGCCGTGTTCAGGAACTGCTCATAGATTGCGGGCTGCAGCTTTTCGAGTTGGGCGATTTTGAAGGGGGTACGAATACCCGCCACCACGTCCTCGCCCTGAGCGTTCTGCAGGTACTCGCCGTAGAGCACGTTCTCGCCAGTGTTGGGGTCGCGCGTAAAAGCCACGCCCGTGCCGGAATCGTCGCCCATGTTGCCAAAGACCATCGTGCAGATGTTGACGGCGGTGCCCCACTCGTCCGAGAGCTTGTTGATGCGGCGATATGTAGTGGCGTTGGGGCCAAACCAGGAGTGGAAGACCGCTTCGACGGCCTGTGCGAGCTGGTCCCACACATCCTCGGGAAACTCGACGCCCAGCTCTCGCTTGTAGAGCGCCTTGTAGTCGGCCACGACTGCCTTGAGCATATCGACCGTCAGATCGGTGTCGCCCTTGCCCTCGGTCTTGGCCTTGTAGCCGTTGAGGATGTGCTCGAACTTGTCACCGTCGATATGCTTGACAATCCGGCCATACATCGAAATGAGGCGACGGTACGAGTCGTAGGCAAAACGCTCGTTTCCCGCGAGCGCCGCCAGCCCCTTGAGCGTCTCGGCGTTGAGGCCCACGTTCAGCACCGTGTCCATCATGCCGGGCATCGAAATGCGCGCACCCGAGCGCACCGACACCAGCAGGGGGTTCTTGGGGTCGCCGAACTTTTTGCCTGTCTGCTGCTCGGTCGCAGCCATCGAGGCCTTGACCTGATCCCACATCTCGGCAGGGAATTTGCTGCCCTCGCTATAGTAGGCCAGGCAAGCTTCCGTCGTGATCGTGAAACCAGGAGGCACCGGCAAACCGGCGTTGGTCATTTCGGCCAGGCCCGCGCCTTTGCCGCCCAACAAGTCACGCATGTCCTTGTTCCCCTCAGAGAACAGGTACACCCACTTTTTCGTCATTCGTCCGAACCTCCTCTATGTTGAAACGCGAGTCTCTTTTGCCAAACCGATATTATAGGGCCCCACGCCGGTATTGCAAGTTGCGGCGCAACCGACGCCACAGCGTCGCAACCCCGACGCTGAGACTGCGTACAGGATAGTGTAGTTCGTTATGAAGGAGGGAGATCGCGCGTGAGCATTCTGGGGAATCTGCTGTGGATTGTGCTGGGCGGTGGCATCATCGTATCGGCGCTCTACTTTGTCGGGGGCCTGTTGCTGTGCCTCGCCATCGTCGGGATCCCCTTTGGCGTGCAGCTTTTCAAGCTCGCCGCCTTTTCGCTGACGCCGTTTGGCCGCGACATCGATTCTGAGGGCGCAGTACGCGGGTTGCTGCCCGTCGTGATGAACATCCTCTGGATCGTGCTGGGCGGCCTCGAGGTGGCTGTCGCTCACCTGGTGCTGGCCGGCATCATGGCCATCACCATTGTCGGGCTGCCCTTTGCCAAGCAACACCTGAAGCTGTTGCGTCTGGCGCTCGTGCCGTTTGGCGCACGCATCACCTAGTTTCGGCATAGTGACGATGGTTTTCGCTGCGGCTTGACGCCGATGCCAAGCGTGCTAGACTGGTTTGGCATCTGGAATGATTCGTGTTGTTTCTTTCAATCGGTTTCTGTTACTGAAAGGAGAGGTCTATGGAAGCGCCCGAAAAGAAGGATCCCGGAACCGGACCCCAAAGCATCTCGTCGTTGTTCCAGACCGACAAGCCGCCCGTCGACCCGGCCGAGCTGGAAGCCGCCGCAAACACCGAATCGGACCTCGAGCAGCCCAAGAAGAAAAAGTACTATAGCCCCAATGAAGTGATGAAGAAAAAGGGCTGCATCGGCTGCGGCGGCATGGCGCTGGCGACGCTGCTGATGGCCGCTTTGGCGCTGGCTTTGGCGCTTATCTAGACAACCGCAAACACAGTCTGACTCGAAAGGAGTTCGGTCGTGGGAAATCTCCTCGGCTTTATCGGCGCGCTGATCGTGACGATCATCATCGTCGCGATTGTTGAAAAGGTCTCCAAGACCAACCTGCCGTATGGTTGGCTCGGCAATATCATCGTCGGCTTTATCGGCGGCGTGATCGGCCAGTACGTGCTCGGCCAGTGGGGCGTCAGCCTCATGGGCGTGTATGTCATCCAAACCTTCCTTGGTTCGCTGGCCTTTATCCTGATCGCCAAGTGGATCATGGGACAGATCGCCAAGAACCGGAAGTAGGGTACTGCCGGACACGGCACACCTGACCGGACGCACACAGGAAACGAGGACGGAGATGAATCTCCGTCCTCGTCGTGTATACACCTTTCGAGATGGCGTGCCGCTGTCTCTCAGGGAAACAGGCACAGCGCCCGCGGCGCGGCCAGCAACTGTCGCTCCGCGCGCAGTCCGCCCCCGCCTGGGAACGCCCCCAGCGTCCACTTGACCAGGCTGAGCACCCCGCGCTCCAACTCCAGCCCAGTGATATAGCCCGGCGCGATGCAGCTACCCGTGTTAAAGTAGGGCGCCTGCCCATAGTTCGCGCACTCTGGCCGATGCGTGTGCGCGCAGATCGTTGTCAGGCGCCGGGCATCCGCCCACGCGGCCAGATCCTGTGCGACGTGTCGGCGCTGTGCGTGTAGCCAGCGCATGGCGCTGCCAAGGGCTCCCGCCGGTGGCTCTCCCGTGCCCGTGGGGCGCCACGCACGTCCCAGGCACGAGCGCGAAAGCGGCGACCAGACCCTGCGCACCCAGAAGCGCGTCCACCCCGCCAGCGCGGCATTTGGCAGATCCTGCTGGTGGCCGTGTACCACGAACAGGCGCTGGTGATGGATGGCGTGGTCCAGCACGAGACCCTGATGCACGGCAATGCCATCCTTGGTGTCGGTCGGCTGGCCCGTCTCATGGTTACCCTCGATCAGGTAGAGACGTTGCTCGGCCTCAAAGGCGTGCAGCATGTCAAAGACGCGCGGGTGGGCCTGCTTGACGACGTCGAGGTCACGATTGAGCCACAGATCGTCGCCATCGCCGACTTCGACATAGGTATAGCCGCGGCGATGGTAGCGGCTCAGTGCCGCCAGGTACAGCTCTTCGTTCTGTGAGAACGCATCCGCCGAGCTGCCGTCGCCCCGGTGACAGTCGCTGAGAAACACAAAGCGTGACGCGTCGTCGAATACCAGATGAGGGGCCGATGCATAGACCGCATCCAGGCCGGTGAGAGGTGGGTCGATACCCTCGAAAACCCGAGGCTGCGGGAGTGTCAGCACCCCGGTGGTATCGCGCGGTTGAAGAATCGACATCAGATAAGCCAGCGTCCTGCCGTTTCATTAGGATGGGCGTCTGCCCCCAGCAAGCCGCGGGCACACAAGCGTTGATTATAGTCCGAACAACGCACGGGGCCAAAAAGCGTGCAACGAGGTTATGTGAACAACTCGACGCCGGCTGATCTTGCGCCTGTCTCGTACAGACAAGCGCATGCCCCCTGTGGCCGCGCACAAGCGGCAGGGGGCATGCGTGGTCGCGCAGTCACTTTTTGTCGGTCTGCACCGGTACGATGCCGATCACATCGCGTCCCGGCTTGGCATACAGCGCCTCATAGCGCTTTGCCAGAATCTCGGCTCCGCCATTGAGGATGTGCCAGCCCTTCTCTGCCGTGCCCAGCCGAGGGTCGTCGGTGATGCCCGGCACCATGCCCCACTTGGGCCGCACCAGATCCGGCCGCAACGCCTGGATGCAGGAGCCCTCGCCTTCGCCAGCATGCCCGATACCCGGGCAGGGACCCTCGCACACCTGTTTGAACACGGCATCGGTGCCATCCCACCAGGCACCCGCCTCCACCTGACAACCCAGCTCGAACTTGAGCTCCATCGCCGCGGCCCCGATCGCCGGACCGTTGCCGCCGTGCCCGCTCAGGAGCAGGATGTGCTCAAAGCCATGCGCCGCGATCGAACGCACCACATCTTTGAGCACACGAATCGTTGTCTCGGCCGTAAGCGTGATGGTGCCGGGGTGCATCATGTGGTGCGGCGACAGGCCAAAGGGAATCAGGCGCGTCACCAGCACGGGGCAGTTGGCCAACCGCGCCGCACGCACTGAGACATACTCCACAGTGCGGCAATCGGTGTCCAGTGGCAGAGCCACACCATGCTGCTCGGTGGACGCGATCGGCACCACAACCACTGCGCCCTTGGCCGCATAGCCCGGGATTTCCTCCCGCGTACGCTCGTGCCACAGGACCTCGCTCTGCTCTTTCATCTGCTGCTCCTCCATGTGCTACTGTGTGCCGTCACTCGCGGACGGGCGCCAGCGTGGCGCGCTCGCGGAGGGCCTCCCACGCTGCGCTGCCATCGTCCGGGATGTTATCCAGCCGCACGCCGTGCGAGAAGAGCGGCCACGTGCCCGTTGCGAAATCATCCCACACGCCCACCGCGTTGGGATCGTACCAGCCGCTCTTGCCGGGCGGGTAGACGATGCTGTTGCCCGACGGCCACGAGACGCGGTACAGCGTGCGCGGCGGCGGCGGCTCGTAGCCTTCCTCGCGCTTGAAGCGCGCCACGGCGTCCTCATCGAGTTCCACGCCCAGACCGGGCGTCTCGGGCACGTGCGCATAGCCATGCTTGACCACGATCGGGTCGGTGATGAGATCGTCGGTGTAGATGTTCATGCAGGTGACGGCCGGCCACATCGCGTGGGTGCACGTGGCGCCAAGATGCAGCATCAACGCCGTCGTCAGGCCCGTGCCCACCATCTGCAGGAAGAAGGGTTTGTTGACCTCGGCAGCCGCGCTGGCGTGATGTTTGACGGTCGCCACGTCGCCTCCGATGACAAAGCCATCGCAGACCTCGTCGCGCACAGCCACCTGGAAGGAGGGGTTGCCAAAGTGCATCGCGATGGGCCGGCTGATGCGCCGACGCACCGTTGCATTGGCCTCCACGTCGCCCTGCGGTAGCGGAGACTCGTGCATGGCAATGTTGGGCACCGTTTCGAGTTCACGCAGGTAAGGCACGGCCAGCGTCGTCGTGCGCAGAAACTCGTTAAAGTCGCCCTCGATGGTGAACTCGGCCGGCACGAGCTTGCTGAGCGCTGCCATCTGGCCCGCAAAGTCGCGCCACGGGCGCGCTTTCAGCTTGGCCGACATATAGCCTGCGGCCACGGCCTCGGGCAACTCCTCCTGCCAGTCCTCCAGCGACATGTCCATGC
Organism: Anaerolineales bacterium UBA6128; assembly: GCA_002423325.1. GTDB lineage: Bacteria > Chloroflexota > Anaerolineae > UBA1429 > UBA1429 > UBA6128. The sequence goes on along the minus strand of DIVQ01000142.1, from coordinate 34,623 downwards.
TCCACCAGGCGATGGGGCACCAATCGCGTACTTTGCCGCCCAGCAGCCGATAGCACGGCACGCCCATCGCCTTGCCCGCCAAGTCCCACATGGCCATCTGCAAACCGGCGCCGAGCCGCCTGTCCCACAGAAACTCAAAGGGCGACTTGTTCTTGACCCGCTCGACCTGCGCCTGCGGCACCCGTCCCCACGTGTAGTAGCACATGGTTTCGCCGATGCCCACGAGGTCGCTGTTCGTGGTGACGTGCAGGATCTCCATCACCGGCCAGTTCCAGTTTTCGCGGGTCAGATGGCGGTCGTGTCGCGGCTTGAGCGGCACGTGCACCCAGGTACGTTCCACGTCCACGATACGGAGAGTGTTCATTGTGCTCCTTGGCCACACGCCCAACCGCGCGGCGCTGCATGTGCCTCGACAATGCGCCGGGCGCGCCTTTCAGCGCGCCCGAACTGTCCACTGGGGTCCGACTAGGGGACGATCACCACCAGCTCGACTTCGACCAGTGCGCCGCTCATGGCAATGTCGCCGCCCACCGTAGTGCGGGCGGGCGGGTTCTTGGGAAAGTACTCTGTAAAGACCTTGTTCCATCCCGCAAAGTCCCGTGCCGCGTCGGTCAAAAAGCAGTTAACCTTGACGACGTTCTCCCATGAGGTCCCGGCCGCCTCGAGCACGCGCCCGAGGTTCTCCATCGCCTGGCGGCTCTGCGCCACAATGTCCCATTCGCCCGGGAGCTTGCCGTCCTTGGCGCCGGCTGAGCCGGACACCCACAAAAAGTTGCCCACCTTGACGCCGGGGGCGATCACCATCTTGTCCACGTCGGTACCGGGGGGCAGAATCAGTTCCTTCTTCACCATGCTTCTCCTTTGGATACTGTGCGGGCTGCGCGCGTCAGAATCGACGCGACGCAGCGGCGAAAACATACAACATTTTTGTAACATCTCGTAGTGCGGCTGTCAAGCGGGGCGCTGCTCGCCGCAAGGGTGCGCGCTTGTGGCGAGCAGCGCTTTTTGCGGTTATAATCACCAAGTCGATCGCGAAAGGACACAAATGCAGGGTTCGCTTGAACGCGTGCACTCAGTGATCCGTGGCGAACTCCCCGACCGAGCGCCACTCTATGACCTGTTACGCAACGACGCGGTGATAGGTCACTTTGCGGGCGAGCCCCTGACGCTCGAGAACGCCCCGCGGGTGGTCTACCGCGCCTACGAGCCGGCGCTGGACGCCACACGCCCCGTCGTGCGCATGCCCGATGCCGAAGGCACGTTCACGCTGGAGGATGGCCGCCAACAGCGCCGGTTCCGCTGGACCGCGTGGACAGCGCCGCGTGTGTATCGCAGCGCTGACGACTGGGCCGCGGAAAAGCGCGCCGCCCTGGAGGCCTACACCCCCGCCTGGACGGACGATGACGCACGCGCCCTGCGCGAGCGGCTGAGCTGGATCGCCGAGCAGCGCGCGCTGCTGGGAGAGGTGTTCTTCTTCCCCGGCGCCCCCGGCGGGATCGTCCAGGGGCTGTACGGCGAAGTCGGGCTTGAGGCGTTTATCTACTATTTGACGGACTATCCTGGCATTGTGGACGATCTGATGGACATGCTCACCGAGCGGGCAACCGCCTGGATCGAGCACCTCCCGACAGGGCACGGGATAGAGGGCGTGTTCATGGGCGACGATATCGCCTACAACCGCGGCACCCTGCTGCGTCCTGACTGGTTTGCCGCGCACTACGTGCCCAGGCTCAGACGCACCATCGCAGCCTGCCACCGAAAGGACATCGCAGTGCTGTTCCATTCTGACGGCAACCTGAATCCGATCATGGATGGCCTGGTCGACGCGGGCATCGATGGACTCAACCCGCTCGAGGTGTTGGCGGACATGGACGCCGGCGATCTGCACCGACGCTACCCGCACCTCTTTTTTGCGGGAGGCATCGATGTGTCGCAGTTACTGCCCCTGGGGAGTCCTGAGCAGGTCAGGGATGCCGTCGTACAGGCACTGGACGCCACCGAAGGTCGGCTGATGGTGGGCTCATCGACCGAACTGAACAACGAGGTACCGCTCGCCAACTATCTGGCGTTGCGCGAGGCCGTGCTCAACTATGCATACGTCTAGGCCAAACTAACAGAGCGTCGCGAACCAGACGCAACTGCCGAATCTTGCCATCACGGACGTCGGTATCAAGTCTGACACAAGGAGAAACAGATGACCAAGGTTGGCGTGATCGGTCTCGGGATGGGCCAGGCGCACCTCAAAGGCTACAGCGACATCGCCGATGTCGAAATCCTGGGCATTGCGGACATTGACCCCAGGCGACTGTCGACTTGCGCAGAGCAGTACCGCATCAAACACGCCCTGGCCGACTACCGCGATCTACTGGCGCTGCCCGGGTTGGAGGCGGTCAGCGTCTGCCTGCCCAACCACCTGCACGGCCCCGTGACCGTCGAGGCGCTCAAGGCCGGGCTGCACGTGCTGGTTGAAAAACCGATGGCCAAATCGGTAGCCGACGCCCAGAGCATGGTTGATGCGGCGGAGGCCACCGGCAAGACGCTGGCCGTGTCGCTCAACTATCGCTGGAGCCTGCAACCCGAGTCCTTCTTTCTCAAGCAACTGATCGAGCGCGGCCAGTTCGGCGAGATCTATTACGTGCGCACCCAGTCTCTGCGCCGCCGAACGAGCATGCCTGCCACCAGTTGGTTCCGCCAGAAGCAGCTCTCGGGCGGCGCGGCCGCGCGGGACATGGGGCCACACATGCTCGACCTGGCCATGTGGCTGGCCGACGACTATAACGCGGAGCGCGTCAGCGGCGAGACACGCACGATGATCATGACCGACTCGGACGTCGATGATTTTGCTGCAGGGCTGATCCATCTCACGGGCGGCTGCACGATCATGCTCGAGTCCACCTGGGCCTCGTTCACCAAGCCGGCCTGCGCAGTGAGCGTCTTTGGCAGCAAGGGCGGCGCCATCCTCGACCTCGCCGCGAGCAAGGAGAACCGCCTCACCCTCTATGGCAAAGAAGGCGACACCTACGTCGAGACGCACCCAGTCGAGGTGCTGCTGGCCGAACCGCCGGAGCCCAGCATCCAGGCGCACTTTGTCAACTGCCTGCGCACCGGGCGCACACCCGACACGTCTGCCGAGCGCGGCCTCGCTGAGATGAAGGTGCTGGACGCGCTCTATGGTTCCAGCGAGCAACGCCGCGAGATCGTGATCACCTAGCGCGACTCCGGCACGTGCAACATTATGTCGCACAGGCCCTTTGGGCCTCGCAATGCGAACGACACATCCGCAGAGGAGTAACGATGGGTATCGGAAAGCAGATTCGTATGCAGCGGCTATTCGCCCACCCCTCCGGGCGCTTTTGCTCGGTGGCCGTGGACCACCTCATTTCTTACGGACCCGGCATGCCCGAAGGCCTGCGCCGCGTGGGCCACACCCTGCAAGAAGTCGTGGCGGCTCGACCCGACGCAGTCACCATGCACAAGGGCATCGTCACCTCGTTGTGGGGGCCGTACGCCGGCGTGGTCCCGCTGATCTTGCAGACGGCCCTTGCCAAGGTCGATGGCGAACCCACTGGCATGCTGGCCAACGCCGAGGACGCCGTCCGTCTGGGGGCCGACGCCGTGGCCACCGCGCGCTTTCTCCGTGGCCACACCGAGATCGAACGTCTTGTGACGGTGGCCGACCTGGTGCGCCAGGCCGCCGCCTATGACATGCCCGTGATCTTTCACGTCTACCCGCGCAAGCTCGACGGCGAGCCGCGCGTTTCGTTCGATCCGGACGACCTGGCCTGGGCGGTGCGTTGTGCCGTCGAAGTGGGCGCCGACGTCGTCAAAGCCCCCTACTGCGGCGACCCGCTGGCGCAGGCCCAGATCGTGGCCGATTGTCCCGTGCCGCTGGTCGCGGCCGGCGGCCCCCAGACCAGGACGCTTGAGGCAGCCCTGCAGATGATGGGCGACGCGGTCAAGGCGGGCATGCGCGGCGCCACCATCGGGCGCAACATCTGGGGCGTTGCCGCGATCAAGGCCGCCACGTTGGCCTTCAAGGCGGTCATACACGACGGGGCGTCGCCCCAGGAGGCCATGAGACAGGCAGGGCTATGAGCGCACGTTGGGACGTTCTCGGGTTCGGCGCCGTCGCGGTCGACGATCTCTTGTTCGTCGACCGTTACCCGCCGCCCGACAGCAAAGCGCCGGTGCGTTCGAGTGAGCGTCACCCCGGTGGCCTCACAGGCACGGCGCTGGTGACGGTGGCGCGCATGGGCGGCCGCGCCGCCTACGCGGGCGTGCTCGACGACAGCGACCTGTCGCGCTACGCCGTCGCGCAACTCGAGCGCGAGGGCGTCGACTGCAGCGCGATCGCGCGCCAAACGGGCGCCCAGCCCATTCACTCGGTCATCATCGTGGTGCGTCCTACCGGTCAGCGCGTCATCTACCCCGATTCGTCGGCCTGGGTACCGCGCCCGCCCGACGCGATGACCGAGGAACTAATCGCTGACTGTCGGGTGCTCTTTGTGGACCACAAGGTGCTGGAGGGCGCGTTGCGCGCCAGCGAGATCGCCCGCCGTCTGGGCATTCCCGTGGTGGGCGACGTGGAGGACGAGCCGCGCCCCGAGGTGCTTGCGCTGGTCGACGCCATCGACCATCTGATCGTCGGCCATGAATTCGCCGAGCGGGTCACCGGCGAACGCGAGCCGGCCGCCGTGGTGCGCGCGCTGACGCGCGGCCGCGCGGCCTGCATCGTCACCTATGGCGACCGCGGCAGTTGGTGGATGGAGCGCGGCGACGCGGTACACCGGCAACGCGCCTACCCGGTGCGCGCCGTCGACACCACTGGCTGCGGCGACGTTTTCCACGGCGCCTACGCCGCCTGTCTGTGCCGGGGCGCCAGTGTGGCGCGCGCAGTGGAGGTGGCCAGCGCCGCGGCAGCCCTCAAGGCCACCCGCGCGGGCGGCCAGGCGGGCATCCCCACCTGGGAGGGCATCGAGGCATTCATGAGGAGCGCTCAAGTATGAAGATCACCGACGTCCGCTGCTATCCGTTGTGGGGCGGCTTTCGCAACTATACGATCGTGGTCGTCGATACCGATGAAGGGCTGTATGGCCTCGGCGAGGCTGGCCTCACCGGGCGCGAATTGGCCATCATCGGCGCCATCGAACACCTGAAACCGCTCCTCATCGGCCAGGACCCCACGCGCATCGAGCACCTCTGGCAACTGCTCTCGCGCAGCGCCTTTTTCCCGCACGGCAAGGTGCTGGGCAGCGCCATCTCGGCCATCGATATTGCCCTGTGGGATCTGCACGGCAAGGCCCTGGGGGTGCCGGTCTACGAGCTCCTCGGGGGACGCGTGCGCGACAAGTGCATCTGCTACCCGCACATCAGCGGACGCGCAATTCCCGGCGATATGAGCCTGGTGGAGGCTGCGCAGCGCAAAGTGGCCGAGGGCTGGAAGTTTGTGCGCTGGCACTTGCCCGAGGAGGAGGACCTTCTCGAGCCGGGCGCGGCCATCCGGCGAGGCATCCGCGAGTTCCAGGCCGTGCGCGAGGCTGTCGGTGACGAGATCGAGGTCTGTATCGACCTGCACACGCGCCTGTCACCCGCCGACGCCATCCTCTACTGCCGCGAAGTGCAGCCGCTGCGCCCCTACTTTGTCGAGGACCCCATCCGCTCCGAGAGCCCGCAGGCCTACCACCTGCTGAGGGACAAGATCGACGTGCCCCTGGCTGCGGGCGAGCAATTCGCCAGTAAATGGGAGTTCCGCGAGTTGATCGATCACGACCTGATCGACTATGCCCGCATCGATCTGTGCATCGCCGGCGGCTTTACCGAAGCACGCAAGATCGCCGGCTGGTGCGAGGGCCACTATATCGATATCGCGGTCCACAACCCGCTGGGGCCTGTGGCCACGTCGGCCTGTGTGCATTTCAACCTGGCGATCCCCAACTTTGGAGTGCAGGAACAGGCTCGCTTGCCCGGCGACCTGTTCCCGAACGTGGTGCACGCCGACCTCACCTTTGTGGGCGGCTACATCAACGCAGGCGATACGCCGGGGCTGGGGCTGTCCTTCGACCGTGAAGCAGCGGCCGCGTATGCTTTTCAGATGCGCGAGCTGCCACATCTGCACCGCGCAGATGGTGGCTTCACGAACTGGTAGAGCGGTTCAGGCGCTTGTGCGCGCGGAGGTGCAACTGTGATCTGGAGAATTGTTCTGGCGCTGGTCGTGGCATACCTGGTGTTGAGCATCGGCCCCTGGCTGGTGCTCGTGGCGGTAAACGCGTTGATGCGCCGTCGCGATCTGGCGCCCGACGACGAGGCTCAGCGCCTGCGCGAGCTGCAGGACTTTGAGGACCGTCAGGCCGGGCGCTGGCCGGTGCTGCCACGCGGCGGGCGCTACGAGGCTCACGACCGCGCGGCCCAGCAGCATCGCACCGCGCTGAGCGCCGCGCTGCACGAGGCCAACACCCTCTGGCCCAAACTGGCGTCGTTCGTCCCCTACCAGACACAGTGGACGGACGCGCTGCTCATGAAGGCCTGGCAGCCGATGCGCGAAGCCATGCCCGCTCTGCACTATTTGCAGGCACTGCGTCGCGCGCTGGATCGCGCCCAGGCCGCAGCTCGCGGACTGCACGATGAACAGGAGGCCGTGCGCGCTATCCCTGGCCAGGTGCGCGGCGAACTGGGACAGTTGCGCGCTGAACTGAGCCGCCTGCAGACCGTGTCCGAGGCCGAGCGCGAGGCCGGCACGCAGGGTCTGGACCCGTTCGATGAGCGCCTGGCTGCGCTTGGCACGGAGGTCGAGGCCGCCCTCGACCAGCTTGCCGACGCCCAGGGCGTCGATATCTCCCAGGTGGTGGCCGAGGTCGACAGCGTCCTGGCCGTGGTACGCCCGCAGGTCGTCGAGGTTGACGGCATGGTGTCGCGCGCCGCCGAGGAGCGCGCCCAGGCGCGCGCGGTGATCGAGCGGATGCACAGCGCGCTGGGCCTGGCGCAGGAGCGCTGGGAGGGCCTCAAGACGCGCGGCGCGCGCGAGCCTGCCGTCGATCAGGCGCTGAAAGAGATGGGCGGCATGATCGCGGCCCCTCAGCGCCTGCTCGAACAGCACACGCTGGATGCCTACCGGCAGATCACCCAGGACGTCCAGCACTATGATACCCGCTTCCAGCAGTTGATGGGCGAGATGGATGCCCTCCAGGACCTGATCGAGCGCAGCCGAGCCGCGGTTGAGGGCGACATCCGGGCCGTTTCCGAAGTGCAGGCACAGTGCGATCAGATCATCAAGACCCACGCCATGCTCGACCCCGATGTCAGCCTGGATCACATCGACAAGGCCACCGAAGTCTACCTTGAGGCCGAAAAGCAGCGGTCTCTGGGGACGCGCGCAGGCTACGAGAACGCACTGACGCTCGCGCAGGATGCGATGCAACGCCTGGCAGAGGCCCACGACGCGGCGGCGCTGTTTCCCGAGGAGGCGCGCCAGTTGCGCGACCTGGTATCGCTGTACAGCCCCGACGGCCTGGATGACCTGCTCAGCAGACTGGAGCACGTCCACGAACAATTACGCAGTTACCCGCGGCACTGGAATGACGAACTGGTCGAACTGACCAAGCAGTGCGGCGCCGATATCGAACAGGTGCAACAGACGGCAAAACGGATGCCCCCCAACGTGCGCGATCTGCAATTGCTGCGCCAGTCCGAAGTTCAGGATTGCCTGGCGCAGCTGCGCGACGGCAAGCGACATCTGGAGAGCGCTGAGGAGAACGTGGCGCGTCTGGAGGGCGAGCATGCGCGCATCCTCGATCTGCAGTCGAGGTTCGAGGCCGAGCTGGACGCCTTTGTGCATCAGACGTTGCCCGAGGCGCTGGCGGCCGGCGACCAGATGACGCCCGAGCTCCAGCAACGCATGACACGCCTGCAAGAGTCGGTCATGCTCGGTGCAGCCGCATTCGAGAATCCCGCCCAGGTCAACTATGATCAGGCGCTGCACGAGTGGCTGCCGGCCGCGCAGCACACGCTGCAAGAGATCCTGAGCGAGCACGAGAGCAGCCTGTCGTACTATGGAGGGTTGGCGCAGGAGGCCGTTCGCCGCATCGACAAGGCGTGGGATCGGGTGAGCCGCCTGGATCCTCAGCAAAAGCCGGGCCCTGAGCAGGACGTGGAGCGCCTCGCCGCCGACCTGGATGCCTGGCGCGCCGAAGCTGACGAGCACGCCGACGAACCGCTGGTGCTGCGCGAGATCGTGCGGCGCGCGAGTGGCCTCGAGCAGCGCATCGAGGCGCTCACCCGCGAGGTGACGGATGAACGCAAGGCGCTGGAAGGCCTGAGCCGCGACTATGCGCGGCAAGCGCAGATCGTGGAGGGCGTCCGCAGCGCGATTTCTGGTCTGCAGGCGCGCAGCGCCTGGAAGCAGCTCCAGTGGAGCTTGGAGGTGCCGGAGGAGGCCTGGGAGCAGTCGCGCTCACTGGCCGCAGCCAGCCCTGGCGCCGAAACGTTCGCCGAGGCCCGCAACCTGCTGCAACAGGCGCTCACCGCCGCCTCACAGGCGCAGCAACTCTACCGACGCTCCGAGGATGAGATTGCGGGCGCGCTCAGCCGCCTGGACGACGAGACCGCCGCCATTCAATCGCGCATGCGCCGCGCCGAACGCTGGACAGTCGATCTGCGCGCCCAGGGCTCGGCCGAAGACCTGGCAGAAGTGGAGCGCGCGATGGACCGCGCACAACAAGAGGCGGAGGCCGCGCGGGCTTCCGACGGTTTTGAGGAGGCGCTGCGCCACCTGCGTGAGGCGTCCAACGCCCTGACGCGCGTCCTCGGGATGTAGGTGCTGACCGACTGCGAATCCGCCGGGCGAGGCGTTGTCAGGCGCTCTCGACGGCGGGTTCGTCCCAAACCGGCACAAACATCAGCCACTGCTCCGGCTTGGAGCGAATCACTTCCTCGATGATCGCCAGCACGCGCAGCGCGTTGTGGCGGACTGTCTCGTCGCGCGTCGCGCGCTTTTCCATCTCCAGCGGCTCTCGAAAACTGATGTGGTACCATCCGTCCGGATCCTGCAGGCAGTAGGTTACCAGGATGCGGGCGTCAGTCTGCACCGCCAGGCGGATGTGCCCCGTAGGCATGGGCGCAGGCTCCCCAAAGAAGGGCAGCAGCGGGTCCTTGCGGGAGGCCACCCGATCGACGCCAGTGAGCACCGAACCGCCCGCTCGCAGGCGCTCCATGGCGGTGCGCAGCGAAGCCATATCGATGGGCGTCATCTCGAGCCCGCGCGAGCCGCGCAGCGTGTTCAGCCGCCGCGTGCCCGCGTTCGGCGCCGCCAGGCTGAGCGCCTGTACCTCGATCCCCTGCGCCACCAGCCACTGTGCCGCCAGGTCAAAGTTGCTGGTGTGCGGACCCACCACAATCGTGCCACGGTCGCTGTGACAGGTGTCAAGCGCCATCTGCAGCTCTTGCGGGTCGATGCGCACGCGTGCGCGCCCCGAGACATAGTCTTTGATGCTGCTGTGAAACATGTCAAAGTAGGTGCGTCCGGCGTGCGCAATCGCCCGCTCGGCCATCGCATCCAGTTCTTCCCCGGTTGCCTCGGGCACCACGCGCGACAGGTTGGCGCGCAGGGTCACGAACATCTGCCGTTCGTTGCGTGCCATGCCGCGGGCGATACGTCGGGCCAGCCAGTAGGCAAACGGCGCAGGCGTCAACCGGCCGATCGCCATCCCCAGAGCCACAAAGGGCGAGCTGCCTAAAAGGTCCTGCACTCTCATGGTTGCGCCTCACGGTTGCTGCGTTGCGACGCAAACAGCGCGGGCCAATGCTCGATGATCACCGGCAGACCGCGCGCCAGGCAAAAGGCCGTCGCCAGCCAGGCTACCCCCCACGACACGGCATGCACCGATTCGGCGGCGCCTGACGACACGGCCCCGCGTTCGGCAAACGCATAGAGCGCGTGCGCCAGCGCCAACCCGGTGAACGCGATGCATTTGGCCAGCGCATAGCCGGTCCGCATCATCGGGCTCTTGACGAGCCAGGTGCCCAGACGCGTGTGCTGGCTGTCAAAGGGCGCCTGCCCATCACGCACGTGGATGCCCCGCAGCGAGTCCACGATCGTGCCCCGCAGGATGACGATGATCGGGATGGCCACCGAAATCAGCTCGAGGTGGGCCNNCCCAGCCACACCCACATGACCAGCTCGACGGCGCGGTCAACCATGATGTCGAGCACGCTGCCCATCAGGCTGATCTCGCAGCGCTTGCGCGCCACGATGCCGTCGATCGAGTCCATGGCGATCAGGACGATGATCAACCCTGCGCCCACAAGTCTGGCGAGGGGGCTGGCGCTGCCCAGCAGCAGAATAGTCACGATGAGCACCGGCAGCCGCGAGACAGTAATGATGTTGGCCATGCGCGCAACTCCTCCTGCGAACGGTCAGCCGCGCAGCCGCTCCGCTTCCTGGCGCGCCAACGTGGCTGCGCGACGGTGGTGGCTGTTGCGATCCGCGTCGGCCAGATAGACCCAGCTGACGTCGTGATCGCCCAATACGTGTGATAGCTCGGCCCAGATCTCCTGATTGCGAACCGGCTGCCCATCGGAAGTGCGCCATCCGCGTCGTTCCCACTGTGCCAGCCAACGCGAGGCGCCATCCAGAAGGTATTTGTTGGCGCTGTACACTGTGACGTGCGATACCTGCTTGAGCGCCTGCAACCCGGCCACCGCCGCCCATAGTTCCATCACATTGCTGCTCGCCACAGGCCAAGCCCCGCAGACCGGTTGCTCGTGACCCTCGGCGTCCACAATGATGGCCGCATACCCGCCCGGTCCGCGATTGCCCAGCGCGCAACCGTGTGCATACAGGGCCACTTCCGGCAGCGTTGCCGACTCGCGGGTTGTCATCGTCGCCACCGGTTTGCCCGCCAGCAGGCGGCGGCGAGCTTCCCCCGCAAGTTGGTCGGCGCGTTCGTTCAGCGGATTGCCACGATGTCCGCGGATCCATTCCCAGCGCACGCGATGCGGCTCCAACACGCTGAGCAGCTCACGCCACAGGTCAGCGTTCTCGACCGGGCGCCCATTGGCCTTCTTCCAGCCGTTGGCCCGCCAGCCGTCAATCCACTCTGTGATGCCCTTGCGCAGATACTGCGAGTCGGTGAACACCGTCACCTCGCAGGGCTGGTTGAGCAGCCGCAACGCCGAGATCGCGGCAGTGATCTCCATACGGTTGTTGGTCGTGTCGGGGTCAGCGCCGCTGATCTCGCGCGTGCGCAGCCCGGCGATCAGCACCGCCCCCCAGCCACCGGGGCCCGGGTTGGGGTCGCAACCGCCGTCGGTATAGATTTGCACCACAGTCCGTTCAGTCAAAGTCATCGTCTACCATTAGCCGCCGGGGTCATCCCCGGCGGTAGATTCTGCGCTGTGCGGTTCGTTCAGAGGCCGTCCGCTATTGGGCCATAATGCGTGCCAGCTCGAACAGCGACAGATCAATCGGTTTCTGCCGCCCCACGATTTCGCCCAGCGGGGTGGTTGTGACATGGTTGCCGCGCAGCCCGACCAGCACACCGGTTTCACCGGCCAGCAGCGCGCGCACCGCGCCCACCCCCAACCGCGACCCCAGCAGGCGGTCCTGCGCGGTGGGGTGAGCGCCACGCTGCACATGGCCCAGAATCGTGGCGCGCAGGTGAAAGCCTGTGGCCTCCGGATCGGCCTCGAAATAGCTGATCAGCTTGTTGGCGTTGTTATGCGCACCCTCGGCCACCACGATCAGGGCATGGTTCTTTCCGCGGTCGTAGGCCTCACGCAATTCCCTGGCCACCTCATCGGGCGTCACCTCGCGTTCAGGGATGACCACCGTCTCGGCGCCGCCTGCGATGCCCGCCATCAACGCGACATAGCCACAGTTGCGACCCATCACTTCAACCAGAAAGGCGCGCCTGTGCGAGCTGGCCGTGACCTTCAGCCGATCGATCGCTTCGAGCGCAACGTTGATGGCCGTGTCAACGCCGATCGTGATATCGCTGCCCTCGAGATCGTTGTCGATGGTCGATGCAATGCCGATCACGGGATAGCCCATCTCGGAGAGCGCGTGTGAGCCGGTCTGCGAGCCGTTGCCGCCGATGACGAGCAGCGCCTCGATGCCGAGAGCCGCCAGGCCCGCGATGGCTTGGCGCCGGCCTTCGACAGTCTTGAAGGCCTCGCAGCGCGCGCTGCCCAAAAAGGTGCCGCCGAGTTGCATAATGCCACCGACGTCGCGACGCGACAGGTAGCTGATGCGTCCGTCGATCAGCCCCTGATAGCCGTCACGCACACCGAACACATCCATGCCGGCATCGATGCCGGTACGGACCACCGCGCGAACCGCTGCATTCATGCCGGGGGCGTCACCCCCACTGGTCAGGACGGCGATTTTACGCATCTCGCAGCCACCTCTGTAAGCTCTACTTCAGACAATGCCACAGCCCGAGCCACGCGTCAATCCGCAGCGCAGCGCACTCTACCCTCGGACACCAGCGTCAGCAGTTGTCTCAAGTCACGGATCTCGTGCGTCGGCTGCACCTCGTGATCACGCGGCAAGCCTGCCGGGTTGAACCAGCAGGTGTCAACGCCGGCGTCGCGACCGCCGACCATGTCTGCGCTCAGACTGTCGCCCACCATCAACACGCGCTCACGAGGGGGGTTCCCGGCGCGCGCCAACGCCGTGTCAAAGATGCGCCGGTCGGGCTTGGCGACGCCTTCTTCTCCGGAGACGACCAGGTCGTGCAAATAGCGTGTAATCGGGGCCAGCGCAAATCTGCTGCGCTGTACATCGGCCAGGCCATTGGTGACAACGACCATCCCCACGCGCCCGTATAGCTCGGCCAGCGTTTCCTCTGCGGCCGGCATCAAATCAGCATGCTCGCCCAAGTGTCGCAGGTAGGCCGCGCCAAAGGCAGCCCAATCGTACGACAGCCCCAGCGCTTCCGCCAGCATCGAAAAGCGACGCACCGAGATATCGCCTTCTGCGACCGTGCCGGCCTCGACAGCGTCCCAGACCTGCTTGTTTATACGCCGATAGGCCGCGACGGTATTCGGACCAAAGGGCTGTTCGAACTCGGCAAAGGTGGCCTGCAAAGCCTTGCGTTCGGCGCTGTCATAGTCAAACAGCGTACCATCTGCGTCGAGCAGCAACCAGTCGTAGCGCATGGGCGTTCTCCTCTGTGGGTGAGACTGAGCGGGGCGCGGCGCAAGGGGTCAGTCGCGACAGATCACGCAGGCGACAAGGGACGGGCGCATACACGGCTATCCACGGACAAGGGCGCCGGGCTAGTCCTCTCCGACGATACGCTCGAACAGCGCCTGCAGGTCATCCTCGGAGTAAAAATGTATCACCAGCCGGCCGCCCTTGCGGCTGCGGAACAGATCTACTTTGGTCCCCAGCGCCTCACGGAACTGACCCTCGAGCGCATCCGTCTCGGGAGAGCGGGTGTTTGACTGCCCGCCGACGCCGGTAGCCGCCTCCAGCCGCCGAACCAGCTCCTCGGTCTGGCGTACTGACAATTGCTTCTTGACCACCGTCTTGAGCGCGAGCAGTTGTTCTTCCTCATCATCGAGCATCAACAGCGGGCGGGCGTGGCCCTCGGTGATCTCGCCCTGCATCAGCGCCTCTTTAATGCGTTCGGGCAGCCGCAGCAGTCGCAGCGTGTTGGTCACGCTGACGCGACTACGCCCCACGCGCTCGGCGATACGCTCCTGCGTCATGCCGAACTCGTCAGCCAGTTGCTGATAGGCGTTGGCCTCTTCAAGCGGGTTCAGGTCAGCGCGCTGGATATTCTCCACCAGCGCCAATTCGAGCGTCTCCTGGGGCGTCGCATCCTTGACGATGACATCGATGTGCTGCAGGCCGGCCAGCCGCGCCGCGCGCCAACGGCGTTCGCCCGTGATGAGCTGGTAACGCGGCGGCGCGCCCTCTTCTGTGCTCACCTGCTGCACGATCGGCGGCTGAATCAGACCGACCTCACGGATCGAGTCGGCCAGTTCCTGCAGCGCCTCCGGGTCGAATACACTTCTCGGCTGATGAGGATTGGCTGAGATGGCATCCAGGCTGACACGCCGCAGCCCCGCCACGGCGCCTCCCGCGGGGATGAGCGCCCCCAGGCCTCTGCCGAGTCCACTGCGTGCTTTGCTTGACATGGTTCACTCTCCCCGCCCGACGTGTCCGGTGCGCCGTGCGCCGTGTCTAGCGCGCCGTCTCGCCCGCCAGCAACTCTTCACACAAGGCCTCGTAGGCCATGCCGCCCGCCGACTGTGGCGCATACGTCAGAATGGGCTCGCCATAGCTGGGCGCCTCGCTCAGCTTGACGCTCCGCGGGATGATCGCGCTAAAGAGCGTGGCAGGAAAGTGCTCCCGCACGTCGTTGACGACCTGGCGCGACAGATTGGTATGCGTATCATACATCGTCATCAATAGGCCGCGCACCTGAAGGCGCGGATTCAGCCGCTGACGGACCAGCTCGATCGTCTGCAAGAGCTGAGTCAACCCCTCAAGCGGCAGATACTCGCACTGTACCGGGATGATCACGCCATCCGCCGCCGTGAGCGCGTTGACGGTCAGCAGGCCGAGACTGGGAGGCGTATCGATCAGGCAGAAATCGTAGCGCGACGAGACCGTCTCGAGCGCATGCCGCAGTCGCAGTTCGCGGCCCGCCATCTCTACCATCTCGATCTCTGCGCCGGCCAGAGCGGGCGCCGAGGGCAACAGGTCGAGCCCCTTGCGGTTCGTGATCATGATCAGGCTCGATGGCGCTTCGGAGCCGATCAGCACGTCGTACAGTGAGCGCGTCAGCGAGTGCTTGTCGATGCCGAGGCTGCTGGTCGCGTTGGCCTGCGGATCCGCATCAACGAGCAGCACACGCTTGCCCGCATCCGCCAGGTAGGCTCCAAGGTTGACGGCGGTCGTCGTCTTGCCCACTCCGCCTTTTTGGTTGGCCAATGCGTACACTCGACTCATCTTGTCCCCATTGGCTGCACCCGTCGCGTCACGTCAGGGTGCGGCCGTGCGCCATGCGCCACTCCAGCTGCTCACGCGTCGCCAGGTTGCTGGCGCCCACCCCCTCCACAACGAACGAGGCGGCGCAGTTGGCGAAACGCGCCGCCTCGACAGGGTCACCACATTCATCGAGTTGAACCAGAAACGCCGCCGCGAACACATCGCCGGCGCCGGTCGGATCAACCTCTAGCACGTCGTAGGCCGGAACGCGCTGCTCTTGCCCCCTATGATAGACGATTGCACCCCGCCTGCCAAGCGTCAGCACCAGCAGCCGCGTGTGCGCGCGCCACTCTGCCAAAGCATTCGGATCGTCCCCCAGATCCTCAGGGCTCAGCACAACCGCAGCGGCGGCCTCGAGCGGCTGCCACGCGTGGCCCCACGCCACCGGCGAGATCAGCCCGTCCGCATCCCACTGTCGCAGCCAACCCTGTGGCGTGATCCCCAGAAGCGCTTTGGGGAAGGCCTGAATCAGAGCGGGATCGAGTTCTTGCGTTAGTGGTCCCAGATGCACAATGCGCGCCTGCCCCCAGCCGGCCGGGACGTCATCGAGTCCGAGCGGCAGAGCGCGAGCGCGCAGATATTGCTTGCGTCCCTGTGGGGTTTGCAGATTCTCGTACAGCGTCGTGAAGGGAGCCGGCCGACAATGCACCAGGATGCCATCAGACCTGTACTGCGGGGCCTGAGCTGCGCTGGTGACGATGCCCACGCGCCGTCCCAGCATGGCAGCCGTCAGCCCCGAGTAGGTGACCGTGCCCCCCGGGGTCGTGCGACCATCGGGGAGCAGGTCCTGTGTGGCGTGGCCGATGACGACATAGTCAGGCAGAGCGCACACCCTTACCTCCCTTGGTATTGGTGAGGCCTTGCGAGACTAGCGCGGCAGTATCTGCACCTTGCGATGCTCGTCTTCGCCAGTGCTCTCCGTATAGACGTCCGGATCGTTGCGCAGGGTAAGGTGCACGATACGCCGCTCATAGGCCGGCATGGGCTCGAGAACGGCGGCGCGGCGCGTCTCGCGCACTTCGTCCGCCATCCGCTTGGCCAGCGCCTGCAGCGAGGCCGCACGCTTCTCTTTGTACCCCTCGACATCCACGATTACGTTGGGCCACACGCCCAGCTGACGGCTGATGATCAGGCGGGTGATGAACTGCAGGTCGCGCAGCGTCTCGCCGCGCCGACCGATCAGCACGCCCAGATCATCTCCAACGGCGTTCAGGACCATCGGCGTAATCTCGTTGGTCTGCGGATCGAGCGAACCGCCCTGATCCACCACTTCGACGGCGGCGATCAGATCCATCTTGTCAAGCAGCGTCGAGAGCACTTCGGTGGCAACATCCTCGAGTTCCGGTGGATTCCCCTTGGTTTCCTCGGAATCGTCACCCTCGTCCTCGTCCAGGATGCTGGCAGACACTGCGGGACGCTGCACCTGAGCGGGTTGAGGCTCGGCCTCAACTTCTTCAACCTCCGCCTCCGCCAGTTCGCCCTGCTCGCTCGCCGGCCAGATCCGCACGACCGCCTCTCCCTTGCGCACAAACCCAAGGATCGAAAAGGTGGTGTCCTTCACGACTTCAAAGTCAAGCTGCGCGACCGGCACGCCGAATTGCTCAGCCGCCTGATTCAGGGCGTCCTCGACGCTCTTGCCGATGAACTGGACCGCCTTGCCCCGGCTATCCGCGTTTTGCCTTGCGTCTCTGCTTTTTTCGTTGTTCATATGCTTCCTTGCCCTTGACGGGTTCACTGTCGACCGTCTCAGTCACCTCGACCTTGGCCGGTCCCTCGATACGCTCAATGGCCCATTGCATGGCGATGCCCACGATATTCGAGATCACAAAGTAGATGGCCAGGCCCGATGCAAAAGTGGTGGTAAAGTAGCCGAACATCACCGGCATCATCAACTGCATCTGCTTGTTCATGGAGGCCTGCTGTGGATCGGCCGCCGGTTGGGTCATCAGCTTTTGCTGCAGCCACATCGTGCCGCCCACAAGCACCGGCAGAATAAAGGGCGAGGGGTCAGGCCGCGCCAGGTCAAGCCACAAAAAGCTGCGCTGCACGGGTACGATCTCTGACACGACACGCAATCCAGAATACACGCTTTGGCCCAGCGCCATCAACTCGGTCGGCGTGTCGGCCAACATGCTGTTGATGCCCTGATAGAGCGCAATCCAGATGGGGAACTGCACCAGCGTGGGCAAGCAACCTCCCAAAGGATTCACGCCCGCTTCTTTGTACAGCTTTTGCTGCTCTTGCGCCACGCGCGCCTTGTCGTTGCCGTACTTTTTCTGCAGCGCAGCCACCTTTGGCTGTAACGCGGCCGTGCGCCTGGTGGAGCGCGTCTGCTGCGCGAACAGCGGCCAGGTAATCAGGCGCAGGAAGAGGGTGAGCACCGTGATGGCCACGACAAAGTTACGTCCCAGATAGGCATAGAACAACAGGAGCGCGTTCAGCATCGGGCGGATGAGGCCCTCGCGCCAGATGTTCCCCCAACCGATCTGAGAACCCGCAATGACGACAGCCGCGACGATGCCCCACGTAATCAGCGTCTTGCGTAGCTGCTTGGGGTCGACCTGCGGCGTATTTGCACTGTGCACGATAGCCTAACCTCCCGGGGGCAGAGCCCCCATCAAACACCTCGGAACGCCAGCACTGCCAGGGCCCGCAGGCGCCCGGTTGCGGCGCGCAACGTCACCTATTTCGACTCAGCCGCCGGGTAGACCCACGCAAGCACACCACTCGCGTCCGACACGCTCACCGCCATGACCCGACCCGTGACGGTTCCGGCATAGATCGCGTCGGCAACCACGGAGGTATCGGCCAGCATGCTGCCCTGAGCCGTGTAGAGATCCGTCTGTGTGCCGTTCTGTACGTCGATGCCCACAAACCGGCCCGCTTCTGTGACCGCGACCAGACGGCTTTCGTCGTCGGCGCCGGTCCACGTCAGCCCTGCGCGCACGACGCTGTCGAGCGCGATAGCGGACCAGCGCGACTCTCCAGACTGCACCCCCAGGGCGTATACATCACCCTTCAGTGTCGCCACATAGACGTAGCCATCGCGTACGCTCGGCTGGCTCATCAGCCAGGCGCCAAGATCGTCCGACTTCCACGCGACGCTGCCATCGCTCGCGCGCAGCGCATACAGTTGCCTGTCCAGGCTGGCCACGAACACCATGTCGTCCGCCACGGTGACTGAGGCCGCTACTGCCCCCCCGACCTCGGCGTTCCAGACCTCCGCGCCGCTGGCGCGGTCGAGCGCATAGACGTGTCGATCCATCGACCCAATGTAGACTCGCGACTCATCCACTGCCGGTGCGCTCCAGATCGCATCACCGGTCTTGAACGGCGCCGACCAGACGGTGCTGCCATCAGCTGCATTGAGGGCATAGACATTCGTGTCCGTCGAGCCAAAGTAGACGATGCCACCATCCAGCGTCAGCCCGCCGAGCACCGCGCCGTCAGTGGCAAAGCTCCACGCGACGCGCGACGAGGCCGGCACCGCCGCGTCGCGAGCGAGCGCGTGGACGCTCTTGTCATAGGATCCAAAGATGACATGGTCGTCGGTCAGCACAGGCTGGCCATAGACCGCTTCGAAGGGCTTGGCGTCGCCACTGGTCTGCGTTGCGCCACAGCTGAACGGGCTCGTGCTGCCACTCTGTGAGGCGATTGGATAGCTCCAGAGTTCGGCGCCGTTGGCATTGGGGTCCAGCGCCACAACCAGCCCGGCCGGAAGGACGCCCACAACCATCTCACTGTCGGCCGCCAGCGCCGTCCAGCCAGGGGTAGAGACGGCGCCTCCGCCGACACAGCCCGAGGCCAGCACCGCAACCCACATCAGCGCAAAGGCGATGCGCCCCCACTTTTTTGTGATGCTCAAGATCGGACCTCCTCAATTGGCGGTTGAACGCCGGCAGATCGCGGCGGCCGCCGGAACACATTCAGGGCACGGGATCGTAGCCGCCCTCGTGAAAGGGATGGCAACGCGAAACACGCTTCAGCCCCTGCCACACACCCTTGAGAACCCCGTACTTGACTACAGCCTGAAGCATGTACTCTGAGCAGGTGGGCTCATAGCGGCAACTCGGGGGCAACATAGGCGAAATCGCGCGCTGGTAAAAGCGGAGCACACCCACCAGCACACGACGTCCGAAAGACAGATTCAATCCGGGGTCGCGAGAAGACACGCCGTTACTCACACAATATGCCCGCCTTGAGCAACAACTGCCGCACCGCTTGCTCGACGACAGCGTGCTCGGCGTCCACGATTCCGTTCCTGGCGATCAGGATCACATCGTAACCACCGCTGACCTGCTCGCACAGCGGCCGAAGGATCTCGCGCAGCCTGCGTTTCGTGCGGTTGCGCACCACAGCAGATCCGATACGACGGCTTACCGAGATGCCGAAACGGCTGACAGGCAATTCGTTGGGCGCACAGTACAGCACCAGCACCCTTTGAGACCAGCTCTTGCCACGCCCATACACGCGCCTGAAGTCAACCGGGCGCGTCAGGCGGTGGTTTCTGGGCAACACCGCAGGGCTAGGCGCGGTTGATCGTATAGTTCTTTTGCACCGTCAGGACTTTGCGGCCGCGCGCACGTCGTGCTTTGAGGACGTTGCGACCCCCTTTGGTGCTCATGCGGGCCCGAAAGCCGTGCACACGCATGCGATGAAGTTTCTTGGGCTGCCAGGTTCTCTTGGGCATCTTGGTTCCTCCCCATCACTTCCTTACGGAAGTGCTTATAGCTTGCACGTCTCTATATTATACCTGCGTCGGGCCATTCCTGTCAATTTGCCCTCTCCGCTCAACGCGCATGCGGCGCCGCCTGTTCGGTCAGCACGCGTGCCTCGTTGCCGTCCAGGCTGACACCTGGCGCCTGCTGCGGATAAAAGATCAGCGTGCTGCCAGCCTCGCGCAAAGCGGCAACCATAGCCTCAGGTTCGGGATGCAGGGCGATGATGGTGCCGCCGTCGCCCGCCCCTGCCAGCTTGGCGCCCAGCGCCCCATGGTCCAGCGCCACCCTGAGCAGACGCTCGTTGGCCTCCCCGGAGCCCCCCAGTTCGCGCTGAATGGCGTGATTCTGGTTCATCAACCAGCCAAAGCGCATCCAATCGCCCGCCAAGAGTGCCTTCTTGCCCTCGCGCGCCAATTGGCCAATCTCCTCATAGCCGCGCCGTACGGCCGCGTCGCCCTCCAGCCAGCGCTCGCGAATCGGCTTGTGCACCGCATCCGATGAGTGCGTCACGCCGGTGTGGGCCAGCACAAACGGCAGCTGCCGCACGTAGGGGTCCAGTCGCTCGACCGTCGCAAACAGCTCGGCCTCGGCATGCCGGTAGAACTGCTTGCCGCGAAAGTCCAGATAGTTCAGCCCACCAAACGTGCACATGTAGGCGTCCTGATAGCCGCAGACGATGCGCAGATGGTTCAGCTCGATGTAGCGCGCCAGCTCGGCCACCTGGTACAGGTTGTGCCCCAGCCCCTTGAAGCGCAGCAGCCCGTAGAGGATAGCCACCGTCAGCGCCGTTGAGCCGGACACGCCGGCCTTGATCGGGATCTCACTGCCGTAGGTGATGCGGCACCGCGGGGGATCACCACGGAAATAGTCCAGCACCGCGCGTGCCACGTCAAAGTAGCTGCCGTCGAGCGCCAGGCTCTGCGGGCCATTGACGACCAGCCGCTTCCCGCACGTCACAATCTCCAGCTGCTCGGCTGGCTCCACGGTCACGTGTGCGCGGTAGCCGATCGAACACGAAATGACAGACCCGCCGTACATGTCGGTCGGGTTGCCGATCAGGCCGCAGCGCCCTGGGGCCGAACAGCGAATCGTCTCCATCCCTCTAGAACTCGTTGGCCTTGCGCTTCAGGTACTGCCGTACCAGATAACCGTATTTGTCGTCGGCCAGGGCAAAATCGATAAAGGCCTTGAAATAGCTCTCAAAGTTGCCGATGTCGTAGCGGCGTTCACCGGCGCGCAGCCGCACGGCGCGCACCTTTTGCCCGAGCTGCAGCAGGAGCCGGATGGCATCCGTGAGCTGCAGTTCCCCATTGCGGTCCGGGGCAGTGCGTCGGATGGCCTCAAAGATGGCCGGGCTAAAGACGTAGCGCGCGGCGATGGCAAGGCGGCTGGGCGCCGCATCGGGTCGCGGCTTTTCGACCAGGTCCTGCAGATCAAAGGCCACGCTGGTGTCGGCCCCCTCCACCGGCTTGACGATGCCATAGCGGAAGGTGTCCTCCAGGTCGACCTCCTCCACCACGGTGGTACACGCCGCACCACTCGCCAGGTGATCCTGAATCACCGCTCGCAGCAGGCTTGAGCCGTCAGGGCTCTTGATGATCGAGTCGCCCAGCGCCACGCAGAACGAGTCGTCTCCCACGAACTGCTCGGCGTGCGCCACCGCATCGCCAAGACCGCGCGGCACGCTCTGCCGGGTGTAGAAAAAGGCCGTATCGGTCTCCGTAAAGCTCAGTTCCTCGAGCATGGCATAGCCGCCCCCATTGGACAGCATCCGCACCAGCTCGGGATCGGGGTCGAAATGATCCTCGATCGCGCTCTTTTTGCGACCGGTGATAAAGAGGATCTCGGTGAGTCCAGCGGCCTGCAGCTCTTCAACCACATACTGAACCACGGGCCGCCGCCCGACGGGCAGCATCTCTTTGGGCTGCGATTTGGTGGCCGGCAGTAGGCGTGTGCCCAGTCCTGCCACCGGCACCACGACCTTGGCGATGGTGCGTTGCTGTGCCATCCCATTCCTCCTTGAGGCGATCCCCTGCCGAGGCGGTGCGGGCGCGGTACGCGCCTGATCTGGCCCGCCGTCGCGTCGGCCGGTCTGCTGCCTTAGCGCCTTTCCGCGGCGCCGACCTCGGCAATCAGTCCGCGTAGCGCCCTGGCTGCCGTCGCGAACAGCTCGGGTCCCGAAAAGCCGGAAAAGTCGCCGACAACTGCCAGGTGCGGCTCCAGCGACAGGAAGCCATCATAACCCTTTTCGTGCAACGCCGCCAGTATCTGCTTGACCTGGCCATCGCCCTGCCCCGCCGGCACCACACGCTGATCGGCCATGACGCCATCCTTGATGTGCATGTAGACGATGTGGTCCGCGAGCAGCGCGTAGGCCTCATCATAGGGCCGCACGCCGCACATCACAAAGTTGGCGGGGTCGAACGTCATCCGCAACTGCGGCGACGCGATGGTTTCGAACAGATCCAGGCAGCGCTCGGGGATGTCGCCATAGATGTGCCGCTCGTTCTCGTGCAGCAGCGTTACCGGACGCCCTCGTGCGGCAGCCACCAACGCCTGCATCCGCCGCATGACCTCATCGCGATAACGCGCGGCTTCGCCCTCGGGCACAAAGAAGGAGAACAGGCGCACGTACGCGCAGTCGAAATACTCGGCCAAGTCGAGCGCATGAGCAAAGGCATCAAGATGCGGCTCGAAGGGGTCATCGATCTTGATCTTGCCAATCGGCGAGCCGATGGCAGACACTCGGATCGCACGGTCAGCCAGTGCCGACTTGACGCGTGCCAGGTCGTGGTCATCCAGAGCCAACACGCCCTTGTTCCACACGCCACGCAGCTCCAGGTGACCGATATTCAGGCGTGCCAGAGTATCGAGTTGCACCTCCAACTCGGGCGCAATCTCATCCGCGAATCCACTCAGTGTGAACATAGCCCTCTCCCTACCCCAACGGGTCTTTGGTGATGCGCGATGCGATCAACAGAAAAAGCCCGGCAGGCAATCCTGTGGATCGCTGTGCCGGGCTTGATCGCTCATCCGACCGCATTGCTTGACACAAGCGGCCGCGGCTCCAGTCGTTACGCGGCCGGGCCGTCGTCCGACTTGGTCTCGGCGGGCGCCGCTACCTTCTTGTCTTCCTGCGCGTCGGTGGGCTGCGCTTCACCGTCTTCGGGCTTGACGGCGTCGCGGAACTCTTTCACGCCTTGGCCCAGCGCGCCGCCCAAGCCAGCGAGCTTGCCAGCGCCAAAGATCGCGATCACGATGACCAGGATGATCACCAGTTCCCAAGGACCGATTTTCGGCATCGTATTCTCCCCCTTGATTAGTGGCCCATGTACAAGATCCGTCCATGAGCCATTATACAAGCTCATGCAAGCCCGTCAAATCGAACAGCCCGTGACATTCGCACCAAAGCGATCGCGGGCCGTCGAGCAGGCGCCCTCTGCCAACCCATCACTCCTGCTGGCGCTATGCGCTCTGCAACAGCGCCACGATCACGATACCCACCGTCAGCGCAATCGAGATCAGCGCCAACGCGAGATTGGCCATCCGGTGTCGCATTGTCTCCCCTCCTCCTAGAGATCGAACCGCTCCAAGTGGATGCGCTTCTGCGGCACCTGCAGCTTTTCAAGCGCCGCCTCAACCGCGTTCAGCATTCCGAGCGGCCCGCAGAGGAACACGTCGTAGCGCACAGCGCCTTGCGGCAGATGCCGCGCCAGCACCTGGTCGGTCACAAACCCGACCTCGCCCTGCCAGTCTTCGGGCGGGCGCTCCAGCACATGCACCACCTTGAGCTTGAGGGCGCCCTCCAACTCGGCCAGCTCGTCACGGAAGGCGATACTGTCCCAGTCGCGGCTGCCATACAGCAGCGTCACAGGCCTCTCATCGCCGCGATCGACCATGGTTCGCAGGATGCTCATCATCGGAGCGATGCCGACGCCCCCGGCGACCAGCACAAGATGCTCCACATCCGCATAGCGGTCGGGGCTGAAAGCGCCGTAGGGGCCATCGATGTAGACCCGCTGGCCCGGCTGCAGCTCTCCGATCGTCGCCGTAAAATCACCCAACTCTTTGATGGCAAAGCCGACCTTGTCGGTCTGCTCACTGCTCGAGGACAACGAGAAGGGGTGCTCGTGTGCCGCAAACGGCGAGCGCCAGGCCGTCAGCCAGGCAAACTGTCCTGGCTGAAAGCGCATCCCGCCATGCCCCATCGGTTCCAGCGTCAGGCTCCAGGTTGAGGCGCGTTCGGGCTGCACCCCCACAACACGGTAGGGACGTCGCAGCATCTGCCACGGCTTGTAGACGCGCAGGTAGGCCACCAGCAGCACTCAGATCGCCCCATAGGCCAGCCACAGCGCCTGTTTGACCGGCGTTCCGATGTACTTGCCCACCATGTAGGCGTGCACCATCACTGCCAACATCGCGAGCACCGCCAGAGCGCCATGCGTCATCCGCCAGGCCACATATTCAATCTTGAGCTTTTTGCGCCAGATTGAAATGACCATCAACGCGATGATCGCCACAACCGACGCCACCCCCCAGCGCGCACGCCAGGGCGCGGTGAACACGTTCAGCAATCCCAATGCCCAATCGAAACGAATGAACAGCAGCACCGGATGAATCAGCCAGAGCGCCAACGTGACGTAGGCCATGCGATGATGGAAATAGTAGACCACGTCACTGCCATAGGGCGCTTTGATCGCCGTGATGCGCGCCGTAAGCACAAAATGCAGCGCCATCAGCCCGATACCCACGAACCCCGCTGCGACCGAGAGTTCGCGCACAAACTCGCGCCCCATCGGGCGCTCGCCCACGAGCATGAACACCAGCGGGGCCAGAGCAAACAGCAGATACAACACCAGCCACAGGATGCCCCAGCGCTTGTCACTCTGCTTCATGGTAACCTCCTTCAGTCGGTGGTCTCTGACGAGACACGGCTCACGGCCTCTATGCACAGGCGGCAAACGTGCACTTATTGTACAGGACAGCGCGAGCGCGGTCAAAGACACGGGCGTTGCGCATGCCGCACGCCCGTCCCCACGCTGCTTGGTCGGCCTTCAGGGCCAGCTTGCCGGTGGCCGCCGCCCGCGGCAGTGCTTGCAGTCATCTCAGCATGCGGCTATAATGGCATTGACTCGGGGCGCAAACGACAACAAGCGCCAGAGCAGCCTTGAAACCACCCTCTGGCAGCGCCCGGCACGACACTGTTGTCATGGGGGTCGCCAATGATCGTCAAGCGGGCTGGTTCACAAACAGAGTTGGTCTCGGTTACCTTTCAGCTGCCGGCGAGCATCTGGGCGGAGAGTGTCAATCTGGTGGGCGACTTTAATGACTGGAACCGTCGTTCACATCCGATGACGCGCTCACGTCAGGACGATCGCTGGCAGATCACGCTGGAACTTGAACGCGGCAGATCCTACCAGTTCCGCTATCTGGTGAACGGCACCGACTGGCAAAACGATTGGCACGCCGATCGCTATGTGCCGAACGCCTATGGCGGCGAGAACTCGGTGCTCGATATCTGACGCGTCGCGTCGCAGCGAATCGTGGTACAGCATGTCCAAGCTTGGCGCGCGATTCTCTCAAGCCGCGCAGGCGGCTCTGGATGTCTTTGCGGCCATCTCCGGGGCCTACTACTCGCGCAAATACGCCACCCTCACGCGACGACTCGGCTTGCCGCGCTACGCAGAGTCGGATCGCCGCGGCTTTGTGGTGATACAGATTGATGGCCTGGCCCATCCCTACCTGCAGGCCGCCATCGAGCAGGGCTATGCGCCCAATATCCAGCGCCTGTTGCGCCGCGGCACCCTGACACTGCACAGTTGGCGCTCGGGCCTGCCTTCGAGCACGCCGGCCGCTCAGGCGGGCATCATGTACGGCGCTAACGACAATATCCCCGCGTTCCGCTGGTACGACAAGGCCCGTGGCGAGTCGGTCGTTTGCACGTTCCCCGCCCCGCTGCACGCCATCCGCGCACGTTTGCCAGACCGCGGGCCCGGGCTGTTGCGCGGCGGGTCCAGCCTGATGAACATGTTCGATGGCGATGCCGCTACCAGCATCTTTACAGTTGGCGCCCTGCATCAGAAGCGCTTTTTCGAAGGCGTGCGCGGCATCGGGTTTCTCCTGCTTTTCCTGCTGAACCCCATTCGCACCGTCAAGACCGGCGTGCTGTCGCTCTGGGAATACCTGGTAGACCTGTTTCAGCGCACGCGTGCCCGGTTGCGCAACCAATACCCGCGCCCGATGGCAGCGACCTTTCCATTCCTGCGTGTGCTGAGCAACGTGATCTTGCGCGAGATTCAGACCTTTGCCGTGCTGCTCGACATCTACCGCGGTGTGCCTTCCATCTATACCACCTACTTTGGTTATGACGAGCTGGCACACAGCTATGGGCCCACCTCGCGCGTAGCCTTCCGCGCGCTGCACGCCATCGATGCGCGCATCCGCCAGATCGACGCCCTGCGCCGCATGGGCCTGACGCGCGACTATGACCTGTTCGTGCTGTCCGATCACGGCATGACCCCAAGCGTCCCCTTTGAGCATGCTTACGGGCAGACCCTGGGGCAGTTCGTGCGTCAGGCTGCGGGTCAGGCGCGGCAGTTGAGCGAGGCCGCCACCACCTGGACGCGCGACAGTTTGGGCCCCTACTATTTGCTGGAGGAGCTGCGGGCCATCGAGGACAACGCAGTTCCGACGCTGCGCCATATCCCGGCCAAGATCAGACAACTGGTGGCTGCGCGCGTCGGTCGCGAGCCTGAAGAGGGCGAGATCTGGAAGGCCGATCAGCATGGCGATCTGCTGGTGCTCAATTCGGGACCGATGTCCCACGTCTATCTGAATGTCTCGAACAGACAGCTCGATCTCAGCGAGATCGCTGCCTTCTTCCCGGATCTGGTGGGCAGCTTGCTGGCGCACCCCGGCATCGGGCTCGTCATGGGGCGCGAGATGGGCCAGGTGTACGTGATGTCCAGCCAGGGCCTTGCGCTGTTGGGGGACCGCCCGCAGGTTGAGGGCACCGATCCGCTGGCGCAGCAACCTGACCGCGCATTGAGCGCCGCGCAACTCGAACGCCTGGCGCTCTTCCCGAACGCGGGGGACCTGATCCTTATGGGCAGCTACGATGCGCCAGCGCAGACCATCAGCTGTTTTGAGCCGCAATGGGCCTGCCACGGCGGCATGGGGGGGCCTCAGGAGTTGGCCTTTATGCTCAAGCCCGCCACAATCGACTGGGACGTTGATAGCGTCGGGCAGGCGACTGAGATCTATGCCCTCTTTGCAGCGCAGTACGCCCCCTGATACACTGGGCGCTACAGCGCCCAACTGTGCGGCCGGAGACTCGTTGTCGGTCACACCCTGCCGCTGGATTCTGACAGGAGCATCCACGTGAAGCGCATCTTTTTCAGCCTGTTCGTGGTGCTGGCAGCCCTCAGCCTGGCACTGGTAGGTGCGCGGCTGGGCGTGGCGCAGTCGACTGGCCTGGGCGTTACCGTGATCCGCGCGCCGTTTGGCGCGCCCGTGGCCAACGCGGTCGTTGGCGCCGGAGGGCTGCGCGTCTTGACCGACGCTAACGGACGCGCCTGGCTGGCGCTGCCTCCGGGCACCTACGACCTGCGCCTGGAAGCCAGCGGGTACATCGGCATGACCGAACGGATGGTTGAGGTGCCCCCGCTGCAAGGCAGCAAGCGAACAATCGAGATGCTCCCCCAATCACCCAGTGCCGAGGAAGACGCCGAGATCACCGCGCGCCTGTGGGCAGCCATGGAGCACAACCAGGAGACCGCTCTGTCCGAGTCACGCCCCGGCGACGTGACTCTGACCGGGGTGGTCGATCCCCCGGAGACGCTGCGCGTACTCATGCCCGACGGCAGCGTCGTCGTGATGAGCCTCGAAGAGTACCTCAAGGGGGTTGTGCCTGCTGAGGTGCCTGCTAACTGGCCCGCCGAGGCGTTGCGCGCTCAGGCGATCGCGGCGCGAAGCTATGCCGCCACGCGGCACGCTCACGAAGATCAGGGCGCCGATGTCTGCACTGCTACGCACTGCCAGGTCTGGTCGACGACCCAGTATGACAGCACCAGCCGCGCCGTAGAGGACACACGGGGTATCGTGGCCCGCTATGCGGGGGAGATCATCTATGCCTTTTTCTTTGCGCACTGTGACGGCACCACGCGTAACAGCGAAGAGGTCGGCTGGAATCCGGTGCCCTACTGCCGCAGCGTCAGTTGTCCGTGCGGCTATGACTACTACTACGGTCACGGCGTTGGGATGTGCCAGCAGGGCGCGCGCGCCATGGCCCTGCAGGGCTATGCCTGCAAAGACATCATCGAGCACTATTACACTGGAACGGTGGTCTCTGGCCCGCCCACCACGCCGACGCCGACGCCCACGCCCGTCGCCGATGCCAGTGTAACGCCCGCCAGCGGCGACACCCACACTGACTTTATCTTCTCGGCAACCTGCAGTGCCACCAGCGAGCCGCCGCCGCTGGCCTACGTCGTCATTGATGGGCACGCCCACTCGCTGTTCCCCGCCTGGAGCGACGCCGCGGCGGCCCCGGACAGGTCGCTCGACACAACCACCCACGCCTACTTCTTACGCACGCGCCTGGAGGCGGGCGAACACACNNACGCACCACTTTGTGTTCGTGCAGGCTGACGGCGGCATCGTCAGCATACCGGCCGACGGCGACAGCCCCGGGCCCAGCGTCGCGCTCGCCACCGGACCCACGCCCACGCCGGCGCCCGAGCAGACCCGGATCACCGACCTTGCGACTTCTACGGTAGCAGACTGGTCGGATGGGCTCTTTGAGGGCATCGCCGTGTCGGAAGTACATGACGGCGAAATGCTGCTCGCCCTCGGCGTTGAACAGGGTCTCTACACCTCCCCGGTCATCAGTACAAATCTGCCTTATGTCGGCCTGGCAGCGACCTGGTACGCGCAGATTCCGGAGGGTGCGACGCTCGCGCTGGAGGTGCGTCGCGGCTATCTGGGCGGCGCATGGGGCCCCTGGACTGCGATGCCCGCCAGCGAGGACGACGCGCGCGCGCTGCCTGCCTCCGATGCGGGTCGGCTGTACAGCTCGGACCTGCTCTTTGGTGAGGGCGACGCGCTCCAGTACCGCGTCACACTCGCCGGCGACGCCTCAAGCCCTGTGCTGCAGCACCTGCGCCTGGTCTGCATCGACTCTCGCGCCGGTCCCACGGCGCCCATGCCCGCTCAGCAGGGCGCCGGCATCATCCCGCGTGCGGACTGGGGCGCAGATCCCACGCTGCTGCACTGGCCCTGCACCTATGCAACGCCTCAAGCGCTCATTCTGCATCATACAGCCAGCGCGCCAGCGGGCGTGGACCCGGCTGCCTGCGTGCGGGCGCTCTACTACTACCACTCGGTGATCCGCGAGTGGGGCGACATCGGCTACAACTACTTGGTCGACGCGCGCGGCAACGTCTACGAGGGGCGCGCTGGCGGCGCGGGCGTGGTAGGCGCGCACAGCGGCCCCTACGACGCCGAGACGCAGGGCATCGCGCTGCTCGGGGACCTTACGGTTCTGCCCCCATCGCAGGCCCAGCAGGATAGCCTGGTGCAACTGCTCGCTGACCTCTGCCATGCGAACGGGCTCACGCCGACCGCCGAGGCGTTGTTGCTGCAGCACACNNCACCCTGCCGGTTATTATGGGTCACCACGACTGTGCTGGCACGCGCTGCCCGGGCGACGCAACGATGGCGCTGCTGCCGGACCTGCGCATGGCCACGCTGCTGGCCATGGGCTACGAGCTTCCAGAAGTCGCTCTGCAAAGTCCCACCAATGGCGCCACCGTGCATGGCGTCGTCGACGCGCGGCCCGTCGTGACCGGAACAGTCTCTTCGGTCGACTTTTACGTTGACGGCCAGGTGGCTGGCACGGTGACGAGCGCGCCCTATGCGTGGCGCTGGAGCACGGTCGATCTGCCCGATGGCCCGCACACGCTGCGCGCCGTGGCGCACAACGCACTCGGAAGCGCCGCCACCGAGGTCACCCTGCAGACTGACAACAGCGCGCCCACTGGCGCCGTGAGCGTGCCGGCCTGGAGCGCGCAGGCCCAGTTGCCTTTTGAGATCACCAGCGCCGACGCGGCGACCGTGCAGTTCAGCAACGCGTGGGTCTGGGAGGGCGAGGCGCTTTACTACGGCCCCGGCACGGGCCGTCTGGTGGTCGATGCAGACGCGCTGAACGGCCACGCGTTGATGGGCCGCGCCGCGATGGACGCAGCCGGCGCCTGGTTCGGCCCGTTCACCTGCGCCCTGCCCTGGCCGGCCTCGTACGAAACCGTCTACAGGCTGAAAACGCCTCTGCGCGCGACCGATGTAGCCTTGGCCGAACTGGACGTGGTCGATGCGCACGGCACGCGCCGCTACACGGATCTCGTCGCGCTGGATGCCAGCGCCCTGGCGCGCAGCAACGCGTACGACGAGGTCTCGCTGCCGTTCGACTATGACCTGCAACCGCCCACTTGCGCCGACCCCGACATCAGCGACGGCCTCGAGTTCCGCACCGTCTACCTGGGTCAGCAGGACCTGTACCTCGACCGCGTCACGGTCTACTCGGCGCCCCAGCCGGTGCAGTCGGTCGTGACTTGGACGGTGTCTGCAGTAGAGGGCGCCCAGCCCGTGACGGTACGCCTGCGCGACGCGGTCGGCAACCCCCTCGATACGACGGTGACGGTGCACCTGGACTGGACGCCCCCGCGCTGGCTCGACGCAGCGGGGCGCACACAACGCGTGCTCGATGTCACGTCGGGGCTGGACCCCACTTCGGCGTGCTGTGCGTTCTCCGCCGATGACGGGGGCACCTGGTCCGACTGGTTGGCGCTGGACGTCGACGGCACCCCGGGCGCGACCCTGCCGGTGCAGTTGGTGGCGCCCGACCCGATGACGGCGCTGGGTATGACGGCCGGTCACGTGCGATTTTCCGTCTCGGACGTTGCCGGCAACGTCGCTACCAGCCCGCCGCACGCGTTGGCCGAAGCGCCGACGCGCGACATCCTGCTGCCGCTGATTCTCAGGTAGACAACAGCGCTCGTCCGCGAGCGCGCCCGACCCGACCAAGCCAAAAGGAATGTCATGTCATACGAGGCTTTCTCGCTCGAATCCTGCGCTCGTGGCAGCCGTCCCTACCTGGAGCAGGCCATCGATACCCACGGCCTGCCCTACTTTGACGTCTTCTACAGCGTGCCGGCAGTGGCCGCACACGACTGGCCCGACTATGGCGACGTGATGGCGCGTCAGTACCAGGCCGCGATCATGTACCGCGCAATGACGGGCGAGACGTTGGCTACTGAGACCATCTGGCGTAGGAATCTGCTGGCGCTGCTCTCGCCCGATGATGGCCTGCTCTACCGCCCCGCCACGAACTATTCGACCCACGTCGCCGACCTGGGTGATCAGAGCCTGACGCTGTACGCCTTTGCCACGGCACAACTGGCAGAGCCCTGTGCCGAGTCGGAGCGCGCGGTGACGGGCATGGTACGCGGGCTCGCAAGACGTCAGGACGAGATCGTCGCGACACCGATGGGATTCCTGCTCAAGTCGTTGCTCGCGGCTGAGCGCGCCGTGCCCGGCTGTGGCGCGCTGGAGCTGGCACATCCCCTGGTGCGCGCACTGGTCGCCAGCCCGGGCGTCTGCCCGCCCGACGGTCACTATGTCCCACTGACTCACATGCACGGCACGCTGCGTGCGCTGGCGGGCCTGGCCGACTATGCCCACCTGACGGCCGACGAGGCCCTGATGGCGCGCGTCCACGCGCTGTACGCTGTGCTGCGCGCCACGGGCACCGCCTTTGGGTTTATCCCGGAGGCCGTGGATCGTCCCGGGGATATCGTGACCTGCGAGACCTGCGCGCTGATGGACTATGCCGGATTGGGGGTGACATTGGCCAATGCCGGCTATGACGATTGCTGGGCCGACATGGAGCGCCTGATGCGCAACCAGTTGTACGAGAGCCAGGCGCGCGACCTCTCATGGCTGAGCACTGACGACGAGCGTGCCGACACCGACCAGTTCACCTGGCGCTGCCTGCGCCAGCGGCTGATCGGCAGTTGGGCCGGTTGGTCGTCGCCGACCCACTTTCTGGGCGCCGAGGAGACGCTCAACCACCATTGGGGCGGCCCGGAGTTACGCGACAAGCCGCGTCTGCTGCAGAACTGCTGCGGCGGCTCTGGCGTGCACGCGTTGTTCATCCTGTGGAAGAACGCGGTGCGCGTCAGCAACGACGCCATCAGCGTCAACCTGCACATTGATAGACGCACGCCCGAGGTCCAAGTGCTGAGCGATGCTCCCTACCGCGGCCACCTGGCCGTGACGCTGCGGCGCCCCGCAGCCTTGCGTATCCGCTTGCCCGAATGGCTGCGCGAAGACGACCGCCTGCGGCTGTCACGCGACGGCGCAGTGCTCCCCTGGCGGCGCGAAGGCCTGTACCTGGATGCGGGGCCGCAGCCCGCCGGCAGCCGGGTGACGCTCGACTATCCCCTGCCGCACCGCACCGAGGCGGTCACCATCGGAAATCCCGGTCACCAGCAGTACGCCTATCGCGTTGCATGGAAGGGCGACACCGTGACCGCCATCGAGCCGGCGTCGCAGATGCCAGGCATGGGCTACTCCGATTTCGACGAAAAGCCGGTCAGGGTCTACTTTGGGGAGGAGGGTCCGGGAAGATTGTATCAACGCGAGGCCTACCTCAGCGACGAAACGCCGCACCACGCCCAACCGCACGAGGATCATTTGAGCGCGCTCAACCTCTGGTAACGGCGTCGATCGTCAACGCGGGATGCGCAGCACCTGGCCGGCGCGGATCAGTTCCGGCCGCGGCAGGACGTCCTTGTTGGCGTTCCAGACGTCCTCCAACGAAAGCCCGAACTTGCGCGCGATGCTGTAGAGCGTGTCACCCTTTTGCACGGTATAGAGCTCGCCGTCCGTGGGGGTGGCCGGCAGATCGCCGAGACGTGTGGGCGTGGTAGCGGGCACAAACAGCGTCTTTTCGCGCTCGGTATAGGTGGCTGTGCTGGCGATCTCGGGCGCAGTGGGCTCTGGCGGCCCGCCGGGAACCGCCAGCCCCGTGTCCTGCGGCGTCAGCGTCTGCCCCAGCCAGATGTCCAGCGCCTGGCCGGGTTGCAGGGTCACAGCCTGTTGTCCCATGGAGACGTCCACCGTACCATCGTAGACAAGCACGTAAGCGTGGTCGTTGGCGAGCGCATCGCAGCGAAACGCCGTCCCGCGCGCCTTGACCGTCGCCGTGTTCATCTCGATCTCGTAACGCATGCCCTGGAACATGCCGTGGCGCACGCGAGACACCGTTTTGCCCTCGTGCAGTGCAAAGACGGCGACGAGCGCGCGCGTCACCGGCTCGCGGTACAGCTCGAGCACACTGACACGTGTCGCGCCCTGCAACTCGAGCGTCTCGCCTCCGCTGAGGGTCAGCTTGGCGCTGCCTTCTGCGGAGGTTTGCACGGCATCGCCACGCTGCAGCGAGGCTGAGTGGCCCGCCGCCAGCGCCAACTCTGTGCCGGCGTCGGCGCGGGTCACCGTCGCCTGGCCCGCCAGCACACTCAGGTTGGCAGTGTCGGGCTGCGCGCTGCTGCGCCCCTCATACCAGCGCCAGACCGCCGCCAGCATCAACAACAACAAAAAGACCAGGATCAGCCAGGTGGAGCGGCCGCCCGCGCTTCCGGTGCGTGTGCGCGTTGGCGCGCTCGCATAGGCGCGCGTGCTGGAGCGCGACCGCTTCTTCAGCTTTGACGAGTAGGTCATCGTTCGCTCCACAGAAACGCCCGCACGCGCTCAATCAACGGGTGATCGTCTCCCGCAACCACGTCATGCCAGTAGATCGACGCGTCGTTGGGGCGAAACCAGTTGTACTGCTGGCGCACAAAGCGCCGGGTGTGGCGCTTGATCAACGCGACGGCCTCTTCGAGGCTGACCTCGCCGCGCAGGTACTGCCCGATCTGCTGGTAGCCCAGCGCGGACATCGCCGGAAGATCATAACCGTAGCCGCGCGCCACCAGACCCCGTACCTCTTCTACCAATCCGTCGGCCAGCATCCGCTCCACGCGCGCGTCGATGCGCGCGTACAGCTCGGCCCGCGGCATGGTGAGCCCCACCTTGAGCAGTTGGTAGCCCGGGGCCACCTTGTTCTGCAGCACAGAGATGGGCTGCCCCAACGCCGCGTGCACTTCCAGCGCCCGGATGACCCGCCGAACGTTGCGCGCGTCGATGCGCTGCGCGGCCGCGGGATCGACCTCCGCCAGGCGCGCGTGCAACGCATCATGACCCCGTTCGACCGCCTGGCGTTCCAGGCGTGCCCGTAAGGCGGGATCCGGCGGCACCTCAGGCACCGTCCACCCCTCGGTGACGGCGCGCACGTACAATCCCGTGCCGCCCACCAGCATCGGCAGCCTGCCGCGCGCAGCGACATCAGCGATCGTCGTCGACGCCAGGCGCTGATAGTGCGCAAGCGTCAACTCGCCGTCGGGGTCCACCACGTCGATCAGGTGATGCGGCACCTGCGCGCGCTCCGCGGGCGTTGCCTTGGCGGTGCCGATATCCATCCCGCGATAGACCTGGCGCGAATCGGCCGAGATCACCTCGCCGTTGAACAGGGACGCAAGGCGCAAGGACAGGCTCGTCTTGCCCACCGCAGTAGGTCCCACGATCGCCAGCAGCCTGATCCCAACCCCACTGTGCGCCATCTCAGCCCACCCGATCGGCCGTTACGGCCTTGACGTGGTTCACCCGCGAAACAGCGCCGCGTGCATCCAGTTCGATGGCCACCAGATCGATACGCCAGTCGACCTCGGCCAGGCCCTGCTCTGCCAGCCAGGCCTGTCCGAGGTTGGTGATGCGTTCGGCCTTGCGCGCCGTCATGCCGTCTTCGGCCCAGCC
>DIVQ01000017.1 GCA_002423325.1 Anaerolineales bacterium UBA6128 | reverse complement strand
TTGTGCCGGGTTTCTCAACACCCTCAGCGCCCATGCTCTTGACATCGGCACGCGTAGATGCTATACTGCCACAGCAATCCAAACTTCATATGATATGAAGTCATCAATGGCTGATAGCGACGTGCGATAGCATCCTCCCACAGGGCTGCACGCCCGCAAAGGGACCACGCTTGGCCACCTCAGGTGAACTACCTGCAAACAGGCTGCATGCAATTCTGGCGCAAAAGCTTGAGGATCTGATTCTGCAAGGCACTTACGCGCCCGGAGACATGCTGCCCCCTGCGAGAGAACTGGCCCGTCAGTATGGGGTCAGCGTCGCTGTTGTGCGCGACGCCACACGCACCCTGGCGGGCAAAGGCCTGATCACCGTTCAGCAGGGGGTCGGAACCTCCGTATCAAGAGACCTCGACGCTGGCCTCGTCCAATCCTTCACCTGGGCGCTGCGCCATACGCAGGTTACGCGCCGCGAAGTCGTTGAACTAGCCAGCATCATCGAGACACAGAGCGCGCTTTTGGCGACTGTGCGCCGCACAACCAAAGACGTCGAACAGTTGGACCAAGCCCTCTCAGAGTGCGAATGCGCTTCAGGTGCTGCCTCGTGGGAACAAGTCTCGGCCTGCCACAACCGGTTTCATTCCGCCCTTATTCGAGCAGCGCACAATCGTGCGCTGCTCGCTGTTTTCGAGCCATTGACCGAGGTCGTCTTTGCCAACACAGAGCTGGAGCAGTCCAGCGATTCTGTGCTGCGCACCTGGGAGCAGCACAGACGCATCCTGGACTGTGTTCGCAGCGGCGACGTGGACTCAACCCGCGCCGCACTAGAGGCACACTACCCGCTATCTTGACGGTGCGGCCTCAACCGGCTGCTGAGCTGGGCCAGCCGATCATGCAAAGGAGGAGCAGGTGAACAAATCCGCCTAAACACTCGAGGGCTCACCCCCCACTTCTGTCGTGCGTGATGTAGCCGCGTGGACCGCTGTTCGGCCAACGACAGACGCGCGCGACAGACACCGAGGAACAGTCATCGTCTCGCACAGCGCTATCGCAGACAAGGAGAACCATGGTTCAGAAACTAGATCGCCGAGAGTTCCTGCAAGCCGCGAGTGCCGCAGCGGCCGTCTATGCGCTCGCAGCCTGCAAGCCGCAGACCGTCGAGGTCGAGAAGGAAGTCACCCGGGTCGTGGAAAAGGTCGTTGAGGCCACGCCCGTGCCGACCAGCCCGGAGCCCATCACCGCCAACATCAACATGGCGCTTAACCGCGGCGACATTGGCGACGCGGGTGAGCCCGGATGCTCCGGCGCCGTCAACAGCTACTATATGAACTATATGATGTTCGCCGCCCTGGTGCGCCTCACCGACAAGCTCGAGATCGAGCCCGATCTGGCCGATACGTGGTCCGTGAGCGATGACGGCACCGTCTACACCTTCAAGCTCAAGCCCGACCTCAAATGGAGCGATGGCTCGCCCCTGACCGCCCACGACTTTGAGTGGTCGATCAAGCGCAACCTCGATCCCAAGATGTGGTGCGGTGGCCAGTTCTGGCAACTCGTCGACATCAAGGGTTCGCGCGCCTACTACACCGGGGAGAACACCGACCCCGATTCGGTCGCCGTCAAGGCCATCGATGACCTGACCCTCCAGGTCGAGACCGAGACTCCCGCCGGCTACTTTATCCAGGTCTGCACCCTGCCCGCCTTCATGGCCGTCCCCAAGGCGTCCGTCGACAAGGCGCTGGAGATCAACCAGGAAGGCAGGCCGCAGGATTGGTGGAAGCCGCCGCTGGGCATCTACAGCGGCCCCTTCATGCCGGTCGAGTGGATCACGGACTTGCGCGTCTACTTTGAGGCCAACCCGTACTATGCGCACGGCAAGCCCCTGATCGACAAGCTCAACATCCACATGATCCAGAACACCGCCACCGTCATGGCCGCCTACGAAGTGGGCGAGTTGGACATGGTGGACCTGCCCGAGACCGAGTACCTTCGCGTCATCGGTGACGAAGAACTCCTCGCCGACATGGTCACGTCCAAGGAACTCGGCGTGCAGCACCTCGTCTGGGACATGGGCGTTCCTGCCACCGAGGACCCGCGTGTGCGTCAGGCCTTCGCCTGCGCGATCGACAAAGACACCCTGATGAATGACGTTCTGCCCGGCGTAGGCTCGCCCGCCTACCAGTTCCTCGCCCCAGGCCTGATCGGCTACAACCCCGAGATTGGCCAGGAGCTGAGGTACGATCCCGACAAGGCGCGCAAGCTGCTCTCTGACGGCGGCTTCCCGAATCCGGCCGACTTTCCCGAGATGCTGATCAACTATGGCGCCGGCAGCACCCTGTACCAGACCATGTTCGAAGCGATCCAGGCGATGGTTCAGGACGCGCTCAAGATCAAGGTCACGCTGGTCCCCGGCGACCAAACGTCCCTGGGCGTCAAGCTGGCCGACATGCGCTACAAGCAGCCGCTGGTCTGGCGTCAGTTCTGGGGCGCCGACTATCCCGACCCGCACAACTTTATGGTCGTGCTCTACACCTGCCCGCCGCCTCAAGCCGCTGTTTGGGAGACCCCCGAGCGCGTGCTGTGCAACCCCAAGTTCGATGAGCTGGTCTGGCAGGCCGCAGCGGAGACCGACAACACTAAGCGCGCCGAGCTGTATCGCCTCTGCGAACAGCAGCTCGTCGTCGAGAACCCATTCGTTATTCCGCTCTACTACCCGACCCGCCACCGTCTGATCAAGCCCTACCTCAAGAACGTGGTGATCATCCCGCAGAGCTTTGTGATGATCCGCGAGACTACCACGATCGAAAAGTAGGCTGTCTGGCCACGGTATCCTATGAGATAGCCGCACACCCGTGCGGCTATCTCATACGACCGAGGGTCCGGGCTGCCTGCTATGGGCGCGACGCCGCGCCCGCTGAAACGGCAAACGTTCTGAAGAGATTCAGTTCAGCACAGATACTCTACCAGCGAGGCTGTAAAGTGGGACGATTCATTGTTCGCCGATTACTGCATGCCGTTGCCACACTCTTTATGATCACAATCGTGACCTTTGGAGTCGCCAAGGCAACGCCGGGAGGGCCCTTCGGATTTGACGACCCTGCGGTCCAGGCGCACCTCCCCATCGAGCAGCGACAACGCTACATTGAGATGTACGGGCTGGACAAGCCCATCCCAGTCCAGTACTGGAACTGGCTGAGCAGCGCGCTCCAAGGCGACTTGGGCTATTCCTACTCTTTCAAGAACGAGACCATCAACCACATCATTGCGCGCACTTTTCCTGTCACGGCCAAGCTCGGAGTCATTGCGTCGGCTATCGGCCTCACCTTGGGCACTCTCATCGGTGTGACGGCGGCGCTGAAGCGCGGCTCGCTCTTCGATGCCGCGGCGACAGCTTGGACTGTCGTGTTCCATACGATGCCCGTTTTCGTGCTGGCCGTCTTCCTGGTCATCATCTTTGTCGTCGAGCTCCGTTGGTTTCCCATCACCGGTTGGGGCACCTGGAAACACGCCGTGCTGCCGGTCGTTACGCTGCTTCTGGGCCCCCTCTCCAGTACCATCCGCTTCGCTCGTGCCAAGGTCCTTGATGTGTTGGGCTCCGACTATATTCGCACGGCCAAAGCTAAGGGCCTGCCGCGCACGCTGATCACTCGACGCCACGTGCTGAAAAACACGCTCATCCCCATCGTGACGCTTGCGGGCCCCACCATTGCCGGCATGCTGACCGGGTCCATCTTTGTCGAGACGATGTTCAACGTCCCCGGTATGTCCAAGTCGTTTGTCGGTGCGGCTGGTTCGCGTGACTATCCGTTGATCATGGCCAGCACGGTCATCTATGGCTCGTTGATTATCCTGATGAACCTGCTGGTCGACGTCACGTACGGCCTGCTTGATCCCCGCATTCGTTACGACTGATCACAGCAAGACTGCTCAGGGAGATGATCAATTGACCAAGCTCAGGAAACGCTCGGATAAGCCAGCAAGCCTCTGGTCTGATGTTTGGCTACGGCTGCGACGCAACAAGGCGGCGATGGTCGGGCTTGCCGCAATCGCACTGCTGACAGCCGCATCGATCTTTGCGCCGTGGCTCACGCCGTACGACCCACTGCAGCCTGATTTCACGGCGCTGCGCGAAAGCTACAGCTGGGCCCATCCCCTCGGTACTGACATGGCCGGACGCGACATGCTCACCCGTGTGCTGTACGGCGGACGGATGTCGCTGGCGGTGGGAGTCACCGCTCAGTTGGCCGTCATGTTTGTGGGTATCATCATCGGCGCCATCTCCGGGTACTATGGCAAGCTGGTCGACACCCTCATCATGCGCTTCACCGACATCATGTTTGCCTTCCCGACCGGAATGCTGCAGATCATCCTGATGATCGCCTTTGGCCGCGGATTCCCACAGATGATCCTGGCCATGACCATCACCAGCTGGGTCAACGTGGCACGCCTGGTGCGCGGCGAGGTGCTCGGCTTTAAGCAGCGCGAGTTCATCGAGGCTGCGCGCAGCGTGGGTGCCCGCGACCGCGACATCATCTGGCGTCACCTGTTCCCCAACTTGATTGGCCCGATGATCGTCTGGTTTTCGCTGGGCATCCCCGCCGCTATCATGGCCGAGGCAGGCCTCAGCTTTCTCGGTATCGGGCTGGTGCCGCCTACGCCCAGTTGGGGCATCATGATGAACCAGGGCAACGAAATGTGGCGTGCCTTGCCGCATATGATCATTGTGCCTGCCGCCGTGATCGCCCTTGTGATGATCTCGTTCACCATGCTGGGTGACGGCCTGCGCGACGCACTCGATCCGCACATGTCTCGCTAGCGCAAAGAATCGATCATTGGAGGATCTGTATGACTGCGATCCTGCAGGTTAAGGACCTAACCACCGAGTTCCACACCCAGGATGGCGTGGTCCACGCCGTCAACGGCATAAGTTACGACTTGACGGAGGGCGAAACGCTGGGCATTGTCGGCGAGAGCGGCTCCGGCAAGAGCGTGAGCGTCCTTTCGGTCATGCGCCTTATTCAGGAACCGCCAGGCAAGGTTACCAATGGGCAGGTCCTCTTTGGCGGCCGCGACCTGCTCGAACTCAGCGAAGAAGAGATGCGCCATGTCCGTGGCGACCAGATCGCCATGGTGTTTCAGGACCCGATGACATCTCTCAACCCGGTGCTCACCATCGCTCAGCAGATGACCGAGGCGCTCAAGGTACACAAGGGGATGTCGCAGTCCCAGGCCCTCTCGCGCTCCGTCGAGCTGCTCGAGATGGTGAACATCCCCAAGGCGCGAGACCGCATTCGCGACTATCCCCACCAGTTCTCAGGCGGCATGCGCCAACGCGTGATGATCGCCCTTGGCCTCGTGCTCAACGCCGACCTCATCGTCGCGGACGAGGCTACGACCTCGCTGGACGTCATCGTCGAGGCCAAGCTGCTCGACCAGCTGCGCGAGGTGCGCGACGAGTTCGGCGTCACCATCTTGCTGATCACCCACAATATCGCCCTGGTGGCCGAGGTGGCCGACCGGGTGGCGGTGATGTA
>DIVQ01000173.1 GCA_002423325.1 Anaerolineales bacterium UBA6128 | reverse complement strand
CGCTGTTGCCCATGGCGTGGGCGTACTCGCACATGATGACCGGCCGGGTATCCTTGGAGCGCGTGACCATGTCGACCAGCGTCGAGACCTTGGGGTACATCGGGCCGATGATGTCGACTGTGGCAGCGTCGCGCGCCGGCTCATA
This sequence comes from Anaerolineales bacterium UBA6128, assembly GCA_002423325.1. Taxonomy (GTDB): domain Bacteria; phylum Chloroflexota; class Anaerolineae; order UBA1429; family UBA1429; genus UBA6128. The sequence goes on along the minus strand of DIVQ01000173.1, from coordinate 19,494 downwards.
GTGCACCGGTCGCGAGGGATCGCGGCCATGCACCCAGGCCGACATGGCCTCGTGAGCGATGCCGTAGCCGGCCTCGTTGCCCAACGACCAGACCAGCACGCTGGGGTGGTTTTTGTCGCGCTCCACCATGCCCACGGCGCGCTGCACGAAGGCCTCCTTCCACTCGGGCAGGTGCGGCAGTCGGTCGTAGACCTCGTGGCACTCGGCATTGGCCTCGTCGTACAGGTACAGTCCGTACTGGTCGCACAACTCGTACCAGCGCGGATCGTCGGGATAGTGGCAGGTGCGCACGGCGTTGATGTTGTGCTGCTTCATCAGGCAGATGTCGGCCAGCATCGACGCTTCGGTCAGGGTGTGCCCCGTGCGCGGGTCGTGCTCGTGGCGGTTGACCCCCTGGAACAGGATCGGCACGCCGTTCAGCCGCACCTGGCCGTCGACGATGTCGACCTGTCGAAAGCCGACGCGGGCGCTGACAGCCTCGAGCGTCTCGCCGTCGGCGTTGCGCAGGGTCAGCACCAGGGTATACAGGTTGGGCGTCTCGGCCGTCCACAGGTCCGGCGCGGACACCGGCTGAGCGAAATGCAGCGTCGTCTGCGTGTCCGCCGCAAGGGTCGCGCCTGCGGTCGGCATCTGCAGCACGCGCGCGCCCTCGGCATCGTAGAGCGCCACGTCGAGCGAGACCGCGTCAGCCTCTGTGGCGGCGTTGCGCAGCGCCGCATCGACGCGCAGGGTGGCGTCGCGGTAGGCGGCGTCAAGCTCGGTGCGCGCCCAGAAATCGCGGATGTGCGCCTGCGGGCGCGCCACCAGGTAGACGTCGCGGTAGATGCCGCTCAGCCGCCAGAAATCCTGGTCCTCCAGATAACTGCCATCGGACCAGCGATAGACCTGCACCGCCAGCACGTTCTCGCCTTCGTTCAGGAAGGGCGTGATGTCGAATTCGGCCGTCACGCGGCTGTCCTGACTGTAGCCGATCAGGCGCCCATTGAGCCAGACGTAAAAGGCCGAGTCGACGCCCTCAAAGACGAGTGCGACGCGCCGTCGGGCCCACGCCTCGGGGATCGCAAAACGTGTGCGATAGGAGCCGGTGGGGTTGTCGTCGTGCGGCACGTGCAGTTCGGCGGCCGGGAAGGGGTAGCGCACATTGGTGTAGATCGGGCGGTCATACCTGGGCAACCTGCCGTTGCCCTGTGTCTGCCAGTTGCCCGGGACGGCGATCTCGTCCCAGGCTTCGTCGGCATAGTCGCTGGCCCAAAAGCCGTCGGGAGCCGATGCGGGGTTGGCGGCATAGACGAACTTCCAGGCGCCGTTCAGCACTCGGCACCAGGGCGAGGCCAGGCGCTCCGCGTGCAGCGCCGTCTCAAGGTCGGGGTAGGGCATCAGCGTGGCGTGGGCCGCCTCTTTGCAGTGCGCGAGGACGCCCGGGTTATCCCAGTCGTGCGGGCCGATTGTGTGTGTGTCCATTGCGATGCTCCTGTGGCAGCCTGCGACGCGGTTAGATCATGGGCAACACTAGCACCGGCCGCACGTGATGTCAACACGCATGCCGTTGAGCGGCGCCCAGCGATTTGCCGCCCCGCGCTGTCAGTGCTATAATCGACAAGTTAGCGGGGGCAACCGCGCCTCTCTTCTGTCGCTGTCCCCGAAAACCTACTCGCTCCACGCCATTGCGCGGGGGCAAACCCATGGGAAGGAGTTCGAGCGTTGCGTAACTACGAGATCATGTACATTCTGCAACCGGGCTTGGAGGAAGAAGCGATCGTCAGCTTTACGGACAGCCTCCAGGCGATCATCACCGACCGCGGCGGCGAGATCACCAGGTTCGACCGTCTGGGGATTCACACGTTGGCTTACCCCATCAAGCACCATCAGCAGGGGCACTATGTGCTGATGCAGGGCGCGATGAACCAGGAAGCGCTGGCCGAATTGGAGCGCATCCTCAAGCTCTCCGAAGACCAGTTGCGCTACCTGATCATCCGGCTCGAAGACGCCGACCAGTCGTAACCGCAACATCCATTATTCACCCAATCCAAGCTCAAGGAGACTCCAGTGGTCGATCGAGATCGCAATGACGACAGGGACGACTCGGACGAAGAGTCGGCTTCCGAGGAACGGAACGAATCCAGCTCAGGCAGCCGGTCTGGTGGCGGCAGCGACCGTCCGCGTCGCTCTTACCAGCGTGGCCGTCCGCGTTCGCGCATCAAGGCGTGTCGCTTTTGCACAGACAAGAGCAAGGTGATCGACTATAAGGACATCGATCTGATGTACAGTCTCACCAACCCGCGCGGCCGCATCCTGCCACGTCGCAAGACCGGGACCTGTGCCAAGCATCAGCGCCAGGTGTCGCTCGCCATCAAGCGCGCGCGTCACATGGCCATGCTGCCCTATTCCGCACAGCACGTTCGCCAGACCAACAGCTGACGCGTCCGCTATCGCTTGACGCTCGTTCAGTCGGATACTGCGCCGGGGCACAGGACATGCGTCCTGTGCCCTTTTTTCAACCCAACACACTTGGTTCCAGGAGAACACATGCCCAAAGCGGTCACACCCGCCCCGCAGAAGCTCAATCGTCGGCAGTTGTCGCGCCGTGCCAAGGAGCAACGGCAGTCGCGCATGATCATCATCGGAACGGCCGTCGTACTGGCGGTGGTGGCCCTGGTGATCGGCTACGGGCTGCTCGATCAGTATGTGCTCAAGCCGCGCACGCCAGTTGCCACGGTGGCCGGTGTTCCCATTGAACTCTCCGCCTACCAAAAGCTGGTACAGTACCGCCGCGTGGATTACCGCGGCTATGTCCGCAACCTCCAGGAGCAGCGTTTGCAGTATGCTGCGATGGGCGAGGACGGCGCCTACCTGGTCGACATTATCGACCAGCAGATCGCGTACGTCGAGAACATGATCTCGGCCCTGCCCTACACGGTAACCGATGAACTGATTGACGACGAGATCACGCGTCAGGCGTGCGCCCTGCGAGGCATCTATGTGTCGCCTGAAGAAGTCGAGCTGGAGCTGGAGCGGACGTTCGGCTATGACCGTAACCCGCCTACCCCCACGCCCACTCCCATCACAGCCACTGTGGCCATCACGGAGACGCCGACGCCCACCATCGCGCCCATGACCTACGAGGAGTTCAGCACTAACCTGGACGAGACCTTTGCCGCGATGGAGAAGGCGACCGGTTTTGGCGCGGAGGATTTCCGCGGGCTGATCGAGTCCAGCCTGTATCGCGAGCGGCTGGAGGCATCGATTGGCGAGAGTGTCCCCCTGACTGGTGAGCACGTGCACGCGCTGCAGATTCTGGTGGCCACCCAGGAGGAAGCGGACGCGGTGGTGGCGCGTTTGGCCGCCGGTGAGGCGTGGGATGCGCTTGCCGCCGAGCTCTCCACCGACAGCGCCACCGCTCAGAGTGGCGGCGACATGGGGTGGTTCATGCGTGGGCAAAAGGGCGACACGTTCGACACCATGGTCTTTGCTGCCGAACCCGACCCGCAGGGAACGCTGATCGTCACCGATGACTATGGCGTGCACGTGGTGCGCGTGCTCGAACGCGACCCCAACCGCTTCCTGTCTGAGAGCGACCTCGCCTCGGCTCGGCAGCAGGCCGTGACCGACTGGTTTGCCGAGCGCAAGGCCAAGGAAGACATCGTCAACCTATGGGAAGAGTGGATGATTCCCCCGGATACTGCCCTCCTCCCATAGTCCGCGCGCAACCTGCTCGAACACAAAGACAGCTCGGCTTTGCACGGGTATTCGCCCGCAAGGCCGAGCTTGTGATTTGCGCAGCGAGTCTGTTCGGGTCAGGCGCTGCTCGCGCCGGGGGATCCTGGCGTTTCGCGTCTGGCGTCGAGAACGCCGGCAACGTTCTGTAGCTCGTTCAGCAGCGTTGAGAGCTGGCTGACGCTGCTGATGGCCACTGTGGTGTGCACGTGCGCGGTGTGATCCTTGTCGGTCTGCACGTTGGCGGCCAGCATGCTGACGCCCAGGTCAGCCACCACGGTGGCCACGTCGCGCAGCAGTCCGTTGCGGTCCCACGCCTCAATGTGTACCGCCACCGGATAGGCCTCTTTGGGCTGGCCCCACGTCACCGACACCAGACGCTCCGTGTCGGTCAACTTGGTGACGTTGGGGCAGTCGGCGCGGTGTACGGTCACACCCCGGCCGCGCGTAATATAGCCCACAATCTCGTCACCGGGCACCGGATGGCAGCAGGGCGCCAGCCGCGTCAGCAGGTCGCCCACGCCCAGCACGGCAATGTCAGAGACGGTGGACTCGCGGATCGTGCCCAGTTTGAGCTCATCGCTCTTGTCCAGCGTCTCGTCGATGCGGTGAGCGATCTGCGCGGGCGTCACGTCGCCATAGCCGAGCGCCGCCAGTAGGTCCTCGACCTTGTCGAACTTCATGATCGAGGCTATTTCGGCGAACGACTCTTGCCCGTAGCCAAGGCGCTGCAGTTCGTGGTCCAGGATCTGGCGTCCCTCGGTGATGTTGGAGGCGCGCTCCTGCTTGCGGAACCACTGGCGAATCTTGTGCTGTGCGCGCTGGGTGCCCACAAAATGCAGCTGGGGGTTGAGCCAGTCGCGGCTGGGGCCGCCCGTCTTGGCGGTCAGGATCTCGACCTGCTCGCCGGTCTTGAGCTGATAGTCGAGCGAGACGAGTCGGCCATCCACCTTGGCGCCGCGGCAGCGATGCCCGATCTCACTGTGGATCTCGTAGGCGAAATCGACCGGCGTGGCGCCTTTGGGCAGGCTCAGCACGTCGCCCTTGGGCGTAAAGACATAGACCTGGTCGGGCAGCACATCGCTGTGCATCGAGTCGACAAACTGCTGGGCGTCGCCCACGTCTTCGCGCCACTCGGTGGCCTGGCGCAACCAGGCGATCTTGGATTCGAGGGCCTCGTCGCGCTTGCTGCCCTCCTTGTAGCGCCAGTGTGCGGCGATGCCGTACTCGGCGAGCTGGTGCATCTCCTCGGTACGGATCTGCACTTCGAGCGGCCGGCCGTCCAACGCCACGACTGCCGTGTGCAACGACTGGTACAGGTTGTCCTTGGGCACGGCGATATAGTCGTCGAGTTCGCCGGCGATCGGCGGCCAGAGCGTGTGCACGATGCCCAGCAGGTGATAGCACTCGGGCACCGTCTTGACGACGATGCGCACGCCGCGCACGTCATAGATCTCGTCAAAGCCGCGGTCCTTCTCCAGTATCTTTGTGTAGATAGAGTAGATGTGCTTGGGCCGCGCCGACACGTGACCCGTGATGCCCTCACGCGCCATGCGCTCCTTGAGCACCGCGACCACGCGGTCAAGATAGGCGTTGCGTTCGATGCGCCGTTCTGCCAGGCGGACGCCAATCTCGTGGTAACTCGCGGGGTCGAGGTAGCGAAAGGCCAAATCCTCCAGTTGCCACTTGAGCTGCCAGATGCCGAGCCGGTTGGCCAGCGGCGCGTACACGTCCAGCGTCTCCTGGGCCATGCGCCTCTGCCGTTCCGGCGGCAGTGAGCCCAGCGTGCGCATGTTGTGCAGGCGATCCGCCAGCTTGATGATGATCACGCGGATGTCGTCCACCATCGCGAGGAACATCTTGCGCAGGTTCTCGGCCTGGCCCGACCGCAGGTCGGCGACGCTGGCGCGACTCTTGTCATACGCTTTGCGCAGCTTGCTGACGCCGTCCACGAGCCTGGCGACGGTGGGATCGAACGCCTCGGCGATCTCGCTCAGACTGGTGGCGCTGTCCTCCACGACGTCGTGCAGCAACGCCGCCACCAGGGTGGCGACGTCCATGTTGAGATCGGCGAGGATCAGGGCGACTTCGAAGGGGTGCGAGATGTAGGGCTCGCCGGATGCGCGCATCTGTCCGGCGTGTGCGGACTCGGCAAACTCGATCGCGCGCTCGATCTGCTCGCGCGAACCGGGGCGGGTGGCCTCGATGCGGGCGACGAGTTCCTCTCGGTTGACAGGGCTGTTGTTGGAGACCATATTTCGAGTATACACCGTTTCAGGTCGCAGGCAACGCCTGCTCTGCTCATCATCCAGTCCGTTCGTGCGAGGTGCAGCCCCGTTCATGCGAAGCAGTGTCTCACAGCGGCCCGTGTGTGTCAGTCGCCTGCTGCGACGGCAGTTGGTGTTGCTGCTGTTGCAGGCGGCCGGACTGGGCACGCATAACCGCTGCACCGCACATATCGTCGCGGGGCGTGTGCGGCTGAACGGCAGCGTGGTGAGCGACCTGCGGGCCCGCGCCGACCCCACTCGCGACGTGCTGACGCTCGACGGCCGCCCGATTCCTGCGCTCGCCTGGTGTCGTTACGTGCGGCTGTACAAGCCCTACAACGTACTGTGCAGCTTTACCGATCCTGAGGGGCGCCCGACGCTGGCCGACTATCTCGCAATGCCCGAGATCTATGCTGCGGGGCGTCTGGACTATGACAGCGAGGGGCTGCTGCTTCTGACGAGTGACAACTGGCTGCTCCACCGCCTGACCGATCCGCGCTTCGAGCACCCCAAGACCTACCTGGTGCAAGTGGAGGGCGTGCCCGATGAGGCCGCGCTGGAGCGTCTGCGCGCCGGCGTGCTGGTCAAGGGAGAGCGCACGCGCGAGGCCGAGGCCGAACTGCTGTCCGAGGAGCCGTTGCTGCCGCCGCGCAACCCGCCGATCCGCTACCGCGCCAGCATCCCGACCGCCTGGCTGCGGGTGGTACTGCGCGAAGGGCGCAAGCGCCAGGTGCGCCATATGACGGCTGCGGTCGGGCACCCCACGCTGCGCCTGATTCGTGTCGCCATCGGGCCGTTGACGCTGGGCGATCTTCAACCGGGGCAATGGCGCGAACTCGGCGAGGCCGAACTGACCGCTCTGGCGCGCTCCCTGGGAGAAGCGTAGGGGCGTCCTCCGCGCGTGATGAGCCCTGTTTCGCCCTATCCCGCTGCCTCCGGGGCCTGCCGCGCCTCCCAGGCGCGATAGAGCAGCAGCGACCCCGCCACTGCCACGTTCAGCGAGTTGATGTGCCCGCGCATCGGAATGCGCACCAGCAGATCGCACTTGTCCACGACCAGCCGCCGCATCCCCTCGCCTTCGCCGCCCAGCACCAGCACCAGCGGGCGATCCAGGTCGGCCGCGGGATAGTCCTGGGCTGCGGGGAGATCCTCGACGCCCACCACCCAGATGCCCGCTTCCTTCAGGGCGTCGAGCGTGCGCGCCAGGTTGGTCACCAGCGCCACGCGCAAGTGTTCCACGGCGCCCACGGAGGCGCGGCTGACCGCCGGCGTCACCCCCACGGAGCGGCGCTCCGGCAGAATGATCCCGTGAACCCCCGCGGCCTCGGCCGTGCGCAGCAACGAACCGACGTTCTGCGGATCCTGCAGCAGGTCCAGCGCCAGAATGAACGGCGGCTCGCCGCGCTCGCGCCCCAGCGCCAGGATCTCATCCAGGTCGACGTAGGGGTACGGCGAGACCTGCGCCACCGCGCCCTGATGGCGCACGTCATGCGCCAGCCGATCGAGCTCCTCGCGACGCGCGCGCGCCAAAGGCACGCCGCGCTGTCGACATAACGCCTGGATGTCGTCCAGGATGGCCCTGTCGACGGCGCCCTCGGACAACAGCACGCGCTCGATGCGCCGGCGGCCCGCCACCAACGCCTCGCGCACTGCATTGCGTCCCGCCAGGACCTCGCCGCCCATCGTCATGCCTCTCCTCGGCACAGTTCGTGCACGCCTATGCCAGCGACCAGGTGGTGCCGTCGGGCCCGTCCTTGAGCGTGACGCCCAGCGCCGCCAGCCGGTCGCGGATCTGGTCGGCCAGGGCCCACTGCTTGGCCGCGCGCAGTTCGCGACGCGTCTGCAGCAGCAACTCGATCAGCTCGGGTGCCAGGCCGCTATTGCCGGTCTCGGCAGGCGGCACCAGGCCCAGCACATCGCCGGCCAGCCGCGCGTAAAAGGCTCGGATCGCCTCGAGCGATCGCGCGCTGAGCGGCTGCTTGGCGCTCAGCAGCGTGTTGACCTCGCGGGTGACGTCGAACAGCGCCGCCAGCGCGCCGGCGGTGTTGAAATCGTCGTCCATGCTGGCCTCAAAGTCGGTGCGGCCCTTGGTCAGCAGCTCCGCCACCGGGGGCGCCACCGCGTCCTCCGGCGCCGCCGCGCTCTGCGGCGCCGCCGCGCTCTGCGGCGCCGCCGCGCCCTGCGGCGCGCTCAGCAGGCGGCGCTCGACGGCGCGCATCGCCGTAAAGAGGCGCTCTGCGCCCTTGCGCGCTCCCTCGATGGCCTCGTCTGTCAGGTCGATGGGGCCGCGGTAGTGGCTCTGCAGCACAAAGAAGCGGATCACCATCGGGTCCCACTGTGCGCAGGCCTGTTCCAGGGTGAACGAGTTGCCCAGTGACTTGTGCATCTCTTCGCCGCGGATCATCAGCATCCCGTTGTGCATCCAGTAGCGCGCGAACTGCGTGCCCTCGGCCGCCTCCGACTGGGCGATCTCGCACTCGTGATGCGGGAACTTGTTCTCAACGCCGCCACCGTGGATGTCGAACGGCTGCCCCAGGTACTTGGTGGACATCACGGAGCACTCGATGTGCCACCCCGGATAGCCGGGCCCCCATGGGCTGTTCCAGCGCATGATGTGATCGTCGTCGGCGCGCTTCCACAGCGCAAAGTCCGCCGGGTCGCGTTTCTCGTCCTTCACATCCACCCGGTGCCCCGACTGCAGCTCTTCAACCCGCCGACCCGAGAGCTTACCATACTCAGGATACTCACGTACGCTGAAATAGACCGAGCCGTTCACCTCGTAGGCGTGGCGCTTGGCCAGCAGTTCCTGGATCAGGTCGATCATCTCGGGGATGTGGCCGGTGGCGCGCGGCGAGATGTCGGGCCGGGTCACGTTCAGCCGGTCCATGTCGCGGAAGTAACGCCGCGTGTAGGTCTCGGCCAGTTGCATCGGTTGCAGCCGGGTGCGCTCGGCCTCCGCCAGGATGCGGTCTTCGCCGCTGTCGCGCAGGTGGCCGACGTCGGTGATGTTCTGCACGTACAGCACCTGATAGCCCAGGTAGCGCAGGTAGCGCACCACAATATCAAAGTTGATGTAGGTCTTGCCGTGCCCGATGTGTGCGTCGTTCCACACGGTGGGACCGCAGACGTACATGTGCACGCGCCCTTCGCGCAAGGGTACGAATGGTTCCTTCTGGCGGGTAAGCGTGTTATAGATCTGTAGCGCCATCCTGATCCCCCTCGGTCTCGTCCTTGTTGCAGTCGCTCATGCCCAGCGGCGGGCTCTCGCTATTGTACCACGCTCGTGGCCGGCGGCCTTAGTCGCGTTCTGGGGCATTCAGCACCGCCAGTGCAGCCAGGGCGCGCTGGCGGCAGCGCTCGGCGCCCAGGAGTGATGTGACGTTGCCCAGGCACGGTCCTGCCATGTTGCCGGTGAGCGCTGCTCGCAGCGGATCCATCACCGCACGGCCGCGCAGGCCCTCAGTGTCGCGAAAGTGCTGACGCAGTGTGCCCAGCCAACGGTTCGCAGTCTCGGGTGTCTGCAGCCGCCCATCGTCCACCAGGGCTGCAAAGCGCTGCAGCACCCGCGGTGCGGGCTCGCTGGCCAGCGCCACCAGCGCCTCACGTGTTGGGATGGTGGGCTGCTCGCTCAGGCAGAAGGCTGCCAGCGCCACGGCCTGTTCGGCGGTGCGCGCCTCAGCCTGCAGCGCCGTCACCAGCAGGCGGTACCAATCCGAGGGCGCATGCGCCGTGCCTGCGCTGCGCTCCCAGCAACCCCAGGCGGCCACCAGCGGCGGTCGCAGCCGCTCGCAGGCCTCTTCAAGCGGCATCGCGCGCAGTCCGGGCAAGCCAGCCTCTGCCATGTGCTACTGCGACTCTTTGCCAGCCGACCGGTTCGGCAGCTGCGCAAAGATCATCTTGCCCGCGACGGTCTGCAGGACGCGGGTGACGAGCACATCGATCGTCGTGTGCAGGTGCCGGCGTCCGTCCTCGACCACCACCATCGTGCCGTCATCGAGGTAGCCCACGCCCTGCCCGATCTCTTTGCCTTCCTGGATGATCTGCACCGTCAGCGCCTCACCCGGCAGCACGACCGACTTGACCGCGTTGGCCAGCTCGTTGATGTTCAACACCTTGACCTTTTGCAGGCCGGCGATGCGGTTCAGGTTATAGTCGTTGGTCAGGATAGCGCAATCCATCTCCTGGGCGACCGCGATCAGCTTGGCGTCGACGTCCGTCACGCCCGACGGGTTGGTGTTGACGGTGTCCAGCTCGACGTGCGGGTCGTTCTGCAGGCGTTCGAGCACATCCAGGCCGCGTCGGCCGCGTCGGCGGCGCAGGGGGTCGGACGAGTCAGCGATGTGCTGCAGTTCCTCGAGCACAAAGTGCGGGGTGATGAGCGTATCGCTGATAAAGCCGGTGGCGCAGATGTCGGCGATGCGGCCGTCGATGATCACGCTGGTGTCCAACAGGATGGTGTTGCGCTTGCGCTTGATGGCGTCGCGGCCCGCCACCAGGCCCAACACGCCCAGGATGTCGCGATCGCGGGCGATCACCAGTTGGGCTCCCAGCGAGCCCAGGACCACGGCTGTCGCAAAGGGCAACACACGTCCCCATGCGCCCGGCAAGAGTGAGAGCGGCAGCGCCAACAGTGCGGCCAGCAGCAGTCCGGCCGTGAGTCCCACGGTGCCCATTACCAGGGTGCGGCCCGAGATGTTCTGCAGCCGACGTCCGATGGCCCTGGTCGGTGCGATCGTGACGGTCGGCCCCACCAGGTAGCCCAGGGCCGATAGGCAGCCGGCGGTGAGCCAGCGCATCAGCGGGGGCGTGATGCTAAAGTCAGGGAACACTTCCAGCCAAGTCGCCAGAGTGGCGCCGAACTCCCACCCGGCAAGGCCGAACAGCAACATGACAGCAAGGCGCAACAACGTATGAACAGACATAAGTGCTCCTCTCGCAGATGACGAAAGAGTACTGCGCCTTTCGTATACACTTGTCGGACCGGCCGCCTCAGCCCTGAGGCGGCGCCCATACCGTGAGGCATCCCTCCTTTCGCTCGTGTCTATGCTGCCCGACTAACCCTCCAGCGCCAGACTGATGGCCTCGGCCAGCGACCTTGCCGAGAGCATATCGATGTCGCCCACGGCCGGCGTTTGCGCGCCCCGCAGACGTGGAAACAATCCCTGCTTGAACCCGAGCTTGGCGGCCTCGCGCAGGCGCCGCTCGCTCTGGCTCACACTGCGCAGTTCGCCCGCCAGTCCTACCTCGCCGAAAATGACCAGGTCCTCGCGGACCGGTCTGTTATAGTAGCTGGAGGCGATGGCTGTGGCGACCGCCAGATCCACCGCCGGCTCGCGCACGTGCAGTCCCCCGACGATGTTCACAAAGATGTCCTGGTCTCCCAGTTTCAGCCCAACGCGCTTGCTGAGCACGGCCACCAACAGGTGCAGGCGGCTCTGCTCGATACCGTTGCAGGTGCGCCGCGGGAATTCGGGGTTGCCCTTGCTCACCAGCGCCTGCACTTCCACGAGCAGCGGGCGTGTGCCCTCCAGCGTGGCAGCCACGGCCGAGCCGGTGGCGTGCTCCAGGCGCTCCTCCAGAAAGACGTGCGAGGGGTTGGTCACCTCGACCAGCCCCTGCTCGCGCATCTCAAAGACACCGACTTCGTCGGTCGAGCCGTAGCGGTTTTTGACGCCGCGCAGCAGACGGTAGCTGTGAAAGCGCTCGCCCTCCATGTACAGCACCGTGTCTACCACGTGCTCAAGCACGCGCGGCCCGGCAATGCTGCCCGTCTTGGTGACGTGACCAACCAGGAACGTGGGAATGCCCTCAGATTTGGCTACGCGCAGCAGGGCGTTGGCCGACTCGCGTACCTGGCTGATGCTGCCCGCCGAAGAGGCGAGGGCCTCCATGTGTACCGACTGGATCGAGTCGACCACGACCAGCAGGGGGCGCATGGCCAGGATCTGGTCGATGATGCGCTCCACGTTGGTTTCGGCCAGAATGTACAGGTTGGGGGCTTGAATGCTCAGGCGCTCGGCGCGCAGCTTGAGCTGGCGAGCCGATTCTTCGCCCGAGACGTACAACACGGGCTGCTCGTCGGACGAGGCGGCTCCTCTGCGCGACATGAGGGCCGCCAGCTGCAGCAGCAGCGTCGATTTGCCGATGCCCGGGTCGCCGCCCAGCAGCACTACAGACCCGAGCACAATGCCGCCGCCGAGCACGCGGCTCAGCTCTTCGAGCGGCACGGCGATGCGCTCCTGGCCGTCGGATGAGATCTCGGACAGGGCTTGAGGAGCGTTGGACGAGAGCACCACGGCGCGTGCGGCCTCCGTCACCCGATCCTCTACCACCGTTTCGACCAGCGAGTTCCATTCGCCGCAATCGGGGCAACGGCCCATCCATTTGGGCTGACTGCTGCCACACGCCTGACACACGAACTGGGTGCGCGTGCGGCCCCGCGATGCGCTCTCTCGGCTCATGCCTTGCGTGGCTTTCTGCGCTTGGAGGCCGGTTTCTGGCCTTCGAGTTGGGCCGTTCGCAGCACCAGCCGGTCGTCGTCAGCGTCGGCCACAACCGCGTCGCCCTCGCCAAAGGTGCCGTCCAGCAGCCGTTCGGCCAACTCGTCCTCGATGTTGTGCTGAATCGCGCGTCGCAACGGCCGGGCGCCGAACTGCGGGTCAAAGCCCTCCTTCACCAGCCAGGCGCGTCCCGCATCGCTGAGGCTCAGCGTGATCTTTTGCTCCGTCAGGCGCTCGTTCAACGCCGCCAGCTGTATGTCGACGATGCGCTCGATGTCTTCGCGCGTCAGCGCATGAAAGACGAGCACTTCGTCCACGCGGTTCAGGAACTCGGGACGGAACATGCGCTTGAGCTCCCCCATCAGTTTGCCGCGCATGTCGCGGTAGCTGCCAGAATCGTCTTGCGCGGTGCCAAAGCCGAACGCGGCGTCACGGGTGATGACGGCACTGCCGACATTCGACGTCATGATGATGATCGTGTTGCGAAAGTCCACCAGGCGCCCTTTGGCGTCCGTGAGGTGGCCATCTTCCATGATCTGCAGCAGCATGTTGAAGGCTTCCGGGTGTGCCTTTTCGATCTCGTCAAAACAGACCACGGCATAGGGTCGGCGACGAATGGCCTCGGTCAACTGGCCGGCCTCCTCGTAGCCCACATAGCCTGGAGGTGCGCCTACCAGCCGCGATACGGTATGCCGTTCCATGAACTCGGACATGTCAAACTGCAGCAAGGCCTCTTCAGAGTCGAACATGAACTCGGCGAGCGCCTTGCACAACTCGGTCTTGCCCACGCCGGTGGGTCCCATAAAGATGAACGATCCGATCGGGCGGCGCGGATCCTTCAATCCTGCTCGGGCACGCCGCACGGCGCGCGCGAGCGTCTTGATGGCCTCGTCCTGGCCAACGATCCGTTGGTGCAGCACCTCTTCCATGTTGATCAGGCGCTCCGTCTCGTCGCGCGTCATGTCCGCGGCCGGGATGCCCGTCCACATCGAGAGGATCTCGGCCACGTCGCGGGCAGTGACGCGCAGCTTGGTGCTCACTTCGGCGACCCCGAGCTGCTGGGTCATGAGATTGAGCTGTTCGCTGGCTTCGCCAGGATCCTGGAAAAGCGACGGTGGCATCAGCGGCGCCACCGGTTGCTCGACGAGCACGGGCGTCGCCTCTGGTTGAGGAGTCTGGTGAAAGGCCTTGAACACGCGCACGCGCGAGGCAGCCTCGTCCACCAGATCGATGGCCTTGTCGGGCATGAACCGGTCGGGCACATAGCGCGCGGCCAATCGCACCGCTGCTTCCAGCGCCTCGTCGGTGATCTCCAGGTTGTGGTGCTCCTCGTAGCGCGAGCGGATGCCCCGCAGGATCGCCAACGTCTCATCGGGCGAGGGCTCGTCCACGTAAACGGGCTGGAAACGACGCTCCAGCGCCGCATCACTCTCGATCTGTTTCCGGTATTCGTTCAGCGTGGTGGCGCCGATGCACTGCAGCTCGCCTCTCGCCAGGGCAGGCTTGAGGATGTTGGCGGCGTCAACCGAGCTGCCGGCTGCGCCTGCGCCCACGATCATGTGCATCTCATCGATGAACAGCACCGTCTCGGTGGTTTTGATCTCGTCGATGACTTTTTTGAGGCGCTCCTCGAACTGCCCACGATACATCGTGCCAGCCACGAGCGAGCCCACATCCAGGCGGACAACGCGCTTGCCCTCGAGATCGCGCGGCACCTGACCCTTGACGATGCGTTGTGCCAGGCCCTCGACGATCGCGCTCTTGCCCACGCCGGGCAGGCCGATCAGGGCCGGGTTGTTCTTGGTGCGGCGTGCCAGAATCTGCACCACGCGCTCGATCTCGCGCAGGCGTCCGATCACCGGATCCAGTTTGCCCTGACGCGCCAAGTCGGTGAGGTCGACGCCGAGTTGTTCGAGCAACGACTTTTCCTTCTCTTTGTCCTTTTGCCCGGGATCGCGCGCCGGTCCTGTGGCGTCGGCCGGCTGCGCGTCCTGCTGCATCAGATCAAGCACCTTGCGGCGCACAATCTCGCGGTTGATGCTCAGGCTGGAGAGAACGGCGCCGGCCATCGAGGATTGTGGCCGCACAAGCGCCAGCAGCAGATGCTCGGTGCCGATGTAGCGATGGCCAAGGCGCTTGGCCTCTTCCACCGCGGCCTCGATCACTTGCTTGGTCTGGTCCGAAAGCTGCAGACTCACCGGGACGCTATCGCCCACGCCGCCCATGCGTTCCACGGCCAGCCGCACCTGCCCCAGCGTGAGGTTGAGCTCGGTCAGCACGCGGGAGGCCACACCCTCCTCTTCTCGCAACAGACCCAGCAGCAGATGCTCCGTGCCGATGTAGGCATGGTTCATCCGGCGGGCCTCTTCCTGCGCCATGGTGAGCGCACGGCGGGCCCGCTTGGTAAAGCGGTCAAACTTGTCAGTCATCCTGTCGATCCTTCCACTGCAATCTGCACAACGCTCCGATCACCAGTATCTACGAACGGGGCGCGTCCTGGTTGCGGGCCACAGAAGCGCTGTCCTCGCGAGTACAAAAAGGGGCCAGTGCGTATCTACACCGGCCCCTTTGCGCTCGTGCGTCGCTGGCACTCCGTTCCTGGAACGCTACAACCTCACACGACGCGTTGGCCTGTGGGGCCAGTCATGCGGTGACGATTTTGCGTATGGGACGGTCGCCTGGAAGTGCCTCGGACTAGCCTTCGTCTTCGCTCGAGTCCTCTACCCCCGCGAGGTCGTCCGGTTCGGCTTGCCAGTCATAGTCTGCCGAGTACTGCTCTTCGCTGACGCGCCGCAGGCTCAACCCGATGCGCTGACGCTCGGGATCGATGCGGATCACGCGCAACTGCACCTCATCGCCCTCATGCAGGACATCCTTGGGATGGGCGATGCGCTCGTCAGAGATCTCAGAGATGTGAATCAGTCCCTCGATGTTGTCGTCGAGGCGAGCAAAGGCGCCGAAATTCGTCAGCTTGGTGATCGTGCCGTTGACCAACTGGCCGATCGCAAACTTTTCATCGACGCGGCTCCAAGGCTCCTGCTCCAGACGCTTGATGCTCAGCGCGATGCGCCGCCTTTCGCGGTCTACTGACAGGACGAACACATCGATCTCTTGCCCGACTTCGAGCACCTGTTTGGGATGCCCCACTCTGCGCCACGAGAGCTCAGAGAGGTGCACCAGCCCATCGGCGCCACCCAAGTCGATGAATGCGCCAAAATCGCACAGGCTGCTCACCGTGCCGTGCCGGACCTCGCCTTCCTTCAGTTGCTCCAGCAGGCGATCCTTCTGCTCCTGGCGCCATTCGCGCACGGCAGCGCGCTCCGAGAGGATCAGGCGGTTGCGCTGGCGGTCCAGCTCGATCACCTTCAGCCGCAGCTTGGTGCCCACCAGCTGCGACATCGCGGTCTCGCGCTCCTCATCCGACGCATCGCGCGGCACGTGCACGCTGACGATCTGCGACGCCGGGATAAAGCCGCGCACGCGTTCGAGGTTGATGATCAGGCCCCCGCGGTTGGCGCCCACGATCGTCTCCTCGATCACTTCCTCCGCCTCAAAGATCCGTTCGGCTTCTTTCCAGTCTGTCTCGTACTGCGACCTGGACATCGACAGTTGGATGTTGCCTTCGCGGTCCTGCGGCCGCACTACGTAGACAGAGATCTCGTCCCCGACCTGAATCGAGTCGAGAAACTCGCGATCCACGCGCTCGAGGTCGTGCGACGAAATCACGCCCTCGGTTTTGCAGCCCACGTCTACGAGAATCTCAGAGGGGCTGATACTCATGATCGTCCCTACAATGTTCTCGCCCCGGCGGGGCACCGTGCGGCACTCTGTGTCTGCGTCAAGAAACTGCGCCATCGGGTGTTCAGTCTCGGACTCGTCACCTCCTTCGGGCAACATTGTCAAGTCCTGTTCCTCCACTCTTCCTCTCCTTGTTTGTTCAGCCAACGTACTGGGGACATTATAGAGCCTGAGACAGATAAACGCAAGCGGCGTGCGCCTACGTCTCCAGCCAGAGCGATATGGTGCCGATGACACGCAGTGCGCGAGCGTCGAACTGGGCGACGCGCAGGCTGAAACGCGCGTAGACACCCGGCCGCAGCGTGCCTTCCCACTGGATCGAGTCGCCCTCTTCGCGGTAGGGATAGTCAGCGGTACCCCCCAGCTTGGCGCCCTCGTCGAACTGGCCCTCATACGTGATCGTCGTTCCAGGGATGATGGCGCCCTTGGCCAAGGCATAGGCTACGGCGCCACTGTATTTGACTTCGGACTGGGCCAGGGCGGTCGTGGCATGCGGGGCGACGTTGTTGAGCACGATCTTGGCCGTGCCCAGCAAGCGCAGCTCGGTCTCAGTATACCAGACCACGCGCAGTTTGAGCTCAACCGTCACGCCGTCCAGTGGTTTGCCGGTCCAGTTGAGCGAATCGCCCTTGCGCTTGTGCGCAACCTGATCGCCGATGAGCACATTGGCGTCCTCATCGGTCATCCCGATGTAGCGGATGTCGGTGCCGGGCAGCAGCGTCCCCACCGGCACAGTGATGGTCGTAGGCAGTTTGTAGGTCAGCGTCGCCGGGTTGGTACCCGTCCGCAGCAGGCACGAGGCCGGCAGGAACGCCAACAGGCAGCAGACTGCGATCAGCCCTACGCGCCTCAGGTGTTGCGTCATGGTCTCGCCCCCTTCTGGGCTGGACTCCCTGTATACGATTCTACCAAGGGCCGTGAGCGTGTCAAGTCCGTTCCGGCCCCGAGGTGTGCATTCTTTGTGGCGTTCAGCGTCAGCCTGACCCGCCTCCGCGAACTACGATGTTGACGAGGCGGCCCGGCACGTACAGCACCTTGACCACTTGCTGTTGTTCCAGGTGACGCAGCACGTTCGGGTTTTCCATCGCTGCGGCCTTGGCGGTCTCCTCGTCCACGTCGGCAGGCAGCTCAACGCGACCGCGCACTTTGCCATTGATCTGCACCACCAGCGTGAGCACGCGGTCCGCCGCCAGTTCAGCATTGTAGGCCGGCCAGGCCTGCGTGTGCACGCTATACTCGCCGCCCAGTCGCTCCCACAGCTCCTCAGCCACATGTGGCATGATCGGCGCCATCATCAGCACCATGGTTCGGATGGCCTCTTGCCAGGCCGCGCTGCCATACACGGCAGTGTCCTTGGCCTTGATCAGCGCGTTGCTGAACTCCATCAACGCCGCCAGCGCGGTGTTGAACTGGAAACGCTCAAAATCGTCTGTCACGCGCGTGATCGTCTTGTGCGTAATGCGCAGCAGATCGGCGATCTCCTCCTCGGTCGGCGCTGCCGCAGCCTGCTCCGGCGCCTCCAAGGCCGTGTTCCACACGCGGTTGATAAAGCGGTAGATGCCCTCGATCCCCGTCGAGCTCCAACTGCCGCCCTCTTCCCACGGGCCGATGAACATCAGGAACGCGCGGACAGAGTCGGCGCCGAGGGTGGACACATAGTCGTCGGGGTTGACGACGTTGCCACGCGACTTGCTCATCTTCTCGTTATCCTCGCCGAGGATGATGCCCTGGTTGAACAGGCGAACCATGGGCTCATCGAAGGGGACAAGGCCCAGATCGCGCAACACCTTGGTGAAGAAGCGGGTGTAGAGCAGGTGCATGGTGGCGTGCTCGATGCCGCCGGTGTACTGGTCGACGGGGAGCCAGTATGCGCCGGCCGCGGGGTCCCAGGGGACGGACCCTTTGTAGTAGGGCGAGATATAGGCATAGTGGTACCAGGACGAGCACATGAAGGTGTCCATGGTGTCGGTTTCGCGGCGGGCGGGGCCGCCACAGACCGGGCAGGTGGTGTTGCGAAAGCCCTCGTGGTAGATGAGGGGGGATTCGCCGGTGGGCATGAACTGGGCGTCATCGGGCAGGAGGACGGGCAGGTCGGCCTCGGGCACGGGGACGATGCCGCACTTGTTGCAGTAGATCATGGGGATGGGCGCGCCCCAGTAGCGCTGGCGGCTGATGAGCCAGTCGCGCAGCTTGTAGGTGACTTCGCGGCCGCCGATGCCGCGCTCGGCCAGCCAGTCGGTGACCTTCTTCTTTGCTGGCTGAGAGTACTCAGCTTGGGCCGGAGTACCGGCCGCGTCGCCGGGCGTGCCGGTGAATGCGCCCGAGTTGATCATTTCGCCATAGTCGGCGTGGAAGAGGGCGTCGTGGTAGAACTGGACGGTCCACAACAATTCCATGGCCGTGCGGGCGCGCAGGGCCGAGGAGTGCGTGAGGCCGTGATCGCGCAGCAGGGTTTGGCAGCGGGCCAGGATAGCGGCGTCGGACTCGGCGGAATCCAGATGCATGATGCCGTCGTCGAACAGGAAGGCGAAGGCGGCGCCGACGATGCTGACCCAGTAGCCGGGCAGCAGGTGCGCGCGGACGATGTCGATGTAGGCGTTGACCTGGTCGAGCCCCTGCAGGGTGACAAAGGTGTGGCCGTTCTGCTGCTCGAAGGCGAGGCCGGCGGCGGCGAGGGCCTGGGGCAGGCCGGGGCGCACGGCGGCGGGGTAGACGTAGGATTTGGCGAGGCCGTCGGTGCGCTGGATGACCGGCAGGATGGGCAGGGCGTATTTGAGGGCAAAGGCGAAATCGCGCTCGTCGTGGGCGGGGACGCCCATGATGGCGCCGGTGCCGTAGGCCATCATGACATAATCGGCGATCCAGATGGGCACGCGGGCGCCGTTGACGGGGTTGATGGCGTACGCGCCGATAAAGACGCCGGTCTTGTCTTTGTTGACGGCGAGGCGCTCGATTTCGGACTGGCGGGAGGCTTGGAAGCGATAGTCGGCGACGGCCTGGGCGAGCTCGGGCGTGGTGAGGGCGTCGACGAGCGGGTGCTCGGGGGCGAGGACCATGAAGGTGGCGCCCCAGAGGGTGTCGGGACGGGTGGTGAATATGCGGATGGGGGCAGGATGGGCGCAGCAAGCCGCGCCCCTACAGGGCTCGGGCTGAGGGTACTCTGCGTGAAAGTTGACCCAGGCGCCTTCGGAGCGGCCGATCCAGTTGCGCTGCAT
>DIVQ01000224.1 GCA_002423325.1 Anaerolineales bacterium UBA6128 | reverse complement strand
TTCGTGCGCACCCGCATTGTTGCGGCGCAAGAGTACGACCTGATCGGCGAGTGGTTGGACGCCCCGGCCTGAGCTACAGCCGTTTGCGCCGCGCCTCGAGCACGCGTCCGCGCAGCCAGTCATCCAGGTCGTCGCGCTGCGCCAGCAGGCGCTGCACCTCGCGGTCGTCAATCACCACCAGCGTAAGGGTGCCGCGCGTGCCGGATGCGATGCGTGTACGCTCCGTGCGCGCCTGTCCCGCGGTCATCGCCAGGATCAGACGCACGCCATCCTCGGCCGCCTGGCCCAATAGCGTCTCCACGGCTGCGCGCAACCCGTCGGCGCCTGCCTGCAGGCAGGCTACGTGCAGCAGGGGTCCGTAGCCGCTCCATTGCTGCCCGCCGGGCGCCGCGGCATTGACTTCGAAGCGAATGGTGTTGGGGCGCTCATCCAGTGGGCCGCCCGCGCGCACCGAAAAGGCCGGCACGAGCGAAAAGAGCGACGCGGCCAACAACTTCCAGGCCTGACCACAACTATACTCCCCGTTGGCATCCAGCGCTTCCTGGCGCAGTTTGGCCAGGCGCGCGTATAGCGCCTCAATCGTGTCGTCGATTGCGTCCGCCTCTGCCGGTGTGGCCTCCTCGGCCGCAAACCAGGCGTGCAGCGCGCGATCGTAAAGCATGTTGCGCACGCTGGGCGGCTGAGAGGGGCGAATGACGCCAATCATCTCGAGTGAGGCGAGGATGGCGTCGTTGCGGCTGAACGGCAGCCGACTGCCCTCCAGCATGATCGAGCGCAGCCTGCGACGCTCGGCCGGGCGCTTGCCCAGCTCGTGCAGCACATGCAGGATGTTGTCATCCTCTACCAGCATCTGCTCGGCCACCTCATCGACCTGCGTGGGGCTCAGTTGACTCAGACCCATGGCTTCCAGCAGGGCGCACATACGCATCGTCAGGTAGGGGTGTCCACCGGTCCAGGCGTGGATGCGCTCAGCGGTGGCTGTGGTGACGCGCACATTGAGTCGCGCGAACTGACCCACAATGGTGCGTACGTCGGCCTTGCTCAGGTCGCCCAGATGGATCTTTTCGCAGATGTTCAGCGGCGAAATGGTCCCAAAGGTGAGGGCGTAGAGGTCTACCGCGCCGCCAAAGGCGAACAGATACTTGGAGAGCTGGTTGTTGAGCGCGCGCCCCTGCGTAAAGACGGTGCGGAGCGCGTTAAAGAACGCGTCCGAGACCTCGGGGCTGAGCGCGCCCACTTCGTCGAGCAGCACCACGATGCGCTGAGCCGAGCAGCTGGCGGCCAGCGCCTGCAGGAACTGGACAAACTCGACGGCGCTGTCGATGGGGTAGCACTCAGGCAGGTGCGTGCTCTCTGAATAGCGCTCGCGGATCTCGTTGAGCAGGCAAAAGGCCACATAGCAAAAGCAGGCGCGCGCGTCCTGCTTGATCATCACCGACAGGTCGATCAACACGCAGGGTGCCGCATCCTGAAGCAGGTCGCGCAGGCGCGTCAGCAGGGTGGTCTTGCCCGTTTGGCGGGCGCCCAGGAGCGCGATGTACTGGGTGACGGCGGGTTGCTGGGCGAGGCGTAGCGCGCGCCGCAGCTCGGCGCGGTCCATCAGCTCGGCGCCGTCGACCGAGGCCAGCAGTGGGCCGTGGGTGCGAAAGTGAAACCCCTCGTCGGACGGCGGATCGTCCGCAGCGGGCTGGCCCGCGGAACGCGACGGGCTCGCAGACGGCACAGACGCCTTGTTGGCGCCGGTGGGGGCGCCAAGGTCGTCGGTCCACAGCCGCCCGCTTGCCGAACGCAGGAACAGCACCGGGGCGGCCCAGTCGTTCGGATCGGACTGCACGCCGCCGCAACTGAGGCGGCCCTCGGCCACGCATTCGTCGATGGTGTGCCCCAGCGCGAGAGCGCGGTAGAACAGCTGGGTGAAGCGTATGGCGGCCTCGTCCTCGATGGGCCACTGCATCGCCACCACAGCGGGGATGCCCGTGCGCACGAGCGCGGGCGCCAGGCCGGCCCAGGCGCCGTTGGCGGTGTCGCAGGCGTTCAGTACCATCAGGTTGGTGCCGTAGCGTCGGAAGAAGCGTGCAGCGTCCTCGGCGCCCCAGCGTGCGCGGGCGCCCGCGTCGTCTTCCAGGAACAGGTAGCCCTGCTGCTCGGCACTGTCATAGTGCGCGTGGCCCACAAAGTGCACCACGTCGGGCGTGCCGTCCAGCAGCGCTACCTGCAGGCTGTTGAGCGTGGCATGCGTGCAGTAGAGCACCTCGACGCGCTTTTCAGCGCGCAGTTCGCGCAGGGCGTCGCCCAGCACGTCCATCTCGCGTTCCCAGGCGATGGCCGGCATATCGCGCGGCGCGGCCGCGACAACGAGTACTCGGAACGACTTGGCCGGGCGCGGCACGGGCGGGGCCGCGTGCAGGCGAAAGTAACGCACCAGCGAAACGTGGGGATCGAACACCATAAAGTTGCTGCGCTGGCTGTCGTACAGCATCTCCCATGGCAGCCGCGCCAGGTCCCAGGAGTCGATCTGCAGACGCAGCCGCAGGCCGCGCTTGCGTGAACGCGCGATCTGGTAGCTCTCGCGCCACAGGCTCAGGCTATCCTGCGAAAAGACCCCCTGCATCAGGCTGCGGCCCAGGGCGGCGGCGCTGGCGCTGGTGCGGTGGGTGCGCTGGTTGTTGTAGCGTCCGTCGATCTGCAGGGAAAAGTGGTACGGCGCGCATTCGCCCGCGGGCGACTGCGGCACTTCAGCGATGCCGGTCTGAGATACCGGGTCCCATTCGCTGAGTCGCAGTACAAAGTTGATGTAATCCATCTTGTGCTCCGCGGGCGAGAGATCAGACTGGGCCTGCGCGTCTGGCCGACCAACGCCGCCCATTATAGGGCAGGCACAGGCAGCCTACAAGTTGCCGCCGGACGTTTGACAGCCGCTGGGTCTTGCGTATGATCAGATGGTATTCCGTTATAATGGGGGAATATACGCATTTGCGGGCGACGGCTTGCAGGCGATTTGCGCAGCGCTGGATGCGCTGCTGAGCGGTTGAAAGGAGTCACGGATGTCGTACAAAGTCGAGAACAAGCGGTTGGTGGCCTGGATTGAGGAAGTGGCCGCGATGTGCCAGCCCGACGAGATCTACTGGTGCGATGGCAGCAAAGAAGAGTATGACCGTCTGATGGCGGAGGCCGTCAAGGCGGGTGCTGCAACGCCTGTCAAGCGGCCGAACTCGTTTCTGTTCCGCTCACAGCCGAGCGACGTGGCGCGTGTAGAGAAGCGCACTTACATCAGCACAACCAATCAGGACGATGCTGGTCCCACGAATAACTGGGTCGCGCCCGACGAACTAAAGCAGACCATGACCGGCCTGTACACGGGCTGCATGAAGGGACGCACGATGTACGTGATCCCCTTCCTGATGGGACCGTACGGCTCGCCCATGTCCAAGGTAGGTATTGAGATCACCGATAGCCGCTATGTGGTCTGCAATATGCACATCATGACGCGCGTGGGCGTGCGCGTGATCGAGCAGCTTGGCCCCGACGGCACCTTTGTGCCGTGCCTGCACTCGGTGGGTGCGCCGCTCAAGCCGGGCGAGCAGGACGTTCCCTGGCCCTGCGCGCCGATGGACGAAAAGTACATCAGCCACTTTCCCGAGGAGGACCTGGTCTGGTCGTACGGCTCGGGCTATGGCGGCAACGCGCTGCTGGGCAAAAAGTGTTTTGCGCTGCGCATCGCCTCTGCGATGGCGCACCGCGAAGGCTGGATGGCCGAGCACATGC
>DIVQ01000018.1 GCA_002423325.1 Anaerolineales bacterium UBA6128 | reverse complement strand
AATAGGTCCCTGTTCCCGGAATCATGCCAGCCCGGTGTCCCCAGCGCGTCCTCCCAGGGCGTGTCCAGCAGCACGCGGAAGGTCGCCGCAACACCGGCCGCCAGCACGTCCAGGTTGTAGCCGCCCTCCAGCGTGAGCGCCATGCGGCCGCTGCACAACTCACGCGCCAGCCCCAGCAGCACACGCATCAGTTGCGCATAGCCGTTGACGGTCAGTCGCAATCTGGCGAGGTCGTCGAGATAGTGGGCATCATAGCCCGCCGACACCAGAACGAGCTCCGGGCGAAAACGCCGCAGTGCTGGCGTGATGATCAATTCTGTGGCCAGCCGGAAGGTCTCGTCACCCGCGCCGGCCGGCAGCGCGATGTTGATGCGGCGCCCCTGCGATGCCCCCTCGCCCGTATCGCGCCAGTCGCCCGTGTAGGGGTAGTGCGGGTGTTGGTGCGTCGAGACATAGAGCACCCGCTCGTCGCCTGCAAAGGCCGCGGCCGTGCCGTTGCCGTGATGCACGTCCACATCCACGATCGCGATGCGGCTGAGGCCGCCCTCATCCAGCGCGCAGGCTGCCGCCACGGCCACGTTGCAGAACAAACAGAACCCCATCGCCCGATTGCGCATGGCGTGGTGGCCGGGCGGGCGCACCAGCGCGAACGCTTGCGCGACTTTGCCACACAACACTGCTCGCGTGGCCGCGATTGTGCTGCCAGCCGCGTACAGCGCTGCCTGGTACGATCCCGCGCTCACCGGCGTGTCGAGATCGAGATAGCCGCCGCCCTCCCGTGCGACCCGTCGGACGCTGTCGATGTAGGCAGCATCGTGGACACGCAGCAGATCGGTGCGCGCAGCCGGCTCGGCAGCCAGTGGCGTGAGCAAGGGCAGGATGCCCTCCCGGTCGAGATAGTCGACGCAGTGGATCAGACGCGAGGCGTGCTCGGGATGATCGCCCGTATCATGCTCGAGGAAGACCTTGTCGTACACATACCCGACGCCCATCTCGTCTCCTCCCTTCCGTCTGCGTGCAGGCACGCGATCGGGCGAAGAGACTGCGCGGGCATCCGGACCTGCCCAGACACACTAACCGCCCGGCGCGGCCAACGTTTTTTCAAAGCGCCAGTAAGCCCGCGTGATGCGTGCATCCACGGCGCGCGCATAGAAGGCCAGCGGCCCCACCCAGCCGATGTCCGCGCTGGCGGCCCCGCGGTCGCGCAAATCGCGAAGCGCCATCTTGAGCAGCGCACCGCCCAGACCGCGCCCGCGCATGTCGCGACGCGTTCCCGTGGGTCCGAAACGCGCCGGCCCGGTGACCTCGGTCACCGCAAAACTCAACACGTCGGCGCCACGAAAAGCCGCAAACAGCGGCAGCGGCTCATAGTCTTGCGCCTCGATCACTTCCTGTAACCAACCCACCGAGAACTCGCCTAACGCAAAGGCGGCCACAGCAGCAACCTCGTCGCAGCGGGCGCGCCGCAGCGCAATGCCTTGCTCCGCCAGCGCCCGCTCAGCCGCTGCGCTGTCCAGATCGGCGCTCGTCAGGTTGACGGTCATGTCCACCAGCGCATTGCGGTCGGTCTTGAAGCCACGCGCAAGCAAAAAGCAGACCGCGTCGGTGTACGAGATGTCGACGCCGGGGGCGAAATAGTTGGGCGCGGCCGCCTTGACGGCCACGTCCGCCACGCCGCGAGCGCGCAGACGCGCCTCGAGCTCGTCGAAGAGCGCCATCCCGAGGCCGCGGCGACGCCAGCCCGGATGCACGTCGAACCACTTGACCAGGCCGCTGCCGGCCCGCACGCACGCCAGGCATGCACCAACCAGCTCGGCGCCCTCCCAGGAGAGCAGGCGCAGATCGGTGGGCGACGTGGCATCACCCAGCGTGCAATGCTCCAACCAGGCGGGCGTCAGTCGCGGGTGGCGACCGCTGGCCCGCATCAGGTCATACAGCGCGGACAGATCATCCGCGCGCATTTCGGCTATTCGCATCGCTGCTCAACTCCCATGGCCGGACGGGAGGCCGTGTCCGTGGTACAGTGCCCTACACTGCCACTGCCGCCTTGCGCTCAAGTCGCCTTTTCAGCAGCTTCGCGAGCTCGACCACGACGAACACCACACTGCTGAGCGCCAGGGATAGCAGGAGCTGTCCCACTGTCAGCGCCTGCGTCGCAAAAATGTTCTGCAGGAAGGGCACATAGACGACCGCCATCTGCAACGCCAGGGTGACCGCCACCGCCCCCAGCAGCGGCCGGTTGGTGAACAGACCCAGTTCCACCAACAGGAAACGATCAGAGCGAATGGCCAGTGCGTTGCCCAGTTGGGCCAGGCACAGCGTCGTGAAAACCATCGTGCGCCAGACCTCAAAGTCCAGGTTCATCGCAGAACCAGAGCCGAACAACGCGGGAAGCAACGCGACCACGCCCATCAACGGGCCCACCAACAGCATGTAGGAGCCCAGCCCGCGCGCGAGAACGCTCTCATCCGGCGGATGCGGGGGCTGATTCATCGTGTCGGGTGCCGTCGGCTCCACACCCAGCGCCAGACCCGGCAGGCCGTCGGTCAGCAAGTTGATCCACAGGATCTGCAGCGCGCTCAGCGGAATCGGCATGCCGAGCAACGGAGCCAGCAGCATCACCACGATCTCGCCGATGTTGCTCGACATGGTGTACTTGACGAACTTGCGGATGTTCTCATAGATCGTGCGCCCCTCTTCGACAGCATTGACGATCGTCGCAAAGTTGTCGTCGAGCAGCACCA
>DIVQ01000178.1 GCA_002423325.1 Anaerolineales bacterium UBA6128 | reverse complement strand
GGGAACAGGGACCTATTGACCTCGATCGCTCAATTGCATGGCCTGATCTGACATCCTCCTGCGATGGCGCAGGCGCGCTCGCGCTTGTGTCGGCCCGGCCGATCTCTTATAATAAACTCGTTGAGTAATGTCAGGTGACGACCATGGCGCGTCGATCACCACGATGCAAAGCGGAGGTGTCAGATGGACAAAGCAGGTAAGGCCCCGATCAATGTCAACACGGCCACTGCAGAGGAACTGCAAGAGGGCGTGGAAGGCATCGGCGAGGTGTTGGCCCGGCGCATCATGGCCTATCGCGAGCAGCATGGCCCTTTCAAGAGTCTGAGCGACCTTGCGGCGATCTCGGGTATCGCAGAGGGGTGGCTGGACAAGTTCGGCCATCAGCTCTCGGTGGGCAAGCCGGTGAGGTCCGCCGAGGTAGAGATCATCCCCACGATTGAAACGTCGCCCAAAGCTGCTGTGGGGCCCGTTCGGACGGCCAAGACACACCCTCTCAGTGTCCCACCGGAGGCGACCGAAGGCGTTGTCGTGTTGGTGGATGAGGAGGGTGTGGCCGAGGTGACGCCAGCCCCCGTCGCGGAACCGTCGATCGAAACGCCAGAGGCTGAGCCGGTGGCCGCGGAGAGTGCGGTGGTGATGCCCCCGGACGCAGAGCCGGAAGCGGAAGAGATGGGCATCGTAGCCGATGTTGTCGATGATGCGGCTGCGCTCGCCGCAATCCCGAATGCAGAGCTGGTGTACGAAGAGCCTGACGGCGAGTCACCCAAAGACGTGAGCGCGGTCGCGAGGGCTCCCGATGTCGCGCTTGAGGCGGAGGACCCCGGCGTCCTGACTGCCGCCAAAGAGGACGCTGGGCGGGCCAGTTCTTTGGATGAAGAGCTGCCGGAACTGGCGCGATTCATGGAAGAGTCGGAACAGCAGGAGGAGGCAATGGTGCACGAATCCGGCACGACCACGGCCGATATCAGCAACGCGCCCGAAGAGGCCCCGCAGGCGACGGCGCGAGGACCTGTGCAGGACACGCATGCGGCTCCCAGTCCTAGTACCGAGGATGCGCCAGAGCGGGCGCGGTTCGGGTTCTGGCGGAGTGCGCTGCTGGTGGCGCTTGGCGGGCTGCTTGGGGCCCTGCTTGCCTTGGGGACCCTGGCTCTGCTGTCGGGCACGCTCAACTTTGCCCCGCGCGGCGAGTACAACGCGTTGAGCCGCAATGTAGACACGATGCAGCGCAATCAGGAGCTCACCTGGGAGCGCGTCGATACTGCTGATGCACAGATGGCTGATCTGGCGAGTGAAGTGGCTCGGCTTGGCAGTCTGGAGGGACGCCTCGGCACTGTGGAGGCTGCAGTCGAGGCCGCTGAGACGACGCTGGACACCGTCAGCGGGCAGGTAGACGCGCTGTCGCAGACCGTGGATAGTGTCAGCCAGACCGTGCAGGCGCTCGATCAGCGCGTGGGTGTGGCGGAGGACAGCCTGTCGACGCTCAAGCTCTCTGTAGACGAGCTGCAGAAGGGGGTTGTGTCCCTTTCGGAGCGCGTTGCACGCTACGACGCCTTCTTTGCGGCGCTGCGCGATCTGCTCGATGATCTGGAGACCCCGACCAGCGCACCGGTCTCGGGCGAGTAGGTCGCGGTGTTTCAGAGCCACAGCGCTTTGTGGTAGAATAGCCGGTCAGGAGGCGCATAGTAAGTTGGGGATCATTGACACGCTCTCGGCCGGTTTCAACACCGTTCTCAGAAACCTGTGGCTCATGACCGTTCCGGTGCTGTTGGACGTGGCGCTCTGGCTCGCGCCCAAGCTTACGGTGGCGCCCGTGGTAGAAGAGCTGGTGGCGAGTATGCGCGCCGCGGTCACGACTTTCGGCGCGTCGGTCGGCTCAGATGCCAGCCTGCAACAGATGGTTGACGCGATGGACGCGATGCTTCAGCAGAGTGTCGGTCGCGCCAACCTGATGACTGCGCTGAGCTGGGGGCGCCTCGGTGTTCCGGGCATCGCCGGCCTGCACCAGATCGAGCCGGGCGTGGACCGCGTGATCGAGCTCAGCAGCTATGGTCAGTGGCTGGGGACTGAGGTTGCCCTGCTGCTGGTGGGCCTGCTGATTGCCTGCGTCTATCTCGGCATGCTTGGACAGCAGGTGCGGGGCGAAGGGCTGCGTCTTGACAAGCTGGTCAAGCGCGTGCTCACTTACTGGGCGTATCTGCTGATCTTCCTGGTGCCCCTCGGCGCGCTGCTCTTTGGGGTGGTGGGCAGCAGCCTGGTGATGGGCGCGCTCAGCTTTTTGTTTTGGGCGCTGATGCTGTGGGTGCTCATCTATGTGGCCTTTGTGCCTGCTGCGATCACCATGGCTGAGGCGCGACCCCTGCAAGCGCTGGCGGCCAGTCTCACCATCGTCCGGACCGCTTTTTGGCCCTCGTTGGGTTTGTTGATTCTGGTGAACGTGATCGCCCTGGGGCTGGGCTGGGTCTGGATGCAGTTGGCTGGCGGCACCGTGGGGACGCTGGCGGCCATCCTGCTGAACGCCTTTGTAGGCACGAGCCTGACCGCTGCGCAGTTCATCTTTTTCCGTGACCGTATGGCAGCGTTGCGTGCTGCCTCTCAGCAATTGAGGAGTGCCTGACCGCCATGGCTGACTCTGCATCGAACAGCTATACTGCCGCGGACATCCAGGTCCTGGAGGGACTGGAGGCCGTGCGGCGCCGCCCGGGCATGTATGTGGGCAGCACCGACGTGCGTGGGCTGCATCACCTCGTCTACGAGGTCGTCGACAACTCGATCGACGAGGCCCTGGGAGGCTATGCCGACCGGATCAACATCACCATCAAGACCGACAGTTCGGTCGTGGTGGAGGACAACGGGCGCGGCATCCCGGTGGACGTTGAAAAGACCACCGGCAAGAGCGCGCTCGAGGTGGTGCACACCGTGCTGCACGCCGGCGGCAAGTTTGGCGGCGGCGGCTATAAGGTCGCCAGCGGCCTGCACGGCGTAGGCGTGTCGGCGGTAAACGCGCTGTCGGCATGGCTGGAAGTAGAGGTCAGGCGCGACGGGCGCCTGCACACACAGCGCTACGAGCGGGGCCGGCCGGTCACTGGCGTGATCGACAAGGGCAAAGCGAGTGGTACAGGCACCACCACGCGCTTTATGCCCGACACGGAGATCATGACCACGCTTGATTATCGCAGCAAGACGCTGGTGCAACGCTTTCGCGAGATGGCGTTTCTCACGCGTGGGCTGACCATGCACTTTGTCGATGAGCGCGATGATACCGATCTCACCTTTCACTTTGAGGGCGGCATCAAGTCGTTCATCTATTACCTCAACCGCTATCGCACGCGTCTGCACGACACCTTTTACGTGGGCAGCACGGTCGACACGACGCAGGTTGAGGTGGCGCTGCAGTACACTGACGGGTTTGCCGAGTCGATGTTCGCCTTTGCCAACAACATCGGCACGGTCGATGGCGGCACGCATCTGACCGGCTTCAGGAGCGCGCTCACGCGCACGCTGAACGACTATGCGCGTCGCAAGGGCATGCTCAAAGACAAGGACGAGAACCTCTCCGGCGAGGATGTGCGTCAGGGGCTGACGGCGATCGTCAGCGTCAAAATGCCGGATCCGCAGTTCGAGAGCCAGACCAAGGCCAAGCTCGGGAACGCCGAGGTTGCGGGGCAGGTGGCCAGCGTGTTTGGCGATGCCTTTGCGGCCTGGCTGGAGAAGGAATCCAAGTCCGCTGCCGCGATCATTGACAAGTCGTTGCTGGCGGCGCGGGCGCGCCTGGCCGAACGGCAGGCGCGCGAGCTTGTGGTGCGTAAGAGCGCGCTCGAGAATAGCGCCTTGCCCGGCAAACTGGCCGACTGCGCCGACCGCGACGCGGAGCGCGCCGAGTTGTTCATTGTGGAGGGCGACTCGGCCGGCGGCTCGG
>DIVQ01000072.1 GCA_002423325.1 Anaerolineales bacterium UBA6128 | reverse complement strand
CCACCGGTGCCATGAAGAACGCCTTTGGGGGCCTGCTCAACACCAACCGGCACTATACCCACTCCTGGATCCATGAGACGCTGGTGGACTTGCTGGCGATTCAGAAAGAGCTACATACCGGCATCTTCGCCGTGATGGATGGGACCACGGCTGGCAACGGCACCGGCCCGCGCGTCATGAAGCCAGAGATCAAGAACGTGATTCTTGCCAGCGGCGATCAGGTCGCCATCGATGCCGTGGCGGCCAAGCTGATGGGCTTTGACCCGCTCAGTATCGACTATATTCGAATCGCGCACGAGCAGGGGCTGGGCGTGGGCGACCCGCGTGAGATCGAGATTGTGGGCGACGACATCAGCGGCGAGGACTGGCAGTTTGGCATCGGCGTCAACTTTCACCGCGTGATGGGGTGGCTTTCCTGGTACGGCCCCACCAAGGTGCTGCAAAAGCTGATCTTTCACACGCCACTGGTGCATTTTGCCGAGTTCATGTCCGAGGCCTATCACGATTACTACCGCTGGCCGCTCAAGGAGCGCCACGTCTACGATCGCTGGCGCCAGGAGAGCCCCTGGGGCCGGTTGTTCGACGAGTACTTGGAGAAGGGGCATCTGCGCTGATACACGTCGTCAAGCTGGGTATCGAGTGAGATCGCCAGCGCGGTATGGGCCAGAGATCAGACTCCCGGGGGTGCGCCTCCGGGAGTCTGCTATTCGAGGCCCGCGGACTCGTTTGCGATGGCGCGCACCAGGCTGCGCGCGCCGTCGCACGCGCCGTTGAGCGTCGCCCACTGCTGGAGCGCGCCGGTTTCGGCGGCGATGGAGGCTCGCTCGTGGTGCCGCATATAGTGCAGCAGCACGGCCAGGCGTCCGCTGGCAAGGTTGGGCGCCGGATCGTCAAGTTCACGGAGCAGCGCATCGAACATTTCATCGAGACGCTGCAGACGCGCCAAGGCCAGCTCGCGCCCGGACGCGGTGCGCAGGCGCGGGACAAAGTCGCGCAGTTTGCCATGTGACCAGGGCCTGAGCTTTTCGCGAACGTAGGGGTCGAGGTAGTCGAGCGGCGCGTCAAGGAGCGTTTGGGCCAGGGGGCGTGCTGTCGGGTTGCGTTCACCGAAAAAGTGCACGTGGATGTAGATGTTGCGCACAAAGGCGGGCAGCCCGATGTTGGCGTCGATGGTGTCGGCGTCGTACAGGCACAGGCTCTCTGCGCCCGCGTTATCCGGCGGGGACAGGTGCTCCTCGATGGCCGCGGTGACGCTGCTGAGCCGTTCGAGCGGCACATTGCGGCGCTGCAGCAGCGCCTGGGCCACCCGCGCGCCCGAGACGTTGTGCAGCGTGCCGGTCAGCGCCAGCTCCGCATACAGGCGGGTGACCTCGTTAGCGCCCACGGGTGCGCGAGCGACGTTGTGCCACTGCCCATTGGCGTCCACCACGCGCTGACCGAAAGCGTCGGTCACATACTCGCCGTCGTACGATTTGGTGACATCGTGCAGCAGCGCTGCCAGTGAGACGACGTCGGTGTCGGCTTCCTCGCGTTGCGCAAACGTGTGCGCGAGCGCGCGCACGCGCTGCACATGGTCCCAAGTGTATTCGCGCCAGTTGAATGTAACCCAACCCGGCTCCCAAAGCAGGTAAGTCTGGGCGACTAGCGTCTCGAGCTCGGTCATCAAGGTCTGCTCGATCATTGCTTGCCCGCCTGGGATGTGACACCAAAGAAGGCGGGGAGGTCGGCAAAGCGATGCAGGGTCGCGACGCGTGCGGGCTGCTGAATCTCTTCCGGCTCGCCCATCCATGTCGCCGCGTGAGGGATGTGGATGGCGCGGAGACCGGCTGCGTTGGCGGCGTTAATGTCTGATCTTGGGCTATTGCCGATCATCCAGGAATTCTCCGGGTCGAGGCCAAACTCGTCCATGAGGCGATGGTAAACGGCGGCATCCTTCTCCTGCTCGATGCGGATGGTGTCGAACAACGGGGCTAACGCGGAGCGTTCAATCTTGCCGCGTTGGACGGTCGGGCTGCCCTTGGTCAGCAGCAGCAGCCAGCTGCTTGGCCTGAGGGCCTGAAGGGTGGGCCTGACGTCGGGCAGTAACACCATGGGCGCTTCCAGCATCGGCTCGCCGAATGCGCGGGCGGCTGCCAACTCGTCTGGTCCGGCCGGGCGACTGATGCGCGTGAGCAGCCGTTGACAGGCTACCTCCAAGCCATGGCAAAAGCCCGGCGGACCATAACCAAAGTCGGGCACGGCCTCCAGTTCGGCGGCGCGCAGTTCGCGCAGCGCCTCATCGGGATCGCATCCGAAGGTAGCCATATATACCCGGAAGCGATGCGAGCACTCCAGGTAATAGATGCTGCCCTCCCAGAGCGTGTCGTCGGCATCGATGAGTAGCGTGCGGGCAAGGGTCTGGGGTGAGCGTGCTTGCGTCATGGCATTCGGCCGCTTCAGGCGGCCTCTCCCTTCGAGGGGCATTGGCTGGTTCGGTCCGGGTGGAGATTCTAGCACTGGGCTTCTGAGGGGTCAAAGGACAGCGCCGGGGAACTTGCCAAGCCCCGCTCGGGCACCTACAATGCGGTCAAACGCGGTCACTGAGGGCCGCAGCCCAATCAGGAGGCCTGAATGTCACCCAGTGAACTGACTTTGCGTTACGGAATGAACCCGCACCAGAAGCCCGCAAGGGTCTTTGTGGAGCGGGGAGAGTTGCCCATTGAGGTGTTGAGCGGACGCCCGGGGTACATCAACCTGTTGGATGCGCTCAACGCCTGGCAGTTGGTGCGCGAGCTGGACGAGGCGCTTGGACTGCCGGCGGCGGCATCGTTCAAGCACGTCAGCCCAGCGGGCGCCGCTGTTGCGGTTCCCTTGAGTGCCGAGGAGCGCGCCGCCTGTTTTGTGGAGGATATGGCCTTGTCGCCGCTGGCTTCGGCCTATGCACGCGCTCGAGGCGCCGATCGGCTGTCCTCCTTTGGCGACTGGGTGGCGCTCAGCCGTACCTGCGACGAGGCCACGGCGCGGCTGATCGTGCGCGAGGTGTCAGATGGCGTTGTGGCGCCGGACTTTGAGCCGGCGGCGTTGCGACTGCTGCAAAAAAAGCGCCAAGGTGAGTACCGGGTCTTGCGTATGGACCCGACCTATGCGCCGGAGCCGATCGAGCGGCGGCAGGTGTACGGTGTGACGCTCGAACAGCGGCGTAATGATCAGGTCATTGGCGAGGCGCTGTTCGCCAACCGCGTGACCGAGAGCCGGGACGTGCCAGAGGGAGCGCTGCAGGACCTTGTGCTGGCCACAATCGTGCTCAAGTACACGCAGTCGAATTCGGTTTGCCTGGCGCACCATGGCCAGGTGACGGGGGTCGGTGCCGGACAGCAGTCGCGCGTACACTGCACGCGGTTGGCAGCACACAAGTCGGATCTCTGGTTCCTGCGCCAGCACCCTGCGGTGCTGGGCCTGGAATTTGCAGACGGCGTGGCGCGCTCCGAGCGCAACAATGCCATCGACCTGTACCTGATGGACGCGCTCTCCTTGGCTGAACAGGCGGCCTGGGAGCGGATGTTCAAGGTGGTGCCCAAGCGGTTGTCGCCGGATGAGAAGCGGGACTGGCTCTCTAGGGTCAGCGATGTGGTGCTGAGCTCGGACGCTTTCTTCCCGTTCCGCGACTCGATCGATCGCGCGGCCGAGAGCGGCGTCAAGTACGTGGCGCAGCCCGGCGGCTCGGTCAACGATGAGAATGTCGAGCAGGCGTGCAACGCCTACGGGATGGTCATGTGTCTGACGGGACTGCGGCTGTTCCATCACTAGAACTCTGGCCGTGACGCTGGAAGGATGTCGTGATGTTGGCCAATGAGCTGATGTGCGGCGAAAAGCTGCGGCTGACGGCGCTCACCAGATCGGACGTCGCCGTTTCCCAAGACCGAAGAGAAGATCGCGGAGCGCCTGGAGCAGTCGCGGACGAACAGCAACACGTTCAGCTTTGCTGTGCGCCTGCTCATGGATGACATGCTGATCGGCATGGCGGGGTTGGAGGACATACAGTGGCCGCATGGCGCTGGTTGGCTGAGCCTGGCGCTTGCCAAGCCCTGGTGGGGCCGCGGCCTGGGCACTGAGGCTAT
>DIVQ01000117.1 GCA_002423325.1 Anaerolineales bacterium UBA6128 | reverse complement strand
TTGACGAAGGACGAAGGGGGCCGGCATACGCCGTTCTTTGACGGGTACCGGCCGCAGTTCTTTGTACGTACGATGGACGTGACGGGCGAGGTCAAGTTGGACGAGGGCGTCGAGATGGTGATGCCGGGTGACGACGCGAACCTGACGGTGAACCTGATCATGCCGGTGGCGCTGGAAGTGGGGTTGCACTTTGCGATTCGCGAAGGCGGCCGCACGGTGGGCGCCGGCGTGGTAACCTCGATCATCGAGTAACGCGGTCTGTAGAGTCTGGAGCGATCGGCCGAGCAGTATCGGCCCACATCAAGAGGGAGGTCGGGGACCGGGCGCGCGGATCTTGAATGAGGACTGCGCGGACCCAGAACCCAGCATAGTATGGCCAAACAACAGCGCATCAGAATCAGGCTCAAGGCATACGACCACCGTCTGCTGGACCAGTCGACGCGGCAGATCGTCGAGGCGGCAGAGCGAACGGGGGCCGCGGTGGTGGGACCGGTTCCCCTGCCGACCCGGATTGAAAAGTTCAGCGTGGCCCGCGCGGCGTTTATCGATCGCGACTCGCGCGAACAGCTGGAGATCCGCACGCACAAGCGTCTTGTGGACGTGCTGGACCCGAACGCCAAGACAGTGGACACGCTGATGAGGCTGGATCTGCCGGCTGGCGTGGACATCGAAATCAAGCTCTAGCGAGCGAGCGACGGAGATCGTCGCCGATTCAAAGGGGGAAAGGCTAGAGGCCTTGTAGCCCGCCTTGTCAGAGCGACAAGTGGCTGCCAGGAATGTGCCCCCGGAGGATAAGATGGCAAAGCGCAAAGGTTTGTTGGGCAAGAAACTCGGCATGGCTCAGGTTTTCACCGATAACGGTGAAGTCGTGTCGGTTACCCTCATTGAGGCGGGACCATGTCATGTGGTCCAGATCAAAACAGCAGACGTCGATGGCTATAACGCGGTACAGCTCGGCTTTGGGCATGCCAGGCATCTGAGCGAGCCGGAGCGAGGCCATCTGGGCGACTGCCCCCCTCTCCGCCACCTGCGTGAAATCCGCACCGACGACCTGGAAAAGTACCAGGTTGGCCAGGTGGTTGACGTAGACCTGTTTGAACCGGGCGAACTGGTTGACGTGGTCGGCACGTCAAAGGGGCGCGGGTTCCAGGGCGGTATGAAGCGTCATGGCTTTCACGGTGGCCCGGCTACGCACGGTCAGTCTGACCGGCAGCGTTCTCCGGGCGCGATCAGCTCAGGCACCACCCCAGGACGTGTGTACAAGGGGTTGCGTATGGCTGGGCACATGGGCAACCGTCGCATCACCTCGCTGAACCTCGAGGTGGTGAAGGTGGATCCGGAAAAGCACTTGATTGCCGTCAAGGGCGCGGTGCCCGGGGCGAACAATGGCCTGGTGGTGCTGCGCGGCGCGATGAAGACGAGCGCCGCCAAGAGGAAGCGTCCGCTGCAGGGCTAGAGGGTGTGGGGAGTGGCGCGAACGCCCCGGCGAGAGCGGGCCCAGAGCGCGCCCCAAGCAGACAGATCGCGCCTCAAACGCGAGGCGGATACAGGGAGATGACCATGCGGGTAGTGGTTCGCAATATGGCCGGTGAGACGGTCAACGAGGTTGATCTCGACGAGCAGGTGTTTGGCATTGAGCCGAACGAAGCGGTGATGCATCAGGCTGTGGTGCGGCAGCTCGCGAATGCTCGCCTGGGCACTGCCAAGGCGAAGAAGCGCGGCGAGGTGGCCGGCGGCGGGCGCAAGCCTTGGCGCCAGAAGGGCACCGGGCGTGCACGTCAGGGCAGCATCAGGGCGACGCAGTGGAAGGGTGGCGGGGTGTGGGGCGGCCCAGTGCCGCGCAGCTATACCCAAAAGATGAACCGCAAGATGCGGCGTCTGGCGTTGACCTCGGCGTTGTCGGTCAAGGCGGCCGACGGGCAGCTTGTAGTGGTGGACGATCTGCAGATGGCCGAGCCCAAGACGCGCGAGTTCGAGGGCTTTTTGCAGCGCGTGAACGTGGACTCGACGGCGCTGGTGCTGCTGCCGCAGGAGAACGCCAATGTGGAGCTGGCGGCGCGGAACCTGCCGTGGGTCAAGACGCAGCGGGCGACCTGCCTGAGCGTGCGCGATCTGCTGGGCTATGACTATTTGGTGATGCCGCTCAGCGCGGTAGAGGCGATTCACAGCTGGCTGGGCTCGGCGGAATAGGAGAGGCTGGATGGATATCTACAGGGTTTTGAAGCGCCCTATTCTGACAGAGAAGACCAACTACCAAGTCGATACGCTGCACACCTACTCGTTTGAGGTGGATGTGCGTGCAACCAAGTACGACGTGCGGCGCGCGGTAGAGGCGCTGTTCGACGTCAAGGTGCAGGATGTCAACGTGATACGGATTCATGA
This sequence comes from Anaerolineales bacterium UBA6128, assembly GCA_002423325.1. GTDB lineage: Bacteria > Chloroflexota > Anaerolineae > UBA1429 > UBA1429 > UBA6128. The sequence goes on along the minus strand of DIVQ01000117.1, from coordinate 3,672 downwards.
CACGGCGCGGCGTTTTGGGCGCTACTATGGCAAGCAGTCGGGCTACAAGAAGGCGCTGGTCAGGTTGGCGCCTGGCGACAGCATCAGCTTTTTCGAGGGCGTATAGCCTGAAGAGCGCTCCGCCGGCAACGCAGCGGTGTGCACATCCCGCAGGATGAGAGGAACGAGCGATGGCGATCAAAGTATACAAGCCAACAACGCCCTCGAGGCGCGGCACCACGGGCTATACGTTTGAGGAGATCACGCGGAGCAAGCCCGAAAAGTCGCTGACGGTGGGACTGAGGCAGCGGGCTGGCCGTAACGTTCGCGGCAAGATGACGGTTCGGCACCAGGGCGGCGGGCACAAGCGCGCCTACCGGGTTATCGATTTCAAGCGCGACAAGGCGGGGGTTCCCGCGCGCGTGGCGACGATCGAATATGACCCGAACCGCACAGCGCGCATCGCGCTGCTGGTGTACGCGGACGGCGAAAAGCGATACATCATCGCGCCCGTTGGCCTGTCGGTGGATGACGCGGTGATGTCGGGTCCCGAGGCCGAAGTGCGCGTGGGGAACGCGATGCCGCTGGAGAAGGTGCCGCTAGGGTCGCAGGTGCACAACATTGAGCTGCAGGTTGGCAAGGGCGGGCAGTTGGCTCGCGCTGCAGGCGCCTCGGCGCAGCTGCTGGCCAAAGAGGGTGACTATGTGCAGTTGCGCATGCCCTCGGGCGAGGTCCGCAGGGTTTTGCGCAGGTGCATGGCCACGTTGGGCCAGGTGGGGAACGTCGAGCACGGCAATATCAAGCTGGGCAAGGCGGGCCGCAGCCGCTGGTTGGGCATTCGACCGAGCACGCGCGGTTCGGCGATGACGCCGCGCGATCACCCGCATGGGGGTGGTGAGGGTAAGGCGCCAATCGGGCATCCCGGGCCGTTGTCGCCCTGGGGCCAGCCGACGCTGGGCTACAAGACGCGGCATAACAAGTCGACGGACAAGTTCATCGTGCGCCGCCGCAGCAAGAAGAGGCGCTAGAGCCGGGGCGGGTTGCACAAGGGCGCAGATTTGCACGAGCAGTTACCAGGCCGTGATCGCAGAGAATGACGGACGGCCGATGCAGGAGGCTCAAGGATGTCCAGATCGCTGAAGAAGGGGCCGTTCGTAGAGGCCAAGCTGTTGAAAAAGGTCGAGGAGATGAACCGTCGCGGCGAAAAGCGGGTCATCAAGACCTGGTCGCGGGCATCTACGATCTTTCCGCAGATGGTGGGCCACACGCTGGCGGTTCATGACGGTCGGCGGCACGTTCCGGTATACATCACCGAGAACATGGTGGGGCACCGTCTGGGGGAGTTTGCGCCGACGCGCTACTTCCGGTCGCATGGTTCGGGCGGCGACAAGGCCGCGGCAACGAGGGTACGCTAGGGCCGTGCTGCACGCTCGGCCGGCGCTGCAGGGTCGCCCAGGGGGCACGCTGTTGGCGGGCCAAGCCAGAGATGCTGAGGAGGCGGGCCGCAGGCCCGAATGAGGGATGTATACAGAAGTCAGAGCAGTGACCAAGTACGTCAGGATGTCGGCGCACAAGGTGCGTCTGGTGGTTGACCAGGTGCGTGGCAAGAGCGTTGAAGAGGCGCTGAATATCCTGCGGTTCTCGCCCAAGGCGGCCGCGAAGGAAGTGGCCAAGACGATCAGCTCGGCGGCGGCGAACGCGGACGCGAACCATGGGTTGTCGCGCGAAGAGCTGTATGTGGCCGAGATCAAGGCTGACGAGGGGCCAACGATGCGGCGCGGACGTGCAGCATCGCGTGGGCGCAGCATGCCGATTTTGAAGCGCAGTTCGCACATCACGGTGGTGTTGTCTGAGAGGGCTCGGTAAGCAGGGCACCTGCTGGGCCAGAGGCGCGCGAACGCGCGCGGTTGAGCGCCAGTATCGGGGTTTGACGCAAGGAGGGTATCTTGGGCCGCAAGGTTAATCCAATTGGCTTTAGGCTTGGCTACATCAAGGACTGGGAATCCAAGTGGTTTGCCTCGGGCGAAGAGTATGCGCGACTGTTGAATGAAGACATCGCGATTCGCAAGCTGATTCGGGGCAAGCTGGGGCGCGCAGGGATTTCGCGCATCGAGATCCAGCGCTTTCCCAAGCAGATTGCCGTCACGATTGTCACGGCCAAGCCTGGGGTCGTGATCGGGCGCCGGGGCGCGACTGTGAACGAGCTCAAGCAGGAACTTGAGAGCCTGACGAGCGTGTCGGGCAAGAACCTGCGGCTCGACGTAGTTGAGCTGGAGCGCCCTGAGACGGATGCTTACCTGGTGGCGGAGAGCGTGGCCGAGCAGCTGGAGCGCCGCGTCTCGCAGAAGCGCGCGATGAAGCAGGCCGTGGCGCGCGCGATGCGTGCTGGCGCCAAGGGCATCAAGATCAAGGTCGGCGGACGCCTGGCGGGCGCCGAGATGGCGCGCCGTGAATGGGTGCGCGAAGGGCGGGTGCCGCTGCACACCTTGCGTGCCGATATCGACTTTGCCGTGGCCGAGGCGCTGACGACGTTCGGGCGCATCGGGGTCAAGGTGTGGGTGTACCGCGGCGATGTGTTGCCGGGTCAAGAGAATGCGCCCACCTCGACCAAGCCGTCGCGGACCAGTGCGGCTGCCTAGGCCAATCGGCTTTATCAGGAGAGTTAGCCATGTTGATGCCAACGAGGGTCAAGTATCGCAAGCAGCACCGCGGTCGTATGCGCGGGAAGGCTTATCGCGGTTCAGAGGTGTTTTACGGCGAGTACGCGCTCAAGGCGACGGAGTGTCACTGGATCACCAGTCGACAGATTGAAGCAGCGCGACGCGCGATTGTGCGCCATCTGAGGCGCAGCGGCCAGGTGTGGATTCGCATCTTTCCGCAAAAGGCTGTCTCGGCCAGGCCCGCTGAAACGCGCATGGGCGCGGGCAAGGGCGTGCTGGATCACTATGTAGCGGTTGTCAAGCCGGGCAGGATCCTGTTCGAGCTGGGCGCCACGGACGAAGAGACTGCGCGGGCCGCGCTGCGCGCAGCCGCGCAAAAGCTGCCGCTTGACACGGTGTTTGTGATGCGTGAGACGCCTGGGGGGACGAACTGATGAAGGCACAAGAGTTTCGTGCTCTGGGCGCTGAGGAGCTGACCGAGCGCATTGACGAACTGTCGCGCGAGTTGTTTAACCTGACATTTCAGGCCAAGACCAAGCAATTGGCCGACACGAGTCGTCTGCGCCAGGTGCGTCGCGACATCGCTCGCGCCAAGACGATTCTGCACGAGATGCAGTCCAAGGCGGAGGTGCAGTAGAGATGCCGCGTAAAGAGATGGTTGGCCGCGTCGTGAGCACCAAGATGATGAAGACGGCGGTCGTGGAAGTAGAGACCGCCAAGCAGCACCCGCTCTACAAAAAGATCATTCGGTCGACGCACAAGTACCTGGTGCACGACGAAGAGCAGGTCTGTCAAGAGGGTGATGTGGTCCGGATCATCGAATGCCGCCCGCTCAGCCGCCGCAAGCGGTGGAGCCTCGTGGAGGTCGTGCAGTCCAAGGCCGCCTAGGGGTGCCTGTTACCGCTGGGGAATGGGCCGTGGGGTTGCCCTGACGCTGACACAACAACCGTCCACGCAGGGCGCAAGCGCGGGGCGTGACGGAAGCAGATCGACGGAGTGACGCAAGATGATTCAGGTATACACGAGGCTCAAG
>DIVQ01000185.1 GCA_002423325.1 Anaerolineales bacterium UBA6128 | reverse complement strand
GTGGGTGGCTCGGGCGTAGGGATCACCGGCAGCGGCGTGGCGGACGGCGCCTGCGCCAGCGGCGACACGGCCGTCTGGCTGGGCGAGCAGGCGGCCGCCAACGCGCCCAGACTCAGCAGTGAAAGACCGCGCAGGAATCCACGACGGTTGAGGGTGCTCATGGCTGTCTCTTTCGATTGACTGTCTAATCAGACCAATATTGTCCGAATTATACGCCGAGAGGGCGCTTTCTGTCAAGCGACAAAAGTCCTGCCCGAAGCATGTTCTGCCGGGACCCGCCGGAAGGCCGCCAGTGAGACCGCCATCATCAGCGGAGCCAGCGTCGCTATCAACAGTCCCGCCCGCAGGCCAAACTCGTCCGGCGACAAGCCCGCCCCCAGCAGGCCTGTCAGCGAGGGCAGGTCGACTGCAGCCCGGTCAGCGATCACGCCCACGGCCCAGGGCATCAGCGCCGCGCCGGTGTCGCCGGCGGCAGATAGCATCGCAAACATCGACCCGCCCCCCAGCGGGTAGCGCGCCGTGGCCAGCGACAGCGTGCCCGGCCAGAGCAGGCTGACGAACAGCCCCGCCNNCCCCGCCGGCGCGCAGGCCGCCAGCGACAGCAGCGGCCAGGGTGACAGGCTCATCACCAGATACATCGCCGCCGTCAGCAGCGCACCCGCCAGCATCCACCGCCAGGGATCGGTGTGCTCACCCTTGATACCGTACCAGAGCCGCCCCACGATCATCCCCACGCCGAAGAGGCTGAACCCCGCCAGGTCGGCCGTCAGCTTGCTGACGCCCAGCCCCTTTTCCGCAAAGGCCGAGGTCCACTGCGCGATCGTGATCTCGGCGGCGCCGGCCGTCAGCAGGGCCAGCAGCAGCCACAGGTAGGCCGGTCGGCGCAGCAACGCGCGCAGCGTCTGGCGCTGGCCCTCCGGCGCAAAGGGCGGCAGGCGCACGACCGAAAAGCCCAGCGTGTTCAGCAGCGGAATCAGCGACCAGGCCAGCATGATGGCACGCCAGTGGCGCGCGCCCAGCATGTGCAGCGCCAGCGCGGTGAGGATGATCACCACCACCTTGCCGATGGGGTAAAAGGCGTGCAGCAATGACATGTCAGCCGCCTTGCGTTCCGAGGGCACGGCGTTGCGGATGGGGCTGAGCAGCACCTCCAGCAGGCCGCAGCCCAGCGAAAAAACCACCGTGCCCAGCAGCAGCCCCTGGTACGGATTGGCCGCGCTGCGCGACGCCAGCGCAAAGACCCACAGCCCCACGGAGGCCAACAGGTTGGCCGCCACGATCAACGGCTTGGGGTTGACGCGATCGACCAGCGCCACCATCACCAGGTCCACCAGCATCTGCGTGACAAAGTTGATGAGCACCAACCTCCCCACCTGCTCATAGCTCAAGCCCAACTCTTCCTTGAGCGGGATGAACAGCAGCGGCGTCAGGTTGATGACCATGGCCTGGATGAACATCCCCAGGTAGCAGAGTCGGACGATCAGTCGGTTGTTGTCGAGTTTCATGCGCGCCTGCGGAGGTTCGGGATGGGTTGCGCGAACGCAACGCTCCGATTGTAGGGATGCAGCGCGGCGCGTCAAGGTTGGCCCAACGCTCGCAGAGTTGACACCTCTCCTGCGTTGTAGTATGATGGAGTGCAGGACAGGAGAGGGTCTCATGCGCAATATGAACGCACCCGCACGACAGAACACGAACGCCCGGTTAGCGGCCGGCGCTGTCGTCGTGCTCCTGCACCATCATAGCCCATAGCGGCGAGGGCTGCGCGTCCACAGCGCACCGAGTATGCTCGGCCACTTGCCGCCGGAGACTAGATCCCACGATCTGGTCTCTTTTGTTATCAGGGACCATGGATTTCCACCACAAAGGCTCAAAGGCACCAAGAAGCCATGACACTCTGACCGATTCCTTTGTGACTTGGTGACTTGGTGGTTAATCTCGAGGTTACAAGCACTGGAGTGTTCCATGCCCGAAGATGAATACGCGCTCAGAAGCCAACTGCCGCATGGCCTGACGGACCTGTTTGCACAGGAGGCCGCCGACAAGACCGCGCTCGAGGACGCGCTGCAGGAGACCTTCCGCCGCTGGGGCTACCAGCGCATTATCTTGCCGACCTTTGAGTACGACGACACCCTGGCCACCGGCGCCAGCGCCGAACTGCGCCGCGATATGTACCGCTTTTTCGATCGCGAGGGGCACGTGCTGGCGCTGCGCCCGGACATGACCGTGCCCACCGCGCGCGTGGTCGGGAACAAGCTGTACGACCAGACGCTGCCGCAGCGCCTGTTCTATGTGGGCAACGTCTTCCGCCACGAAGAGCCGCAGGCCGGGCGCCGCCGCGAGTTCACCCAGGCGGGTATTGAGCTGATCGGCGCGGGCACCGCCGAGGCCGACGCCGAGGTCGTGGCCGTGGCCATCGCGGCGCTGCGCGCCATGGGCATGCGCGGCTTTCAGGTCAACCTCGGGCAGGTGGCCTATCTGCAGGCCATGCTGAACGACACGCGCCTGCAGAACGGCCAACTCCACCAACTCGAGCAAGCCATCGACCGCAAGAACGACGTCGAGCTGCAGCGGGTACTGGCCGATCTGGGCCTGTGCGGTGACGTAGCGGCCGCCATCCGCGCCCTGCCGCACCTGTGCGGCGATGCTGCCGTGCTGGACGAGGCCGCCCGCCTGGCCACCAACGTCCCAGCCCGCGCCGCCATCGAGCTCCTGCGCACTGTCTACGATCTGCTGCGCCTTGAGGGCGTGGCCGACCTCGTGACGCTCGACCTGGGCGAAGTACGCCGCATGGCCTACTATACCGGCATCTCGTTCCTGGCCTACGTCGAGACGCTGGGGTTCTCCGTCTGCAGCGGCGGGCGCTACGACGGCCTGCTGCGCAACTTTGGCGCCGACCTGCCCGCCGTCGGCTTTGCGCTGGGCGTCGAGCGCTGCCTGCTGGTCACGCAGCCCGGCTCAGCCATCGCCCCCGACCTGGTGGTGCACGGTTGCCAGAACCCGGGCTGCAAAGCGCTGGCGAACCGGGCGCGAAGTCTGGGGCTGCGCGTGCGTGTGGACGTGCTGCAGCGCGATGAGCCGGCCCTGCTGGCCTATGCCCGCGCCGAGGGCGCGCGCGCCGTGCTCTTTTGCCGCGGCGCGGATACGTATGTGTTAACCAGAGACGAGCGCGCCGGCGGCGACCGACGCAGCCGTACGCTGACGCGCGCGGCGTTCGAGGAGGAGTTGGCCCAGTGGAAGCGCTGACCATTGCCCTGCCCAAAGGACGTCTGCAGGAACAGGTTTTGGCTCTTTTCGCCGCCATCGGCCACGACGTGGCCGAAAAGGCCGCCCTGTCGCGCAAGCTGATCTTGCCCGACGTCACTGGCGCGCTGCGCTACGTTCTGGCCAAGCCGTCGGACGTGCCGGTGTACGTGGAATATGGCGCGGCTGACCTGGGCGTCGCCGGCCTGGACGTACTGCGCGAGCACGAACGCGGCCTCTACGAGCCCCTGGCGCTGGACGTGGGGCACTGCCGACTGGTGCTGGCCGGACCGGCAGACCAACGCGAGCGCAACATGCGCCTTGCCACCGGCCTGCGTGTGGCCAGCAAGTACCCGCATCTGGCGCAGCGCTACTTTACGCGGCAGGGCATCTCGGCCGAGATCATCCCTCTGGACGGCTCGATTGAGCTGGCGCCGGCGGTCGGCCTGGCCGACCTGCTGGTGGACCTGGTGGAGACCGGCCGCACGTTGCGCGAGAACGGTCTGGTCGAACTCGAGACCATTCTGGACGTGCAGGCCATGCTGGTGGTGAACCGCGCCAGCTACAACCTGCACCTGGGCACGATACAGGAGCTGATCCGCCGCCTGGCAGCCGAGGTCGCCCGCAGGGCCGATCATGCGGAGTGAGTCGCTGGCCGGGGGAGCCCTGCGCGCCATGGCGTGCCGCTGCAGTTGCTGGATGCCCGCCTTCGCGGGCATGACGGAGGCAGACCACTCGCGCTCGTCGTCATTCCCGCACAAGCGGGAATCCGGTCTCCGGCTGATCTGGTTCGGACCCGGTGACGCCGCGGTATCGTGCGCGCGTCATGATAACCCTGTGTAGATGGAGCGAAGCGAATGAAATCCAGCGATATCAACCTTGTCTACGGCGCCGACGAGGCGCGCCGCACGCTGTTGGCGCGTCGCCCGCTGGAGACGTACGACGCCTCGCCCGCGCTGCAGGCCAGCATCATCCGCCTGTTCGGCGAGCCGTTGACGCCCGACCAGGTCGTTGAGCGCATCCTGGCCGACGTGCACGCCCGCGGCGACGAGGCGCTGCGGACCTACACGCGTCTGTTGGATGGCGCCGAGCCCGAATCACTGCGCGTGCCCCCGGAGCGCATCGCGCAGGCCTGGGAGACCACTCCTGCCGATCTGCGCGCAGCCCTGCAGACGGCCGCCGAGCGCATCCGCTCCTTCCACGAACGCCAGCCGCGCAACACCTGGCTGCAGTGGGATGACGAGGGCGGCGCGCTGGGGCAGATCGTGCGGCCGCTGGAGCGTGTGGGCATCTATGCGCCCAATGGGCGCGCGCCCTACCCCTCCTCACTGCTGATGGCCGCCATTCCCGCGCAGGTGGCCGGCGTGCCGCAGGTCGTGGTGGCCACGCCCCCGCGCGACGGCGCGCTGAATGACACCATCCTGGCCGCGGCCTACGTCGCCGGCGTCAGCGAGCTCTACGCGGTGGGCGGCGCACAGGCCATCGGCGCGCTGGCCTATGGCAC
>DIVQ01000041.1 GCA_002423325.1 Anaerolineales bacterium UBA6128 | reverse complement strand
TCATCAGGTCGGCCAGCTCGTCGATAAAGACCACGATATACGGCAGGTGTGGCTCGCCCAGTGTGTCCGCGGCCTTGTTATAGGCCTGCAGGTTGCGCACGCTGGCGCGCGCAAACACCTGGTAGCGGCGATCCATCTCGTGCGTCACCCAGTTGAGCGCCGAGACCACGCGTTCGGGCTCGACGATGACGGGCGCCAGAAGGTGCGGGATGCCGCCGTACAGCGACAGCTCGACGCGCTTGGGGTCAATCATCAACAGACGCAGGTCGTCAGGCGAGTTGCGGCAGATCAGGCACGCGATCAGCGCGTTAATGCACACGCTCTTGCCCGAACCGGTGGCGCCGGCGATCAGCAGATGCGGCAGCTTGCCCAAATCGTCGGCCACGGCCTGTCCCGAGACGTCGCGCCCCAGCGCCACCGCCAGTCGCGAGTGAATGCGCTGAAACTCGTCAGACTCCATCACGCTGCGCAGCCCCACCACGGCGGTCTCGCTGTTGGGCACCTCGACGCCCACCACGCCCTTGCCCGGCACTGGCGCCTCGATGCGAATCGGCGAGGCTGCCAGCGCGAGCGACAGGTCGTTGGCGAGTGCGGCGATGCGACTCACCTTGACCTTGACGCGCGTCACCTCGCCATCGCGGTCACGATGGTCGGTATAGCCGGGCTCCAGGCCAAACTGGGTGACCACCGGGCCGGGGTTAACCTCAACCACGCTGACCGGCACGCCCAGGCTGTTGAGGGTATCCTCGATGATGTGCGCCTTTTCGACCATATCGCGCTCACTCATCTGGGTTTCTTCGCTGGGCAGAAGCATATCGTCGAGCATTGGGAGACGCCAGAGGGGCGGCTCGCCCACGGTGACCGTCGGCAGACCGGGATGGATGGTGGGCTCGGGACGCGTTGAGTAGGGCCTGGGCGGGGTCGCCGCGGCCGCAGGCTTGCGCGCTGAGGCAGCGGGCCGCTCGGGGGGCAGATCGGGAAGGGGCGGGCTGGCGCGCACGCGCGTGCGTCGCGCGGCCTTGCGGGCGCGCACCCAGTCCCGCAGACTCTTCCAGAGCCACGCCACTGCATCGGCGATCTCGGCCACCGAGACCTCCAGGCTGACCAGCAGGCCGATGCCCACCAGCAGGAACAACAGCACCACGGCGTTGGTCCAGCCGATCAGACGCGTGAGCCAGTTACTGAGGGCATAGCCGACGGCGCCGCCGCCACGGCCGGCCGCGCGGGCCGCCAGGGGATCGCCCAACAAGTGGTGCGCCAACGTCAGCCCGACGACGAAGAGCAGGCCCAAGCCCCACAAGCGCGCGCGGGCGATGACCAGCGGATGGCGTGAGCCACGTTGGATGACCCAGACGCCCACCACAACCAATGCCACTGGGATGACGTAAGCGCCCCAACCCACTACACGGCGGAGCAGGCCCGCCCACAGGTCAGTGATGTTGCTTCCGCTGGGCACCAGCAGCCCCACCGCAGTGAGGGCGGCCAGTGTAAGCCACAGAATGCCGGCAGCCCAGCGCTTCTGTGTGGCGGTGAGGTGCAGAACCGGGAGACGGCTCTTTTTACGCGACGCGGTGCGTCGCGTGGTGCTTGCACGCTTGGTCATCGCCTTGTCCCCATCCTGCTCGCCGTTGAGCGCGGCTACACCTTGGTCACGAGCGGCACCACGATGGGCTGACGGCCGGTTTGCTTGTGCGCCAGCCGCGAGAGCGACTGCGTCAGACGGTCGGCCAGTTCGGTGCGTGTTCCGCCCAGTTCGACCGCCCTCATCGCCTCGCTCTTGGCGAGTTCCATCAGATTCTCGGCCTCGCCCTCGTATACAAAGCCGCGGCTGACAATCTGCGGCTCGCCAACGATGCCGTTGGTGTACTTGTCGACGCTGACGGCTACCACCAAAAAGCCGTTTTCACTCAGCGTTCGGCGCTCGCTCAACACGGACTGGCCATCGCCACCCACGCCCAGGCCGTCGACAAAGACATAGCTGTCTGAGACGCTGTCCACGATCTCGGCGCTGTCCTGGTCGATCTCGAGCACGTCGCCGGTCTCCATCACGATCGCGCGGTCCTCAGCCACGCCACACTGCCGCGCGAGCCGGCTGTGCAGAATCAGATGGCGATACTCGCCATGAATGGGCACAAAGAACTTGGGGCGTGTCAGGTTGAGCAGCAGTTTTTGCTCCTCCTGGCTTGCATGCCCCGAGACGTGCACGTCCAGCACCTCGTCATAGTAGACGTGTGCGCCCAGCCTGAACAGGTTGTCCAGTGTGCGGTTGATCAGCTCCTCGTTGCCGGGGATGGGCGTCGCGGAGACGACCACGGTGTCGCCGGGCACCAATTGCACCGAGCGGTAGTCGNNGTGCAGATAGCCGAGCTCGCGCGCGATCTTGACGTTGCTCACCATGCTGCGCCCCACCACCGCCACGTGGCGCCCCGCGGCCTGGGCAGTATCCAGCACCTGCTGCACGCGCGAGATGTTGGAGGCAAAGGTCGCCACAATCACGCGCCCCTCAGCCGTCTCGAACACGCGCTCAAAGGTCTGCCCGATAACCTGTTCCGACGGCGTGTAGCCGGGCTGCTCCGAGTTGGTGCTGTCTGCCATAAGCAGCAGCACGCCCCGTCCGCCGAGGTCGGCCAACTTGGCAAAGTCGGTGCGCTGGCCGTCCACCGGGCTGTGGTCAAACTTGAAATCACCCGAGTGCACGATCAGCCCCACCGGCGTCTCGATGGCCAGACCGACGCCATCGGGGATGCTGTGGCTGACATGGAAGAACTCGACCTCAAAGGGGAACAGATCCAGCACGTCGTTGGGCGCGATGGTGCGCAGGTCAGCGTCCGTGATCTTAGCCTCACGCAGCTTGACTTCGATCAATCCCCGCGTCAGCCGCGTGGCATAGATCGGCACATGCACCTTTTGCAGGAGGTAGGGCAAGGCGCCCACGTGATCCTCGTGCCCGTGCGTGATGATGATGGCCTTGACCTGGTCCACGCGATCGAACACATACTTGAGATCGGGGATCACGATGTCGATCCCGAGCATGTCGTTCTCTGGGAACATCAGGCCGGCGTCGACGATGATGATGCTCTCGTCGTACTCGAGCACAAGCATATTGCGGCCGATTTCGCCCAGGCCGCCGAGGGCAATGATACGTAACTTGTCGGTCACAGAGAACCTCCGACCGCTAGAATAGACTCAGTTGTTCGGGGGGCGCCACGGGTGGCTCCGCGGGCTCCACCGCCTGCAGCCCGGCCAGGATCGCCGGTATCTTGAGCATGTCCTGCTCGATCAAGCTGCGATATTTGGGCTGGTGCAGCGCCGCCGCCGGGTGGAACATGGGGAGAAAGACCACATCGCCCACCTTTTTAGGCACCCCGTGAATGCGCGAAATACTGACCCCCGAGAAGGCCAGTTCCATCGAGAAGCGCCCCAGTGTAACCACCAGCTTGGGCTTGATCAACGCCATCTGCTGGTCGAGATAGGGACGACAGGCCTGCAGTTCGTCCGGCAGCGGCTCGCGGTTGGCCGGTGGGCGACACTTGATCACATTGCAGATGTAGACGTCGCGTCGCGACAGGTTGATGGAGCCAAGCAGTTGATCGAGAAAGTGACCCGCGGCGCCCACAAAGGGGCGTCCCTGTTGGTCTTCGTGAAAGCCGGGCGCCTCGCCGACGAACATGATCGCGGCGTCTGCCGGCCCCTCGCCGGGGACCGCCATGGTGCGGGTAGCACTCAACGGGCAGCGCTGGCACCGGCTGATCTGCTCGTATAGCTGCGCCAACTCTGACATACTCCCTCCCGCAACGAGGTCTGATCGATCAACTCGTCTGTATCATTATACACGCAGACGACCGACCCGTCGAACGACCGGACCCGCAAGGACGCCGTCACCATGAGCCAGGATGAGGAAACTGTCATCGCTCCACAGGCGCTACCTGAGCGAGTTGTCACACAGCGGGGCGCGTCCTGTGGTATACTGGATACACAGTCGCAGGGGCGCAACGTGGTCGCATTTGCCCCTTGTGCTGGTACGAAAAGTACGCTATAATGACGACATAAAGCGACGGCGTAACGCCGTAGCCTTTTTTCGTCTGCATTGATAGCGGCTCGTGTGGCGGAGCTTCGCCACGCCCACCCTGAGGAACCGATGAAGCGAATGGTTCGCGGCTTGAGCACAGCCCTGGCGCTGCTCCTCATCTTGAGCGGCTTGCCGAGGACGGTGCTGGCCGATAACACCACGCCGCTGGTGATCTATGCCGACGCATCGATCACCGTCGACGTGCCCGAGAGCGAGGCGCCCTACGCCCTGCTGGTGCAGGCCACCTCGGTCACGCGCGCCTCAGCTACCTATATCCTCACCCTGACCAACCTCTCGCCCTGGCCGATGTCGGCGCTGCGCGTGCTCGACCGTTACTTTTCCGTCCAGGCTGACCCCGAGACAGAACTGCACCACGAATGGCTGCCGCGGCGGTTGGCCCCCGGCGAGTCGGCTTCACACGCGATTCGCTATCCGGATGGCTTTCTGGCCGACGGCTGTCACCAGATCGAGATCTCGATCGTGGAAGGCCTGGGCACGGTGCTGATCGACTGCAGCAGCGCGGCGTCAACTTCGCTCTGGAACGTGCCGCTGACCGAAGAGATGCAGGCGTATCTGGACGAGCCCATCCTGACGCGAACCGAGCCCGTCGGCGCCAGCAAGCTGGGCTTGCACGTCACCACCGTATCGCCCGAGATCATGGAATTCGTGCGCACCGCACGGCCCGCCGTCGTGGTGGCCGTCGGCGGCGTGGGCTGGCTGAATGAGGTCAAGGAGGACTGCCCCGAGATCATCACCGTCGG
>DIVQ01000119.1 GCA_002423325.1 Anaerolineales bacterium UBA6128 | reverse complement strand
CGAGGTCACCTTCGCCAGTTGCGAGTTGTGCACTCGTCCGAGTTGCCCCAGCCGACAGGCCGAGTACGACGAAAGCACCAAACAGCGGTATCTGGGTGATGGTCCCCAGTTGGCGCAGTAGTCGGGACGGCAGTAGAGCATGAAGCGAGCCGTGGCACAGCTTTTGCCGACGGCTCGCTTCGATGTGAGGCTATCGCCTGACAAGGCACATCCTGCGCTCCGCTGGTCGGCCCATGCACAACCTACCAGGCCAACATGCAGCCTCGGGCCAGAGCCAGCACGAACATCAGGCCGAATGACCAGAGAAGCAGCGTCAGGCAGCCGCACCCAGGACCGCATCCTCGGTATGGACGACGGTACATGCGGCGTGGCCATCTCCTGCGACAGAACATCTTGCTCCCCTCCTTTCGGGCCGCATCTGCCGAGGTGGCTTGTGTGGATCGGGCCAGTTCCTCGGTTTGACCTTGCATCCTGACCCTATCTTACAGGATGCGCAGCGGCTTGCCTGAAAGGAGGCCGACGCGAGGCTGACACCGGCATGACCGATGTCAGGAAATGGGGTGGTGGTGCGCTTTGATGGCCATGCGCAACATGGCCGCAAAGGCGGCGGGATCGCGCGCTGCACGGGTGGCGCCCAGCCCGTCGAGGCCTGCGTCTGCCAGCAGCTCCGGCGCATGCGCCAGGCCGAGGCTGCCGCCGTATACGATGCGCATCCCCTCGGCCGTCGCCGCACCATATCTGTCCCCGAGCCAATCGCGCATCGTGTGCACCGCGCTCGCCACATGCTCCGTGCTCGCCGGCGTGGCGCGACCCAGCAGGCCCTGTGGTTCGTACATGATTGCCATGTGCGCCAGATTCGCCGCGCTGCAACCAGCCAGCACTTGTTCCAGCTGCCGTCTGAGGGCATCCTCCAGCGGTGATGGATCGCTTGCTGCCTGCCCGATGACCGTGACCACCTGCAGCCCCGCGGCAAGTGCCACTTGCAGCTTGTGTTTCATCTTCGCCTCGTCGTCGCCTAGGGCCCGCCGCACTTCCCAGTGCCCCACCAGCACCCAGCGACAACCCGCCTCGATCAGCAGCCTGCTGGTCATCTGACCGGTCTGGTAAGGCTCGTCGCTGCTCGCCAGGTCCTGCGCGCCCATCTGAATGCCTGTGCCCTGTAATGCCGCGGCGATCGCCGCCAGCGAAGTGAACGGAGGGAATACCAGCACGTCGCCTTCGGCACACAACTCCTGCACCAGCGGCAACAGCGCCTGCACATATGCGAGCCCTTCCGCGGTGGTCATGGAAGCTTTCCAGTTGGTCAGTACCAGAGGTCGCCTCATTGGCGTCCTCCCCGCTCGTCCGCAGGTACGATCTCCAAGGTATGGCGCGGACGATCCTGGCCATGGTAGTAGCAGAGCTGTTGCTCCCCCAGCTTGAGCTCAAAGCTTCCATCCGAGGCTTGGACATGGCATCCTTGTGCGTAGGCCAGCCGTGGCACAAAGACCTCGGTCGGGGCAGAGACCTCCGGATCGTGCTCAAACTCGAGCCGAAAGCGCCGCCGCCGATAGTCGTAGGACATCTGCTGCGGCTCGCCCGCGATAGCTGTGGCATACGGGCGCACCAGGGCGGCCAGGGCCCGCCCGCCCGAGTTGACGTCGTTCACGTCAGCCTGCTGATCGCGGCTGAACACCGAAAAGTCCTCTCCGTTCCACTGATCGCCGTGCACGTTGTCGTTGTCACCGGTATAGGCCCAGAGGGTGTACGAGAGCAAGTTCGCGTCCAGCGCCTTCAGACTGCGATCTAGAGCCATCTCCTGCCGGCCAAAGTCGCCCGTGCGATAGGCTTGCTTGCCGTGCATGTCGAAAGGAATGCCTACCTCGCTGATGAGGGTAGGGATGCCGCCCATCTCCTCGGCGCTTTGCCGCTGGATCCGCGCCAGCTGCGCCGGCACGGACCGCTCCACGCGCCAGGGCAGGGCCACTAGCTTGTGCGTCGAGAAGTCAATCGCCAGGTATGGCCGGAACTCCTTCGTGAACAACGTGAGCCCGTCGTACCAGTGAGCGGCGTGCACTGCTGGGCCGGGGTCGTCTCGGCCCCACATCGGGTGCTCGCCTCCTGGCATGCCTTCGAGGAATAGGATGGCTTCGGGGTCGACGCTGCGGATAGCCTGCCGGTAGCGCAAGGCGAATGACCGCAGCACCTCCGGCATCGTGGGTTTGTCAGGGCTGGGCTGAAAGTAGTCAGGGCGCAACAGTCGCGGCTGCCCGCGCGCGTCCACATCCCACACGCCGTGCTGCCGCCAGGGACAATCATAACCTTCCCGCCACAGTGACACCCCGCCTGGGTTGACCACCACCTCGCCGCGACGCATCGCCCCGCTGATCCACATCTCGTAGATGCCCACCCGCTGTGGGATGCCGGCGCCCAGGGCCATCGACTGCAGTGGCGTCGGCGAGGCACCCAGGCGCAACTCCGGCCCCTTGTTCAGGTCGGACCAGCCGATGTACCCGGGCGAGGGCTCGTTCAGCGTGTCGTACCCGATGACCTGCGGCAGCCCGCGCAGCGCCTGTGCCACCTCGGTCATCGCCTGGATGAACCTGTGCTGCAGGTACTCTTGCGCCGGCTCGCCGTCGATGCGTAGCTTGGGGGCAAAGAAATCGCCGGCGAAGAACAGCGTGAACATCGTGGCGCTGGCAAGCTTGCTCTCGTTGGTCGGCCAGATCATGCGCGGGAAGGGGTCACCGACGACCCGGTGTAGAACGGCCGCGCCGCTCTCGGCGATGTGGCCAAGGTCCATGCCGACCGCCTCGAGCGTCCACCCCGGCGCACCGTCGCCTCCGCTGAAGCGGCTCCAGCAGTCCTGGTGCGGATCGATGAACAGCCGCAGCCCGTGTTCCCCGGTCTTGCTCACCAGAGCGCGCAG
>DIVQ01000024.1 GCA_002423325.1 Anaerolineales bacterium UBA6128 | reverse complement strand
CACTGCAAGGATATGGCACGCGATGACCATTTCGGTCAAACCTTTTTACACCACTAACTGAGACATTATCATCGGTGAATAGGACGCTATCATCTGAACCTCCTTCCTCCATGCGCGGGCAGTGGGGTGGCCAACAGGCTACCCCACTGCCTTTTTGGTTGACAGTCGTCGCTCGCGGCGCTATGCTGGCGTGCGTCACCCGACCACCGCCCAAGCCAGGAGGCAGCCGCGCATGCGCGTGACGGACACGCACGCCCACATCTACAGCGCCGACGAAGCGCGCTACCCGATGATCGCGCAGCCGCTGCGCCCGCCCACGGGCACGGGCACGATCGAACACTTGCAGCGCGAGATGGCCGCCAACGGCGTGCAGCGCGTGGTCGCCATCCACACCAGCACGGCCTACCGCTGGGATAACCACTTCCTGGCCGACTCGGCGGCGGCCAACGCCCCCTGGATGGTGGGCTGCTGCACGCTGAACCCGCTGGATCCGGCCAGCCCGGCCTATCTGCGCCAACTGGCGCGCGAGACCAACGTACGCGCCATGCGTAGCCTGCCGGCGGAGGGCGCGCCGCGGCAGCGCCTGGACCATCCCGGCGGCGAGGCGCTCTGGCGCGTGGCCGAGGACGAGGGAATTACCATCAACGTGCTGATCCACGTCGACCTGGCCGACGAGCTCGAGGCGCTGGTGCGGCGGCACCCGCAATTGCCGGTGGTGGTGGACCACTGCATGTACCCCAAGGGCCGCGATGGGCTGGCCGGCGAGACCCTGCAGCGCATGCTGGCGCTGGCGCGCTACCCCAACCTGCATGCCAAGCTGACCTGGTTGGTGGAGAGTTCTGCCCGGCCCTACCCGTTCGAGGACACCCATTCGTTGTTGCGCGCGGTCGTCGACGCGTACGGGCCGGCGCGTTGCATCTGGGGCAGCGACTTTCCGCTGCAGCTCTGGACGCCCGCGGCGACCTACGCGCAGCACCTGGAGCTCTTTACGCAGCGTCTGGGGTTGAGCGCCGCCGACCTGGAGGCCATCCTGTGGACGACGCCCGGGCGGCTGTACTTTGGCGGAGTATAGCGACGCCGCATCTCGTCACGCTGACCGGACGGTGAGATCTGGGCCTCTTTATTCCGTGTGTTCCGTGGTTTGGTTTCGTTGTTTGTGCCGAGCAGAAGCCGGTAAAGGAGAGATAGCAATGCGACGCAGCGGCATTCTGTGCCATCCCACGAGCTTTCCGGGTCCCTACGGCATCGGTGAGTTGGGCGAGCCGGCGCGGCGCTTTCTGGACTGGATGGCGCGCGCCGGGCAGACGCTCTGGCAGGTGCTGCCGCTGGGCCCCACCGGCTACGGCGATTCGCCCTATCAGCCTTTCTCGGCCTTTGCCGGCAACCCGCTGCTCATCAGCTTGGACGGCCTGGCAGCCGACGCCCTGCTGACGCGCGACGACCTGCAACTGGACCCCGCGCCGCCGGCCGATCGCGTGGACTATGGAGCGGTCATCGGCCTGAAGGAGCGGCTGCTGCGGCGCGCCTACGGGCGATTGGCCGAGCGTCCGGCGCTGCGCGCCGACCTGGATGACTACAAAGCGCGCACGCCCTGGTTGGCCGACTTGGCGCTGTTCATGGCGCTCAAGCGCACGCATAATTGGGCCGCCTGGACCGACTGGGAGCTCGATATCGCGCTGCACCAGCCCGACGCGGTCGCCGGTTGGCGCGCCAAACTGGCCGAAGACGTGGACTATCAGTGTTTCCTGCAATTCGCGTTCGACCGTCAGTGGCGGGCGTTGCGCGCGTATGCCCACCAGTTGCGTATCAAGATCATGGGAGACGTGCCGATCTTTGTGGGGCACGACAGCGCCGATGTGTGGAGCAACCGCGACCTGTTCTATCTGGACGAGCGCGGGCATCCCACGGTGGTAGCCGGGGTGCCACCCGACTATTTCAGCGCCACGGGGCAGTTGTGGGGCAACCCGCTTTACCGCTGGGACGTGCTGCATGCGCGCGGCTACCAGTGGTGGGTGGAGCGTCTGCGCGCTACGCTGGCCTGCGTCGACCTGGTGCGGCTGGACCACTTTCGTGGGTTCAGCGGCTACTGGGAGGTGCCGGCGGGCGAACCGACCGCCATCAACGGGCGCTGGGTGCGCGGCCCGGGCATCGCGCTGTTCGAGGCACTGCGCGAGCAACTGGGCGCGTTGCCGCTGGTGGCTGAAGACCTGGGGCTGATCTCGCAGGATGTGATCGACCTGCGCAAGGCGCTGGGGCTGCCGGGGATGCGCGTGCTGCAGTTCGGCTTTGGCGGTGACGCCAGCAACCCGCACCTGCCGCACAACCACGAGGTGGACCTGGTGGCCTACACCGCCACGCACGACAACGACACCACGGTCGGCTGGTACACGGGTGAGACGCCGGCTATCCAGCACAAGGTGCGGACCTACGCCGGCTGCGACGACCGCTCGGTGCACTGGGCGTTCATCCGCATGCTGATGAGCTCGGTGGCCGAGACGGCCATCGTGCCGCTGCAGGATGCGCTGGCGCTGGGGCGCGAGGCGCGCCTGAACTTTCCTGGACGGCCCTCGGGCAACTGGTCGTGGCGTTACCAGGCCCACCAACTGAACGATGGCCTGGCTGAGGCGCTGCGCGAACTGGCGCTGCTGTCGGGCAGGTTCGTGCCAGTTGGCGCCGTCCTCGAGGCCGAGACCCCGCCAGAGCTCGAGTACGAGACGCCCTGAGTCGTCAGCGCGACATGACTTCCCCTAAAAAGCACCAGTGCCGATGGCTGGCCGCCACCGGCACTGGTGACTGTCTGTTGCTCTGATCGGGGATCTGTGTGGCTAGTCTTGACGCTCGCGCGCCAGCAAGTTGGAGGCGATCTCGCCTAACCACAACGTGAACTCGGCGCTGGCGTCGAAATCCTGTGGGATGAAGGGGTGGTCGGGCGCCACGGGCCGGCCAAAGTCCGAGTTCCAGGCCCCGCTGGCGTCCTGAGCCGCGGCGATATAGGCGCCCACCTGCAGTGCAACCTCCCGATAGCGTGCTTTGCCGGTCATGCGGTAAAGCTCGGCGCAGCCCCAGCCGGCCTTGCCGCTGGAGGGCCCTTCCCAGGCGTTCACGCAGCGCTCCTGCAGGTCAAAGAACCAGCCCGCCAGGGCGAGGAGCGAGCGCTGGCCCGTCGCCTGTGCTGCCTTGACGAGAAAGGCAAAGGGCAATCCCACGGCGTACCAGGTCTGATCCGGCTGATCGGTGCGTACGACGCGCCAAGGGGCGTCATCCTCGGCGAAGGAGGTGACCAGGCGCTCCTCAGCATCGGTTGTCGTGTAAAAGGCGGCGTCGGGCTCCGGCTGCTCCTTGGCGAGATTCGCCAGCCAGCGCGCGGCGCAACTGGCCACGTCCAGCCGGCCGGCGGCCAGCGCGGCAAGGCCGCATGCGGCGGTGGACATGCTGTCGCAGGAGAAGGCCCCGTTCTCGGCACTGGGCGACGAAGCAAAGCCACCGGACGCGGGTCGCTGTTGGCTGAGGATGTAGGCGAGCGTGGGCTGCTGCACGTCGTAACGACCTGTGCGCGCGCCACCGATCACAAAGTAGGCGTTTGCGTACAGGTAGTGGATCTCGCGGTGCCACAGGTGCCGGCGCGGAAGCAGGTCGCCGTTGGGCTGCAGCAATCGACGCACGGCATAGTTGAGGCAATGGTGCGCCTGGGTGGGGTAACCCATCAGGTTCAGCGCCCACGAGCCCTTGTAGTAGGCGTCCACGCAGGGCGAGCGCAGGGGGCGCCAGCGCCCGTCGGGCTCCTGCTGCGAGGCCAGCCACTTGGCCCCCTTGACGGCGCTCTCCCAAAGATCAGATGCGTTCATGCTCATCTCCTATCGAGCGAGGCGGCTGCAGGGCGTCCGTCCGGAAACGGCGCGGCCTGCGGACTGCGCGACGCTAACTGAACCAGGGCGCCGAATTGGCGCGCCGCACGTTCAACTGATCGACGATGGCACGTCCACGCTGTGTGATCAAAAAGAGCGCCAGTTCGGCGACCTCGTCGGGCGTCATCAGGTCGGAGGTGTCGAGATCGGGCCGGGCGCGTGTGATCAGGTCGGTGCGGACGCCGCCCGGGCACAGGGCGTGCACGCGGATGCCACGCGGCTGCAGCTCTTGCGCCAGCACCTTGGTGAAGCCCAGCAGGGCGTGCTTGGAGGCCGAGTAGGCGCCCTGGTTGACATAGCCCTTGACGCTCACGACCGAGCCCACGTTAACAATGCAGGCGCCCGTCTCCATCAGCGGGACGAGATCGCGGCATACCAGAAAGGGGCCGCGCGCGTTGACGGCCATCACGCGGTCCCAGTCGGCGGCGCTGGTCTCCAACACTGGGCCAAAGACGCCGATGCCGGCGCAGTTCACCAGCACCTCCACGCGTCCCAGGTGCTCGCGCGCCGCAGCGGCCAGGGCTTGCACCTGCTCCTCGATCGCGACGTCGGCGGGGGTGGCCCATGTCTGCGCGCCGAGGGCCTCGCACTCGGCACAGACGGCCTGCAGGTCGGTGGAGGAGCGGGCCGCCAACAGCAGGCGGGCGCCCTCGGCGGCCAACGCCAGCGCTACCGCGCGGCCAATACCGCGGCTGGCGCCGGTCACGATGGCGGCCTTGTCGCGCAAGCGGTTTGCGATCATAATGGTCACGTGCTCCTGAACAGGCGAGCTGGAACGGATGCTAGCATGGTGGCGTCTGTATGTCAACGCCGCCATGTGCCGTCGGCGGGTTTTTGGTAGCGGCGACTGAGGAGGTCCCATGCGTAGTTGGCGTCTTTCATGGGTTCTGCTCGTGCTCGTGACCTTGCTGGCGGCGGGCTGTTCGGGCGTTCGCGCTACACCCACCGCGATTGCTGTGCGTCCCACGCTCACCCCGGAGCCGGGTCCGCGCGANNGCGATCCGGTCACGCTGGTCCCGAGCGACACGCCGGTGCAGGTCACGCCGACGTCGTCGCCCAGCGCTACGCCGCAGGAGCCAGCGCCTGTTCCGCCCACGCCCGCCGCCACCCCGACTGAGCTGCCCACGGTGACGCCGCTCCTGCCGGCCAGCAGCGCGGATTGGTCCACCTGGACAAACGACGTCTACGGGTTCACGCTGCGCTATCCGGCGGACTGGGTGCTGGAGGAGGAGGCGCGGCCCAACGCGACGATGCGCGGGCACTCGGTGCGGCTCTGGCCCGGCGCAGACCCTGACTCTGTGCTGACCATCAACTACAGGGCGGCGGGCGAGCAGATGTTCATCGGGCGGACGGGCGTGGGCGCGGGCGAGCTGGTTGAGCGCGAGGAGGTCGTCTTCGTCGGCGAGCCAGTGCGGCGGGTGGTGCTGGTGGCGCGGGAACGCGACATGAGCGTGCTGTACGCCGGCGGGCGCGTCATCGCGCGCGGCGACCTGGCCTTTACAATGTACTTGGACTATCGCGGCGATCCGGAGGGCACGGCTCTGAGCGAGGAGACGCAGGCTGTGGCGGACCAGATTGTGGCGTCGGTAGCCAAATAGACTGCAGACGCAACGCAAGTGTCGTCTGGGCTCACGTTGGCATTCGGCCGTTCGTCAGATGCAGGAAAGGACCAAGAAAGTGAACAACTGCGGAACAGCGCCAGCGCAGCGGCCTTATTGTCTACCCGGCGGTCCGATGCCAATAGGACTAGGACAGACACTCACTTTGCTCGTCCAAGACATCGCGCGGGTTACCAAGAACTGGACCATCTATCAACAAGTGTACCAGACCTCTCCCGATCGCGTGGATAAGCTAAATGCCTTCGCTCCAGCTTTTTTCGGCCAAGTGCAGCAGCTGTTCCAGGACAGCGTGATACTAGCTCTGGCACGGCTAATGGATCCAGCCAGCACAGGAAGCCACCAGAACCTATCTCTTCATGCTCTGCTACAGGATCCTGACGTAGCACGCTTTCCGGCGCTTCAGCAGTGCCTTCAAAAGCAGATCAAAAGTCTTGTTGCCTTGTGCACAACACTAGAGCAACACCGAAACAAGCGAATCGCTCACAGAGACCTGGCTTGTGCTACAAAGACTGCTGGGATTGGTGGTGTCACATCCCAGCAGGTCGATTCCATAGTCAGCATGATGCATCAGAT
Source organism: Anaerolineales bacterium UBA6128 (assembly GCA_002423325.1). GTDB lineage: Bacteria > Chloroflexota > Anaerolineae > UBA1429 > UBA1429 > UBA6128. The sequence continues at coordinate 8,462 of DIVQ01000024.1, read as the reverse complement.
TGTAGACTATGTGAGCGTCTTCTTCGAGCCAGGTGAAGGCATCGCGTTTGCTGTTAGCAAGGCAGGGGACGACCTGATCGGTGCCATCGGAAGAGCGCCCGCCAGCAAGCAGGAGGGGTGGATGTACGGACAGCAGATCATGGACCTGTATCGCGAGACGGTGCGCACCAACCTGCGCCGCACGCGCTTTGACGCGTCTTCGCGGCGCGCTTTCCGCGGCTGGCAACGCCACGCGCGCACGGTGCTGACGGGTATCCTGGGGGCGCTGCCGACGGAGCGCGTGCCGTTTGACCTGCAGCGCGAGGTGGTGGGCGAGACCGACGTGTATGTGCAGGAGCGTATCGTCTACCGGACGCGTCCGGGCCTGCAGGTGCCGGCCTACCTCTTCACCCCCAAGGCGGCCAAAGGGCCGACGCCGACGATGCTGTGCCTGCACGGGCACAGCGCCGGCGGCAAGGACGACACACTCGACCCGCAGGGCATCTATGCGGGCTTTACGCGGCGCTTTGCCGAGCAGGGGCTGGTGGTGCTGGCGCCCGACCAGATCAACCTCGGCGAGCGCAAGCTGCCGCAGGGCAAGGACGACTATGATCTGCTGATCCATGGGCTGAACATGGTGGGCCAGACCGTCATCGGCTGGCGCTACTGGGACCTGGTGCGCGCGCTGGACCTGCTGGAGACGCTGCCACTGGTGGACAGGGCGCGCATCGGGGTAATGGGCCTGTCGCTGGGCGGCGAGATGACGATGTTCCTCTCGGCCCTGCAGACGCGCGTGCGCGCCGCCTGCATCTGCGGCTACCTGACGTCGCACCTGGGCACGTTTCTGCACGAGCCGCACTGCACCTGCGGGGCGCTGCGTGACCTGGCGCTGCACTTTGAGCATGTGGACATCGCCGCGTTGATCGCGCCACGGCCGCTGTTCGTCGATTCGGGGCGCAGGGATCCGATGTTCCACACGCCCGAGGCCGAGGCGACGGTGCGCGAACTGCGCCCGATCTACGACCTGTTCGCTAAGCCGTGGGAGCACCTGGGGATCGAGGTGCACGACGGCGAGCACCAGATCGCCGGGGTGGAGAGCATCCCCTGGATGATCGCGCGCTTGAGAGAATGACGATCACGAATTGCACGAATGGACGAATGACACGAATCGTCCGGTTGGGCGGCTACGCGCGATGGCACGCGCAGGTTCGCCGCTGCATTGCAGCACGTGGGTAGAGGCGAATCTTGTATCCGCCCCGAATGGCTCGCGCTGGGTGCTGGAGCGCCACGCCATCGACAGCGTGGAGGACCTGGTGGGGATCGTGCGGGAGGAGATGGGGTAGGGCGGCGCGGGAGGCGTTTGTAGAGACGGCGGCAGAGTACTGCCGATGGAAAGGGCACACGGACCCTGACTTGCCAAGGTCGCTCGTGCCCCTTCCAACGTCTCTACGCTGTGGTTGGAGAGCGGGGCACTGGCGAGCGTGGATGACCTAGCGGGCATTGCCGTGAGCCCTCTGCCTCCCTGCGCCTCTGCGCGAGCAACAGAAGGGCCTCACCCCCGGTCAGGTGAGGCCCTCGGAAACGAACGTCGCGCGCTCTGATCAAGCCCAGCCCAACCGGCTATCGCTCCCCGCAGTTGAGGAGCTCAGATAGCACGAGTGGGGATCGGCAGCACACCGGTGTTAGGCAGACTCGGATGCTGTCATCTCGGACGCCATTTTGGATGAGCATCTGAGGCGAAATTGTTTGTCACGTTTTCCAGCCCTGTACCATCTACATTGATAGCATACACATTGCTCGGACCATCACGCAGCGATACAAAGACTATTCTGCCTCCATCTGGTGACCATGAGGGCTCCCGGTCAAAGACCGGGAAAGCGGTTTGGGTCAGATTGGTCTGCCCAGTTCCATCAGCGTCCATCACAAACACATCCCCGTCATCGTCGCGACCAGATACGAATGCGATCTGTTTTCCGTCGGGCGACCAGGTGGGCGAATAATCCGAGGCCGCATTTCGGGTCAGGTTGGCTAGGCCAGTCCCGTCAGCGTTCATCACGTAAACCTCCCAGTTTCCATCACGATCAGACATAAAGGCGATTTGGGAACCATCGGGAGACCAAGTCGGCCCAAAGTCTCCAGCCGGGTTACGGGTGAGATTCGCCCGCTGTGTTCCATCTACGCCTATCACAAATATCTCGCCCTGTTCTTGACCGCTATACGAGACAAACGCTATGCGTGTTCCATCCGGAGACCAAGCTGGTGAGTTTTCATTTGCACTGCTATTGGTGACGTTTCTCATTCCTGTGCCATCAACACCGATGGTGTAGATCTGACCTGGGTCAGAGGGGTGGTAAGATTCAAAAGCAACTCTGGTTCCCTCCGGAGACCAGCTCGGGTCGAGAGCTTCGGCCGTCAAGGCAACAAGGCCACTACCATCAAGGTTTATGAGATAGATGCCACCACCATTGGTTTGGTCTGTGAAAGCTATTCTGTTGCCGTCAGGTGCCCAGGCGAAATCAACGACCCATAGTTCATCAGGTACCAGCTTCTTTTGACCCGTACCATCTGGATTGACAACAAAAAGACCTCTATTGCCATCCATATCGGATGTAAATGCTACTCTATCAAGCGAATAGCTCTCTGTGATCAAAGGCAGATAGGACACAAAGCTCAGCTCTTGCCCTCCAGATTGTGGTGCGGAGTTCGCCCAATTCGGCAGCACCAGGGCACAGAACGCCATGTAGAACAACGCGCGAAAGTACTTCTGGGCGTTTATAGTCACGTTGCTGACCTCCACGGTACGCAGAATCTGCCCAACCGGTGACTATGCGTATTCTGGATCATGTCCCCGCATCCACCTTTTGGCTGCTATCCTACACCGACAGCACGCCCCGTCAAGCCGGCGTTCTCACGCAGCCACCCATTCGATTCAGACCCTCACAAGCGCGCAGGGGTAGGCGAGAGGCGCGCGGCGCACATCGGGTTGGTAGAGACGTTGGAAGGGGCAGGCAGAGACTGGTCTGCCTAGGTCTTACTTGCCCCTTCCAACGTCTCTACACCTTCAGCGCCGGCGGGCGGTCTGCAGGGCGGCACCTCCGCGGGAACCAAGTGTGGATAAGGTGCAGTGAGGGTTTGGGCCATGCAGAGGGTGGTCCAAAGGCCTTCAACGGACCTGCCCAGGCAGACAAGACTTAGTACTGCGCAACGGCCAACACCCGGCTGACCGGGCGGGAAATAACATGTTTCGCGGCCGCGTGATTAGTGGGCTAGCGTGCCTGAACCTGGATCTCGTAATGGTCAAATCTTGGCCAGTGGTCGGTTCCTGCCTCAAAGGGGGAGGTTTCGCCTGGCGGGATCGTATCTAGAGCGGCGTATGTGTAGTCCAGGCCGACAACATCCCCGCCTGCATCGTAGAGTGTGATGATGATCCTCACGGACTCCGCGTCAGTACGGCCAGTATTCTCGACCTCCCCCACAATAATAAGCCAGTCGCCATCGGTGTGATAGGTATGACTCTTGATGACTACGTCTTCTCGGGATGGCTCAGATGAGCTGCCCTGCACTTGAAGTCTGTAATTGGTTGCTCCTTCCCACTGGTCGGTACCGGTTTCGAAGGGGGACTTACCACCGGGCGGAATCACGTCTAGCTCGGTGTAGGTGTAGTCCGTTCCGACGACATTGCCCGAGCCGTCGTATAGAGTTGCGACGATTTTCACGGAAGCCATCGGTTGAGTAGAGTTATTGCGGATCTCACCAACGATGAAATACCACGCTCCGTCGGAGTAACTTGTATGGCTAAGGAATTCCAGAACTGGAGCTACCGACGTGGGGGAGGTTGGTACTTCGGCTCCTGATTGTGTGGGCGTGGCGGCACGTGCCGACGTCCTTGTCTGTATCACCACGGTGACGCTACCATAGCACCCACCGGACGTGCAGAGCTGCCAGACGCCTTGGTGCTGCCCAGGACTCGCAGGCGCTCTCAGCGTCACCGACACCTGGACCACATCACCGGGATTAGCTTCTGGTACGGCAACATGTGCATCCCCGTCCATTTGCTCGCCTTCTGAGAAGGCGACGAATGAGGAGCTATCCCACCGACAGGTGCCCGTGTTCTTGATGGCCCACGTCTTGACGAACTCGACGCCGGGGTCAAACTGGGTGCCGTCCGGGATGGTTACGTCGGAGATGTAAGCCATACCATAACTGCAATCGGGAGAGTTCTCCGAAACTGGTGTACGAGAGTCCGCAACAGCGGTCAACGTTGACGAGCTTGTCGGCGTGGACGTCTGGACACGGACTACACTGGTCGGTTTCGGCGTGTGTGTGGGAAGACCCGGCCTTGTAGTGGCAGGAACGATGACGACGTTGTCGAAGAAGATCGCCACTCCGCTCAGAGCTCCCACGACGCTCTGCAAATCCCCCTCCCAAGTGAGCTTTTCGTCTTTGTTATACTTGGTCGCATCCCCAGCGGGAATAGGGAGACGCACTTCTTGCCAACTCAGCGGCACGTCAGGAGCCTCCATATCTATGAGGATGGCGCCCGACTCCTGCACCTGCTCAACCCAACCGCTCCAGCGAACACGCAGGCCAATCAACCCCTTCTGGTACTCTGCCCACTGTGCCTCGGTATCGTTTTGTCGATGGCTTAGAATCTCGTCGTAGGTGACTGAGCTTAGAGGCTTTGGCGTGGCTGTGCGAACCGGAGTGCGGGATGCCTGTGGATTGCCACCACTGCTGCTGCAGCCGTTCAGTGTAGCGGCAGCAAAGGTAAGCAAGAGTACCCAACCGAGCACAGTGAAACGGATCATCTTGCGCCGAGCCATGTGGTCCTCCTTTACCATCGCCCACTTACCCTGTCGGCAGGTGCACGGACGGCCAGTTGGTGATCGAGCAGGCCACGGTCTCCAGATGGGCGGAAACCAGTAGGCCAATCCAGACTGCGGCTGGGTCCAGCCAGGTAATACCAGCTTCACCTCAGAATCGATGGCTGGCACCTGCGTCGAACTGGCTGACGTCCGCGTTAATGCTCACGAATCAGGCCGCGCCAAGGGGCTAGCGCAAGTAAGCGCCGCTCACAGCGCGGGTAGCCTCAGAGCCCGTTACTTCGCTGCTATCCTACAGCGTCGGCGCGCCTCGTCAAGCCGATGCGCTGAAAGCGCCAAGATAGTCTGGCTACGGGCTTTTGCCACTCAGTGCTCGCTGCTTGCCAGGATGTCCGCCGGCGCCACGTCGCTCAGCGCGACGTACAGCGGCGTCAAGCCCGACACGTGCACCTTCAGGTCGCGGAGGCTCGGCGCGCTTGCGGCCATGTCGCCTCCTGGTGGTGACATCCGCATGGATGATAGCGCGGGGGCTGCCGCTGTCAACGTGTTGCGTATTGTCTTGCGGTGGATCGCAAAAAAACGGTTGACAATTGCGCTTCTTGCGAGTATACTATCTGCAAGTATACATAAGGGGAATGGCCGGCCTGTCACACGCCCTTGAGCGCTGATCATTGCGCGCGTGACGACGCCGGTTAGTCGACGCGAGGTAGGTCCAGCCGAACAATACGTCAACGCACCGCCAAAGTGAGGCCGTCAATGCAGCAGGGCAGCAATGAGGCAGGCACCGAAGAGGATTTCGGCGTCATCTGGGAGGAGTGGAACAGGGACGCCGCGGTTCGCGAGCCGTCGCGTGGCGACATCCGCGAGGGCACCGTACTGATCAAGACCGCCAACGAGATCATCATGGACGTAGGCGCCAAGCGTGATGCGGTGGTGCCCAGATACGAGCTTGAACAGGTAGACCCCGCTCGTATCGCTGCCATCAAGGTGGGCGACAAGATCAACGTCTATGTACTCCGCCTCGATGATCCCGAGAACGGCCTGATCGTCTCGATCCGGCGGGCGCGCGAGTATGAGGACTGGCTGACCGCCGAGGCCATGCTGGCGAGCGGCGAGCTGTTCCAGTCGACGATCACCGGCTACAACCGCGGCGGCCTGCTCTGTTCGTTTGGCCGGCTGCAGGCTTTCGTCCCCGCCTCTCAAGCGCCACGCATTCCCCGCACGCGCTCAGACGCAAACGCACAACCCGGGAGCGACGAAGATGCGCTCGCGGCCCTGGTGGGCGAGGAGATGACGCTCAGGGTGATCGAGGTGAATCGCCGTCGCCGTCGCCTGATCGTATCTGCACGGGCAGCCTCGCAATCCTCACGCGGGCAGCAGCGTGACCAGTTGCTCGCCGAGCTCAAGCCGGGCGACATCCGCACTGGCATCGTCAGCAGCATTCGCGACTTTGGCGTGTTCGTGGACCTGGGCGGGATGGATGGGCTGGTGCACGTGTCAGAGTTGTCCTGGACGCGCGTCGACCATCCCAACACCGTGGCTTCGGTCGGTCAGCAGGTGCAGGTGCAGGTATTGCACGTCGACCCCGACACGCAGCGCATCGGTCTGAGCATCAAGCGCCTGCAGCCGGACCCGTGGGTGGCGGCGGTGACCAAGTATCAGCCGGGGCAGTTGGTGCGCGGCAAGGTCGCGCACGTGGCCAAGTTTGGCGCCTTTGTCGAGCTTGAGCCCGGCGTCGAAGGGCTCGTGCATCTGTCAGAGCTGGCCGACGGCGATTTCGGTGATCCCGCCAACGTGGTGAGCCCGGGCCAGGAGGTGGATGTACTGATCTTGAGCGTCGAGCCCGATCGGCATCGTCTATCCCTCAGTCTGCGGCAGGCGCCCTGACCCCTCGCTCAGCACGCGATCGCCTCAGTGGCCACCTCCCGGCTCTGACAGGGCCAGGCGGCCTGCTGAGGCGCGCTTGTTGTCTGGAACGAAACCTCGTTTGGCCCTCCAACCGCTTCCCGCGCATCTGGTGTATAATACAGAGCTGTATGCCTGTAATCCTCTCCAAGGGTGACGCATGTCTCAGGACAAGATCTCGATTCGTGGCGCGCGCGAGCACAACCTGAAGAACATCGATATCGACATCCCGCGCGACAAGCTGGTGGTGATCACTGGCCTGTCGGGTTCGGGCAAGTCGTCGTTGGCGTTCGACACCATCTATGCTGAGGGTCAGCGGCGCTATGTCGAGTCGCTCTCGGCGTATGCGCGTCAGTTCCTGGGCCAGATGGACAAGCCCGACGTCGACCATATTGACGGGCTGTCTCCGGCCATCAGCATCGATCAGAAAAGCGCCAGCCGCAACCCGCGTTCGACCGTGGGCACGGTGACCGAAATCTATGACTATATGCGCCTGCTGTATGCGCGGGTCGGCATTCCGCACTGCCATCTGTGCGGTCGCGAGATCAGCCGGCAGACCGTGCAGCAGATGGCCGACGCCATTCTGGAGATGCCCGACGGCAGCCGGCTTTTGCTGTTGGCGCCGTTGGTGCGCGACCGCAAGGGCGAGCACCGCAAGGTGATCGATGATCTGCGCAAGGCCGGTTACGTGCGCGTGCGCATCGACGGCCAGGTGCACGGCGTCGACGACGAGATCCGGTTGGATCGCTACAAGAACCACACCCTCGAAGCGGTCGTCGATCGTCTGGTGGTGCAGCACTCGGACGACCCGGTCAAGATGGATGCCGACCGCGGGCGGCTGAGCGACTCGGTTGAAACGGCGCTCAAGCTGGGCGACGGCGTGATCGTTGTCAGCCAGGTCGACGCCAGCGGCGCGTCCGGCGAGGACCGCATGTTCTCGGAGAGGTACGCCTGCCCGGCCTGTGGCATCAGCCTTTCCGAGATCGAGCCGCGCAACTTTTCGTTCAACAGCCCGCACGGCGCCTGCCCGGCCTGCACCGGGCTGGGCTTCAAGCTGGAACTGGATCCCGACAAGATTGTGCCCGATCCGGGCCTGTCGCTCGCGCAGGGCGCGCTGGAGCCCTGGGAAAAGGCTACGCAGGGCGACAGCTACTTTGTGCATCTGCTGGAGGCGGTGGCGCAGCGCTACCACTTTGCGCTCAAGACGCCGTGGAAGGATCTGCCCGAGGAGACGCGGCGCATCGTCCTCTACGGCAGCGGCGAGCAGACGGTCAAAGTCAACCACACGAACCAGCACGGTCACGCTCGCACCTACGAGACGACTTATGAAGGCATCATCCCCAACCTGGAGCGGCGCTACAAGCAGACCACGTCGGACTATATCCGGCAGATGATCGAGCAGTACATGACCGCCAACACCTGCCCGGTGTGCGAGGGCAAGCGGCTCAAGCCGGAGAGTCTGGCGGTGACCGTGGGGGGGCTGTCGATCTATGAGCTTTCCTGCCTGCCGATCGGCCGTGCGATGAGGTTCATCGAGCACCTGCAGGATGCCTGGGGCGAGCGCGAGCGCCTGATCGCGGCCCAGATCGTCAAAGAGCTGCTGGCGCGGCTGCACTTTCTGGAAGATGTCGGACTGCACTATCTGACGCTCGATCGCGGCGCGGTGACGCTCTCGGGCGGCGAGGCGCAGCGCATTCGCCTTGCCACCCAGATCGGGTCGCAGCTGATGGGCGTGCTCTACATCCTGGACGAGCC
>DIVQ01000047.1 GCA_002423325.1 Anaerolineales bacterium UBA6128 | reverse complement strand
CCCCATCCAGCGCGCGGCACGCTTCCAGTCATCCCAGGTGTGCACGATATGCCCGCTGCGCATCGACCCGCTCTGAAACGTGGCGCGGATCGGGCAACCCATGATCGCTTCCAGCCAGGGCACCGTCCCGTAGGGCATGCGGTAGGCCAGCACGTCGTCGTGTGTCTCCAGCGGCCCTGGCTCCAGCGCGGGACCGGTCATGCGGTCGAGGTCGAGCATGTCAGGCGCCAGGTCGAGATCATCGCTGGCCAGAGTGCCATCGGCCAACGGCAGCCAGAGGCTGGCAAGCGGCCCCGAATCGTTGACCACCTTCAGGGCGCCGCGGTGCGCCCACCAGTCGGCGTGACGCTGCATCAGCGCTCGCACCTCGGAGGTCAGGGTGTAGCGTGGCACTGAGTCGATCGGTTGCATCTGCTGCTCCTTACACGAGGCGTTCGCGCCTTGCCTGTGGATGCGTTCCGGGCCGGCCGTAGCCATCTTGCCATTCGGCATACGGCTGGTGTGCATGAAAGCAGTTACCGTGCTAATATAGACATGCGCACAGCGGTTGGCAAACGCGGAGACGGAGGCGAGCCGTGGCTGAGATCGTCGTTCTGCAACAGAACAGCGCTTACGAAACGCACTTTTGGTACGCTGATACCGAAGATGGGGATGAGGCGACCCCTCAGCCAGTCCGGCTGCTGCACCAATTGACGCCTTACGGGATGATGCTCGCGAGCCTGGGATCGTGCACCGCGATTGTGATGCACACCTATGCCGAAGCACACGAGATCGCGCTGGACCAGGTCGAGCTGCGGCTGACCTACGACCGGCAGTACCAGGATGACTGCGCCAACTGTGAGGACGAAACGCCGTTTGACGAGGCCATCTCGCAAGAGATCATCGTCAAGGGCGACCTGTCGGCGGGCGAACGCAAGCGTCTATTGCGTGCCGCCGAACTCTGCCCGATCCACAAGATCCTTCACGAGGGCATCGCCGTCGGTATGCGCATGCGCGACGCGGGCGCCACCTTCACAACGACCGAATCAGACGCTCATCATCACCACGCGTCACATAACCACGCGGACCATGAATGACGCGCCTCCCCCCCTGCCACGACTCTTGCAGGACCTGGACCCGAAGACGGCCGACCAGGTCTTGCGCTACGCGCACCACGAGCGTTTCGAGCGCGGCCAAACCATCCTGATGGAGGGAGACACGCCATCGGCGCTCTACTTTGTCGAGCAGGGGTTGACGCGCCTCGTGCAGATCTCGGCGGAAGGGCGCATCTTTGTGCTCAACTATGTCGGGCCCGGAGACTGCATAAACCTGACCAGCGCCATCAAGGGCCATGCGCTCGTGGCAACCGTCGAGGCGGTGACGGACGCGTTGATGTCGGTCATACCCGGCGAGCACTGGCGTGGTCTACTGGGTGACAACGCCCAGATCTGCCACGCCACCCTGCAACAGCTTGCCGAGGACCTGCGCGCCATGACGATCATGGTCCGCGAGCTTGCGCTGCACCCTGTGGCGGCCCGGCTGGCCCGTTTCATCCTTGAACACACCGATGATACTGGCCCGGCCACGCGCTGGACCCAGGAGTCGATTGCGGCCAGCATCGGCTCGGTGCGCGACGTCGTGGGGCGTGAGCTGCGCGCTCTGATCGAGGAGGGCGTGCTGCGCCGGGATCGCGGCGAGCTCATGATCGTCGATCGAGACGAACTGGAACGCATCGCGCGCGCAGAATCCTAGTCACCAGCATCCCGCGTGGTCAGCCCGAGGGATGCTGGTGGTTCGTCATCGCGCGTTGAGCGAAGCGAGCCGCCTAGAGCCAGCCCGTCAGTTGCGCAAGCAGGCGGGCGTACTCAACATAGTTCGGCCACGAGATGTCCGACGGCACGCCGTGGTCGCAGCCCGGGATGAAGCCCCCCTCGACGAACAACGGGGGCACTACCCGCAGCACCTCGTCTCGCATGACCTCGCCGCCGGCCGCGATCGCGCGTTTGTCGATGCCTCCCGTGTAGGCCATCTGCTTGCCAAAGCGTTTGCGAAAGTCCACGATGTCGTTGCCAGCCGCCACTTCCATCGGGTCGCATACGTTGATGCCCGACTCGATCCAGATCGGGATCAGCACGCTCACTTCGCCGTCCGAGTCCATGTCAAAGATGGGCACATCGTAAGCGTGCAGCAGCTCTTTCCACGCGAGGTAGCAGGGCTGCAGGAAGCGCCGCACCATCGCCGGCGAGATCATGCTGTGCGACTTGTAGGCCATGTCCTCTGAGATATGTACCGCGTCGATCCGTATCAGGCGCAGGGAGTTCTCAAGCAGCTCGACCATATAGTCGAGCCAGAACTGGGCCATCTGCTCCACGAACTCGGGCTGCTCGGCCATCATCAGACACAGCCCCTCCATGCCCACCCATTCGCGCATCTGCCAGAATGGGCCGTTAAACCCGACGTTGATGGCCTTGTCTGAAGCCCGCAACTGCGCAATGCGCTCGGCGTCGGGGTAGCGCGACGGGTCCTTGGCGTCGTAGCGCCACGAGACCTTTTCCCAGTCCTCCGGCCCCTGCACGACAAAGCTGTGCCATTTGCGCGTCACAAAGTCCTTGGCCGAGCGGATGTAGGTATAGTCGAACTCGTCCGAGATCTCTGTGATGGCGCCCATCCAGTCGCGCACAATGTAATGCCCGTCGCGGTGCTCGAGCACTTCCTCCTCGAACATCGGGATCATACGCGAGAGCATGCCGCCGCCCTCGGTGTGGCTGAAGGCCTCCCGTGGCACGCGCAGGAGCTCCGCCAGAGCATCGAGGTAATGCACCTCCTGCGGCAACCCCTGCCGGTGCCAGACCTCCAAGGTGGACTCGCGCGGACCGCCTGGCGTGAGCGGCACGCGGTCGGGCTTGCCGAACAGCAATGCTTGCAGATACCGCTCTCTGGGGTTCACGACGTGTCTCCTCCCGGTCTGGTGTTTGTGCCGCGCGCTGTGTCTTCGTCCTCGCACCAGTGCGTGTCGCGCATGCGACGCGCCAGGGCCGGCGGCACGGCTCCTGCGCGGCGCAGCGCATCAATCGCAGCGTCAGCATCGGCATAGCGTGGCGATTCGTACAGAGCCGTGTCGGCCTCAGACTCGTGAAGCGTATGGTTGAGCGCAGGCGGCGCGCCTGTGCCGAGCGCATCGGCAAGTGTTCGGCAAGCCTCTGCAGTGTCACCAAAAGCAATGGCGCCGGCAGCGTGCCAGGCATCACCCATCGAACCTGATGCACCATGGAGCAGCGTGGGCAGACCCTGGGCGTGGGCCGTCGCATAACCTGGCCAGTCTCGTGGGATGCCGTCAGGCTCGAACAGCACCAGCGCCTCACACAGCGCCGTCACCAGCGGCAGGCGCGCCTGTGCCGTCGTCTCGGTGCGCGCCTGGCCGGGCAGGTACGGGCTCAGCGCCAATTCGCGAGCGCTTGCCGCAGGCCGCTCGACCCTGGCCGCGTCCAGACCCTGCCCCAACACCACCAGCGTGGCGCCGCCGGCGGCTGTTGCGCTCTCCAGGGCAGTTCGATCGACGCCGGGCTCCCCGCCCCCCACCAGCGCGTGATCCTGACGCGCCAGGGCTTCCGCCAGCTGCCGCGCGGCCTGCAGCGTCGACTCACGCGGCTGCGCGCCGCCCTGCAGCGCCACGGCGGGCTCGCTCAACAGCTCCAGCGCGCCCTGC
>DIVQ01000225.1 GCA_002423325.1 Anaerolineales bacterium UBA6128 | reverse complement strand
CGCCGGCCCCGCTTTTACTGCGGCAAGACCCAGGTGCAGGCGGAGCGTGCGCGAATCCAGTAGCCGGCCCCCGGACGTAACTCGGAGATCTCTGTCAGGGGTGGCGATGCGTCGGGGGCGTGGACGCTCCAGGGATCCAGCGGCCCAGTAGCGTCGTAGGCATAGACGGCATCGAACTGACCCGCGATGCTGGCCAGCGCCGTCGCGATGGGAAGCGTGGTGAGCAAGGGATAGCCCACCAGGTTCCAGCCGGGCTGCAGCGCGATGCTGGCAGGGGTGAGCGGGTTTCCGAGCAGTGTCAGTTCGGCCGGCGCCGTCATGCGCAGCCAGTAGCCGCGCTGTGGGGTGAGCGTGGCCAAGGTATTGACATAACTGGGAAGCGCCGGGCTGTAGACCTGCCAACTGGCCGGCGCCGGCTCGCCCTCGTAGCCGATGACCTCGGTGTACCGCCCGGCGATCGGCGCGAGAGCGTCAGGTGGGGAGGGCGCGAGTGGCACAAACGGCACCGAGATCAGATTCCAGCCCGCTTGCAGGCTGAGCGTGTGACTCTGCGATGCGCAGGCTGGCGCGACGCGCGGTGGCACGTGCTCGGCGAACCAGCAGGTGATCTGGTGGCAGGCCTGGGCGCTCGCGCCCGTCGTTGGTGTCGCGGTCACGGTCAGAGTGTGTGCTCCGCGCAGCTTGCGGGCGTCCAGTGGCGCCTGCCAATACGCGCTTTCGTCGAGGCGTTGCATGAGAACCGTCGCGCCATCGTCGAGCCTGTAGCTTACGCGGGCGATCTCGCCCTGGTCCACGCGTGCGTAAGCGCGCACCAACGTCTCCTGCGCGAGCGTTTGGGTGTGGTTGAGGCTGGCGGGCGCGCCGTCATGGTCCAGTCCCTCCACGAACTGGGCGGGGCGCGTGATGATGACATACGTGTGCTCGCCGAGCGATGCGTTGCTATTGATGTGGCGCTCGGCGAGCGCGTACAGGGTCAGGCCCCCGCTGGTCGCAGATGCGACCGAGTGCACGAAATAGCCCGGCGGCTCGATCTCGACGCGGTCATAGTGACAGTGTCCGCAGATATAGGCCAGGACGGGCCACTTTTGAGCCAACGCATCGATGGTTGCCCAACCGCCGGGTGTGAGCTGTAGCCTGCTCTCCGGAAGCAGCACCCACCCATGCGGGCAGAAATGGTGAAAGAAGACGATCGGCTTGCCGTCGGAACAGGATTGGGCCATCTGGCCGTTCAAGAAGAGCGAGGGCCAGGTGTCAGGGGCCCAGTCGGCGTTGCCGCTGGTGCCCACGAGGCGATAGTTGCCGACCGCGAGGCTGTGCTTGTAGCTGATGGTCCCCAGGTTCTCCTGGTAGCCGTAGCCGGGCAGACCGCAGTAGTCGTGGTTGCCGGCTACAACATAGACGGGGATGCCGGCGCCATAGTCGGGGGGCGCGGCAAAACCGCCTGTGTCGGCATAGGCCTGCAAGTAGAGCTGATATGAGGCGTCACTGCTGTCTTCAGTGATGTCGCCGGTGTCAATCAGCAGCGTCGGACGGATGGCTTTGACGCGCTGCAGTTGGGCCTTCAGGGCATTGACGGCGGTGGTGTGCCCGGCGAGGATGTGCGCGTCAGAGATATGCGCGAGGATGACGTCTTCGCCGTTCAGCGCGGCGAGTTGCTCAGCCGCGCGTGCCGCACGCGGGTCAGCGGGCTGACCCCAAGCGGGCGGCAGCAGGCCCGCCGGCAGAACCAGCCCGCTTTTGAGCAGTTCGCGGCGCGTGCAGCGCATGGCCTTGACCTCCGTACCGCCCGCGCGAGACCTGCGCGGGGGCGGGGTGGTGCCGCGCCTGTGAGCAGGTCCGCTGGCAAACCGTCTGTTGTACAGTGCCGCCGGTCAGCGCGTCGGTCAGCTCACAGCGGGTGACGTCCTGGGACGTGCGTCCAGTTTGAGTTCGACCTCCACGATGCGTCCATCACGCAGCACTTCCAGGGTGACGCGCTGGCCCACTACGGTGTAGCGCGCCAGGTGGCTGATCAGGTCCTCGAACTTGCGCACCATTTCGCCGTCGATGCTGACGATCACGTCGCCACCCACCGGGTAGCTCTGACCGTCCACGAGGATAGTGCGATCGCAGCCTCGCAGGCCTGCATCCACGGCCGGCGATCCGGCCGTCACCTCGACCACCAAGACGCCGCGCTGCCCGGCATCGATGCCCGCCGCCTCGGCCCAGGCGGAGGTGATCGTCCAGCCGCTGATGCCCAGGCGCGGGTGCTCGTAGTAGCCCTTCTCGATGAGGCCGGGCACGACCTTGTGGACGATGTTGGATGGCACGCAAAAACCGACGCCGGCATTGCTCTGAACGGCAGACTCGATGGCGGTGTTCACACCAATGACTTGGCCGTACAGATTGAGCAGCGGCCCGCCCGAGTTGCCCGGGTTGATGGCAGCGTCGGTCTGGATCACGTCGGGGATGGAGTAGCTGCTGGTCTCGCCGCCACCGGCGGGCATCGTGCGGCTCACCGCGCTGATGATGCCGCGCGTCATCGTGCCGGACAACCCGAAGGGGTTGCCGATCGCCACGACCTCTTCGCCGACCCGCACCAGATCCGAGTTGCCAAGGGGCAGTGGCTGCAACTGCTCACGGTCGACATCGACACGTATGACCGCAAGGTCACTGTCGGGGTCGCCGCCGATCAGCTCGGCTTTCACCACCAGATCGTCGGCAAAGGTCACCGTGATGCGCTCGGCGCCGCGCACGACGTGATAGTTGGTTACGATGTGGCCCTGCAAATCGTAGACAAAACCGGAGCCCTCGCCCTGTTGCAGAAAGCCTTCGGAATCGGGCGTGCCAAAGGGCAGAATGCCCGTGTCTGGGATGGCAACGCGCACAGCCACCGCGATGTTGACCACCGACGGGTTCACACGTTCGTAGAGGTCGACCAGGGAGTAGCGCCCGTCCGGCTGTAGCGCTTCGACGGCCGTCGAGGCAGCGGGCGGATCGGGCACGCGGGTGGCTGGCGGCTGCTGGTCCCTGGTGACCGGGGTCGCGACGGCCGTCGGGCTGTCAGGCGCCGTCAAGAGATCGCGTATTTCCTGCGAGATGGGCACCAGATAGCAGCCTGACAGGCTGATTGTGACCAGCACTGTCACCAGCAAAGCGACGAGTGCCCGCTTCATGCTTGCGTGTTTCATCGAGTCCTCCCTTCAGGGTACAACCCAGGTACAATCCGTGGTCGCAAGGATCCAATAGCCGACGCCTGGAACCATGTGGTCGAGGCTGTTCGCTACGCTGTCGACGATGTAGGTTCGCCATTGCGGGTCCGCGCTGTTCTCGTACGCATAGACGCAATCGTACTTGCCGGCGATGCTGGCCAGGGCCTCTGTAGCGGGCAGTGGGTTCTGGCCGGGATAGCCGACCAGGTTCCAGCCTGCTTTGAGCGCGATGCTGGACGGTGTGAGCGGTTCGCCCGAAAGGTACAGGCTGGCCTCACGCGTCATCAGTATCCAGTACCCGCGCCGGGGCGTGATGCTGGTCAGGTTGTTAAGCATCGCCGGCCCATTCGGCGAGTAGCGCAGCCAAGTCTCAGTGGCGACGTCGTACGCCAGGACCGCGCTGTAGCTCCCCTCGATCGAGGAGAGCGCTGCGGGCAGCGTGTTGTGCAGCGGCACAAAGGGCACCGAAACGAGGTTCCAGCCTGGCGCAAGCGGCAGCACGAGTCGGCGCGATCCGCAGGCCGGGGCGGCGCGCACAGGCACGCTTGCGGCAAAGGCGCAGGTGATCTCGTGTGATGATTCGGGCCTCCAGGTGCCGGCTGGTGTTTCGATCGCAGCCTTGGCGGTCACGGTGATGCTATGGCTGCCTGACAGGGGCGTGGCGTCGAGCGGAGCCTCCCAATAGGAGGTGCTGCCGATGCGCTGCATGCCGACGGTGGGCCCGCCATCCAGTCGGTAGTTGACTTGCGCGATGCTGCCGCCTCTGGCTCTGGCGTAGGCGCGCACGGAGGTCGGAGCCGCCAAAGTCCGCGTATAGTCCAGCCGCTTGAGGGTTCCACCGACGTCGGTCTCGATGAACTGCCCGGGACGGGTCGTGACCACAAACACATCGGGGCCGGGCGCGACATTCAGGTTGATGTGGCCGTCGGCCAGGGCGTAGAGGCTGAAGGGACCGGGGCCCGTCGCAGTTCCCGCGCCGTCGCGCAGAACCGCGCGAGCGACCGAATGAGCGACATAGCCGGGCGGCATGGCCTCAAAGCGCTCATAGTGGCAGTGCCCGCACAGGTAGGCCAGCACCGGGGAGCGCTGCGCCAGTGCATCGATCTTGGCCGAGCCTTCGACCGAGATCTCCAACTCGCCCGCGTCGGGTCTCATCCAGCCATGCGGATTGTGGTGGTGAAAAAGCACGGCGGACCGACCATCGGCGCACGAGAGCTCCAGTTCGCGCTCAAGCCACAGGTGTGGCCACGTCTCAAGCCAATCAGGGTTGCTGCTGGTGCCCACAAAGCGATAGTTGCCCACGCAAAAGCTGTGCTTGGTCGGGGCGATGGGCATCTGCGGGTAGGGCGGCGGCGGCCCCATGTACTCGGGGAAGGGGGACCCCACGATGACGCCGTTCTGCTCGTCGATCACACCGCAGAACTCGTGGTTGCCGGCAACCGGTATGAGTGGAATGCCCGGGCCATAGTCAGGGTAGCGCGAAAAACCGCCTTGCTGATCGTAGGCCTGCAGGTAGCTTTCCAGTGAGGCGCCGGTGTTGTCCTGGGTCAGGTCGCCGGTTTCGAGCAGAAAGGCAGGGTTACACGCTCTCACGCGCTCAAGGACCTTTTTCAGGTGCAGAACGCCGAAAGGGTCGTCGGGGCGCATATGGGCGTCTGAGATGTGGGCAAAGACGACGTCCTCGCCGTCGAGCTGGGTCAGGTCTGCTTGCGGTGTGACGGATTGCGCGGCCAGGCGCCATCCGCTGCGCATCCAGGGTGCTGCAAGGCCGGCGGGCAGCGCCAGGCCAGCTCGGAGCAGTTGACGTCGTGACAGGGGCATCTAGCAGCGGCCTCCGGCTTTACGTGTGGAGATGACGCTATTCTTGCACAAAGGCCCGGCTCCGTCAACTGGGATATCAGAGCCGGGGCGTCGTCGATCAGTGTTTCAGGAAGAACAGCTTGGTCAGGTCGTCGCGATTCGCCGACCCAGTCTCGATGCGCTTGCGGAGTTGGGCCACCTGCTGGGCGATGGAAACGGGCGTCAGCGGCAGTTCGCTTCGCTCGGCGGGCGGCGGATCAGTGGGCAATTTGGGCGTCTCGCCCTGCGCGATCGCGAGCGTTGCGTCGATGACCTTGCTGTTGCCGGGCAAGAGGTCGTGCGTCTCATTGACATAATAGGAGGTTATGTTGCTGGCGCGTGTTGCATACAGCGGCACGGTCCCGTCGCCCCCCTCGATCCCATCGACGGCGTAAGCCAGCGTCAGGTGTTCGGGTTCGCCCTCCTGCTGTTCCCGCGAATCAGAGAGCTGCACTCGGGTGAGGGTGC
>DIVQ01000120.1 GCA_002423325.1 Anaerolineales bacterium UBA6128 | reverse complement strand
CGAGATCCTGCTCACCAGCATGGATCGCGACGGCACCAAGCATGGCTATGATCTGGAGGTCACCGCGGCCGTCGCTGACGCCGTGTCGATCCCTGTGATCGCCTCGGGCGGGGCGGGCAAGCTGGAGCACTTTTACGAGGCGCTCACCACCGGCAAGGCCAGCGCCGTGCTGGCGGCGTCGCTGTTCCACTTTCGCGAACTGAGCGTAACGCAGGTCAAGGACTATCTCGCCGAAAAAGGATTGCCGGTGCGCCGCTAGCAGGTTCAGAAACCGAGTTGCTTGGAGAAACTCGGTTTCAGCCCGCTACCCAACAACTCGCCGCCGACGGCGGCCCGAAAGGGAACGCATGACTGAACCTGCTTTGGAGCTTTTGACACCCGACGCCCTGCTGTGGGATGCGCGCGGTCTGATCCCCGCCATCGTGCAGGACGCCGACACCGGCGCCGTGCTGACGCTGGCCTATATGAGTCGCGAGTCGCTGCGCCTCACCCTGGAGCAGGGCGAGGTCTGGTTCTGGAGTCGCAAACGCAGCGCGCTGTGGCACAAGGGCGCCACCTCGGGCAATATCCAGTACGTCCGCGAGATCCGCGTAGATTGCGACGGCGACGCACTGTTGGTGCGCGTGCACCCCGCCGGCCCGGCCTGCCACACCGGCGCGACGTCGTGCTTTTACCGCGCCGTGGAGGGCTCTGCTCAAGGGGAGCCAAGTCGCGAGAAAGGAACAGGCCGTGAGTGACGTCATCGCACACTTGGAATCGGTGATCCGCGATCGCCAGGCGCACCCCGTCGAGACCTCCTACACCTGCCGCCTGCTGGCCGCCGGCCAGGTCGAGATCCTGAAAAAGGTGGGCGAGGAGGCCACGGAAGTGGTGGTGGCGGGGGCTTTGCAGGGACGCGAGCGCGTGCTGTACGAGAGCGCAGACCTCGTCTACCATCTGCTGGTGATGTTGGCGTCGCAGGAGCTGTCCTGGGCCGATGTCGAGGCCGAGCTGGCGCGTCGGTTCAAGTAGCCGCGGGGTTGCCGTGCGGTCCCGCACACGCAAGGAGTCGAATCCCATGACCCATGAGTCCCTGCCCGCGCAGGTGGAGGCGGTGCTGCTCGATCTGGACGGCACGCTGATCGAGACAGACAACCGCTGGGCCGCCCAGGTTGCTGACCTGCTCGCGCCGCTGCACCGGCGGTTCCCCCGTTGGGACACCGACGCGGCGGCGCGCTGGCTCGTCATGTCGATCGAGGTGCCCTCTAACTATGCCGTCGCGATCGTGGAGCGCCTGGGGCTCAGCAACCTGGTGTCGGGCCTGGCTGACCGCATCCGGCGTTCCAAGGGGCTGGCCACGCGCGACGCCTCCGAGCTGGTACAGGGCAGCGAGCGGCTGCTGGAGGCGCTGGCAGGGCGCTTCAAGCTGGCGGTGGTCACGACTCGCGCGCGGCGCGAGGCCCTGGCGTTTACCGCACACTGGGGTTTTGAGCGGTACTTTCCGGTGGTGGTCACGCGGCAGGATTGCTGGCGGATGAAGCCACATCCGGAGCCGATCTTGAAGGCGGCGCGGGCGTTGGGCGTGGCGCCGGAACGCTGCGTGATGGTGGGAGATACGGTGATGGACGTGCGCGCGGCGCGCCGCGCCGGCGCTTACGCAGTGGGGGTGCTGTGCGGCTTTGGCGACCGCCGTGAGCTCGAACGCGCTGGCGCCCAACTGATCCTGGAGCGGCCCGAGCAGTTGCTGGAGTACCTGTAGGCGCGCAACCGACGGTTACTCCGCCGGCTCGTCGGCCTCTGCGTCGCCGGGCTGCACGGCCCAGAGCTTGTCCGGGCTGACCAGCAGGTCCAGGTACAGCACGCCGTTGAGGTGGTCGGTCTCGTGCTGGAAGGCTTGTGCCAACAGGTCCTGGCCGCGGTAGCGCACCGGCTTGCCGTGTAGATCCTGGCCCTTGATGAGTACATCGGTGGCGCGCTTGACTAATCCGCGGTAGCCGGGCACCGAGAGGCAGCCCTCGGTCACTTCCTCTTCGCCGCGTCGCTTGACGATCTCGGGATTGACGATAACATAGCGGCGCAGCGGTTCGATCTCGTTGCCGTCCTCGTCCTGCTCGGCCGGCATCTCGATCACCCAGACGCGCTGCAGCACGCCGATCTGTGGTGCTGCCAGTCCCAGGCCGCCGGCCGCGTACAGCGTGTCCCACAGGTCCTGCACCAGCGTCTGCAGGCCGGCGCCGAACTGGGTGACCTTTTTCGATTTTTCGCGGAGCAGTGGATTCTCCGCGGTGATGATTGTTCTGACCGTCATCGTGACTCCGTTTGACTGAGCGTGTCCCTATCGCAGCCCAGTATAGACACCGGCACGCTCGCTGTCAAACATATGAGATAGGTTGTGTCCGATTCAGCCCAGAGGCGCGTTCGCCGCGCCGCCACGAACGGGATGGGATGATACTGATGTCGCCAGCCGTGTCCGTGATCGCCACCGTGCTGAACGAAGCCGACTCGTTGGACGCGCTGCTCAGCGGCCTGGCCGCGCAGACGCGCCCGCCCGACGAGGTCATCATCGTCGACGGCGGCTCCAGCGACGGCACCTGGGAGCGACTTGCGAACGCGTCCCAGCACGGCGCCCTGCCGCTGACGGCCCTCTCGCAGCCGGGCGCCAACATCTCGCAGGGGCGCAACGCCGCCATCGCCGCCGCCCGCGGCCCGATCATCGCCGTCGCCGATGCGGGCGTGCGCCTGGAGCCCGACTGGCTGGAACGGCTGGTAGCGCCCTTCGAGGGGCAGGATCCGCCCGACGTGGTGGCGGGCTTTTTCCAGGCCGATCCGCGCTCCACCTTTGAGCTGGCGCTGGGCGCCATCACGCTTCCACGTCTCGACGAGATCGATCCCGCCACGTTTCACCCCTCGTCGCGCTCGCTGGCCTTTCGGCGCGTCGCCTGGGAGGCGCTGGGCGGCTATCCCGAGTGGCTGGATTACTGCGAGGACCTGCTGTTCGATTTCGCGCTGCGCGACGCCGGCTACCGCTTTGCCTTTGAGCCACGCGCGCTGGTGCACTTTCGGCCGCGGCGCAGCCTGCGGGCCTTTGCCAAGCAGTACTATCGCTACGCACGCGGCGACGGCAAGGCCGATTTCTGGCGCTACCGCCATCTGCTGCGCTATGCCACCTATGCGTTCTGGCTGGCCGCGCTTGTGCTGGCCCTCGTGGCTGATCCCCTCTGGTGGCTGGCCGTGGCGCTGGGCCTGGCCGCGCTCTCGGCGGGGCCGGTGCGCCGGTTGCTTCCCGCGTTGCGCGGCAGGCCCCGTGCGCAGCAGGTCGCGGCTCTGGCGTGGGCGCCCATCGTCCGCATCACCGGCGACCTGGCCAAGATGCTGGGCTACCCCGTGGGCACACTCTGGCGCTGGCGCCACGCGCCGCGGGGACCTTGGCCCAAGCGCCAGTGGTAGCGGCGTAAGCAGCGGGCACTGGAACCGTCCCTGTGCCGAGCGCGTCTCTGTGTCACAGCGTTGCCGATCCGCCACGGCTGTGCTAGAATCAGCCCATAGTGCGGGCACAAAGGACCCCGGATGCGCGATCTGGCCATCGTGATCGTCAACTATAACACGCGCGACGACCTGCGCCGCTGCCTCGACTCGCTGCAGCGCGGCATGGGCGCCCTGGCGTGCGAGGTCGTCGTCGTCGACAACGCCTCGTCGGACGGCAGCGCCGAGATGGTGCGCGAGAAGCATCCCTGGGTGCGGCGCGTCATCGCGAATCCGGTCAACGGCGGCTATGCCTACGCCAACAACATCGGGCTGCGCGCGGTCGGCTACGCCAGCGGCCAACCCGTCGAGGCACTGCCGCGCTACGCCCTGCTGCTCAATCCGGATACGGTGCTGCCGCCGGACGCGCTCACGCAGGTGGTGGCCTTCATGGATGCCACGCCCGATGTGGGCACGCTTGGTCCCCGCCTGGTGCGGCCCGACGGCAGCCTGGACAAGGCCTGCCGGCGCTCTTTTCCCACGCCGGCCGTCTCGTTCTACCGCCTGAGCGGGCTGGCGCGCCTGTTCCCCAACAGCCCGCGTTTCGCGCGCTACAACATGACCTATCTCGACGAGCACACCCAGGCCGACGTGGACGCTGTGGTGGGCGCGTTCATGCTGATGCGCGCACAGGCCCTGGAGCAGGCCGGCCTGCTCGACGAAGCCTTTTTCATGTATGGCGAGGACCTCGACCTGTGCTACCGCATCAAGCAGCAGGGCTGGCGCACGGTTTACTATCCGGCTGTGACCGTGCTGCACGTCAAGGGCGCGGCCAGCCGCCGCGCCAGCCGCCGCGCCATCGCCGCCTTTTACGATGCCATGCGCATCTTTCACAACAAGCACTATCGCAAGCAGACCTGTTGCCTGCTCAACATCGCCATTGATGCCGGCATCGGGCTGCTCAAGGCGATCGCGCTGCTCGCCGACCGCCTGCGCCCTCCCGAGCACAAGCGCGTTGCGTCCGCATAGGAGCGAATGATGTCGCGTCGCCTCAGAGTCCTGCTCGTGCTGCTGACCGCCGCCGTAGACGTGGCGGCGACGGCCGGCGCCTTTTACCTGGCGTACCGCCTGCGCGGCGCAATCCCTCTGCCGACCCCGCTCACGCTGGGGCCGTTCTACCGTTTCGTCCCGCAGATGCTGATCCACATCGCCTGCGTGGTGGCCACCCTCTTTTTCTACCGCCTGTACCACGTGCGCCGCGCCTCATCGCGCATCGACCTGGCCTACAGGCTGCTCTCGGCGGTCTCAATCGCGATGGTCACCGCCACGGCGCTCAACTATTTCGCCTACCGCACCGAGGGCGACCTGACCCGCGGCCTGATCATCTACAGCTGGGCGCTCACTTTCATCTGCGTAGGCCTCGGGCGCGCGCTGGTGGGCCGACTCGAGAGCTGGTTGCACGCCCGCCATCCTGATCGACTGCTGATCGTGGGGGCGGGCGACATCGCGCGGGTCGTACACCAAAAGACGCTGCAGTCGCCCACGCTGGGCTACCGCGTGATCGGTTTCGTGGCCGAGGACCTGACCGAGGTGGCCGGTGTGCCGGTGCTGGGCACGCAGGCCGAGTTGGCCCGCATCCTGCAGGAGCACCGGCCGCAGGAAGTGGTCATCGCGCTGCCCAGCGCCTCGCACGACGAACTGCTGGACATCATCCTGGCCTGCGAGGCCGAGCGCGCCATTGTCCGCATCTTTCCCGACATGTTCCAGATCATCGCCGCAGACCTCACCATCGACAACCTCGACGGCCTGCCCCTGCTCACGGTACGCGATGTGGCGCTGCGCGGTTGGAAGCTCACCGTCAAGCGCATGATGGACCTGGTGGTCAGCGCTTTTGGGCTGTTGCTGCTGTCGCCCTTCATGATGCTGATCGCGCTGCTGATCAAGCTCGAGTCCAAGGGGCCAGTATTCTACGCTCAGGAGCGCGTCGGCCTCGACGGCAAGCCGTTCAGTATGATCAAGTTCCGCTCGATGCGCGCCGACGCCGAAAAACAGGGCGCTGGCTGGACCACCGCGGATGACCCGCGTCGCACACGCCTGGGCGCGATCATGCGCCGGCTCTCCATCGACGAGGTGCCCCAGTTGATCAACGTGCTGGTGGGTGAGATGAGTCTGGTGGGCCCGCGCCCCGAGCGTCCGATCTACGTGGAGCAGTTCAAGCAGGTGGTGCCGCGCTATATGGAGCGCCATAAGGAAAAGGCCGGCATGACCGGCTGGGCGCAGGTCAACGGCTTGCGCGGCGACACCTCGATCGTCGAGCGCACCAAGTACGACCTCTACTATATCGAGAACTGGTCGCTGTACCTGGATCTCAAGATCATCGTGCGCACCATTTGGAATGGCCTGCGCGGCGACCGCCACGCCTACTAGGGCGTGGTTCCCTCTGGAGAGCGTATGAAGGCTCGCAACTGGCGTCGCGCCCGCGCCTTGGTACAGGCGCTGGCCTTTGTCCTCTTTACCGGAGGTCTGCTGATCACCGGGCACGACGCCCTGCCCCTGCTGCCCGCCGACCTGCTCCTGCGGCTGGACCCGCTGGCTGCGCTCACCGCCATGCTGGCCTCGCGCTCCTGGTTGGCGCGCTTCGTCCCCGGGCTGGTGGTGCTGGCAACCACGCTGCTGCTGGGCCGCTATTGGTGCGGCTGGTTCTGCCCGCTGGGTACGCTGATCGACTGGACCTCGCCGCGCAAGAACCGCAGAGACTGGCCCGAACGCTGGCGCGCAGCCAAGTACGTACTGCTGTTCACATTGCTGTTCGCCGCGCTGTGGGGCAACCTCACATTGATGATCCTCGACCCGCTGACGCTGTTCGTACGCGGCGTGGCCACGCTCGTGGTGCCCGCGTTGAACTGGCTGGTCTCGCGCGCCGAGATAGCGCTTTACCCGATCGGGTTCCTGCAAAACCCTCTTGACGCCATTGACAGCGCCCTGCGCGGCACGCTGTTACACTTTAGTCAGCCCTATTATGCCGGCTGGCTGCTGGCGCTGCTGCTGGGCGGCATCCTGGCGCTGAACCTCAGCGCGCGGCGCGCCTGGTGCCGCTACCTTTGCCCATTGGGCGGGCTGTTCAGCCTGGTGGCGCGCGTCTCGTGGCTCAAGCGCATAGTGACGAACGACTGCGTCCATTGCGGCGCCTGCGCGCGCGACTGCCGCATGGGCACCATCAACCCGCGCGCCGACTTTGCCAGTGACAGCGGCGAGTGCGTGCTGTGCATGGATTGCGCCGAGGTCTGCCCCGAGGATGCCATCGCGTTTCGTGGCGTCTGGGCCATCGACGGACGCCGCGAGTACAATCCCACGCGCCGACA
>DIVQ01000201.1 GCA_002423325.1 Anaerolineales bacterium UBA6128 | reverse complement strand
GGTCGCAGGGCGATGCCGCGGCTGCTGGTATACTCGGCCATGCGGGCGATATTGCGCTCCAACTTCCCCGCGTCGAGGCAGAGGACGGGCGTGTCAAGCTGCCATTTGCTGCGACCGATGATCTCCGCGGGCATATGCGTTCCTCCTGGCGCCCTTGAGGGCGCTTCTGGCACAGACTGGGGGCTAGCATAACACAGTCGCCCCGCCGGTCAACTCCTTTGCGATGCCCCTGTGGCTGTGCTATACTCGCCGCAACCAGGGACTCGCCGCACGGCTGGCGATGGCGCGAGCCACGCGTCCACGCTGTCACCACGCCGCTTCACGGGGAGGTTGTCGCCATGAGCAGCATACAGACCCTCTGCCGCCTGCAGGCAGTCGATCAGGAGTGGACTGAAAAGGGGCATCGCTACCAACAGATCAAGGCCAGGCTGGCCGACCAGAGCGAGCTGGAGGAGCGCCGGGCTGCACACGAGCGCAATACTGCGCAGTTGTTGCACGAGCGCGCGGCCTTGCGCGATGCCGAACTGGAGCTCGGGTCGCTGAGCACCAAGGCCAAGGCGGTCGACAAGGCGCTGTACGAGGGCGGCACGATGGCGCCTCGCGAGTTGGAGGCCATGCGTCAGAACAGCGAGCACCTCAAGCGACGCATCAGTGTGCTCGAGGATCAGGTGCTGGCGGGAATGGCGCGTGTCGAGGAGCTCGACGCGACCGTGGCGCGCGAAGGCCGCGATCTGCAGGCCTTTGAGGCGACGTTCGCACAGGAGCGCGAGGCGCTGATGGCGCAGTACGCCGAGTTGCGCAGCCGCTTGCAGGCGCTGCGCGCGGAGCGCGAAACGCTTCGCGGCAACCTGGCAGCCCCAGAGTTGGGATTGTACGATGAACTGCGCGCCAAGAAGGGCGGGCAGGCGCTGGCGCCGCTCAAGGATGGCGTCTGCCAGATGTGCCACGTGACCCTGCCCTGGCACAAGGCGCACAGCGTCGAGACCGAAGGCGGCGTTGTCACCTGTGAAGGCTGCGGCCGCATTCTATACAAGAGCTGACGAGAGCGCGCGGCCGCCGCGTGCAGGTTTGGAGATCCACAGCGTTGAGAAACCCCTACATCCTGGACCGCCCACTGACGGACCAGGACCTCTATACCGGCCGCGAGGCAGCGTTCAAACAGGTCGCGTCCTGGCTCGATGCCGGGCGGCGGCTTGTGCTCGTCTGCGGCCGGCCTGGCATTGGCGCAACCTCGTTCCTCAATCAGTTGGGTGTGCAGTTGCCCAGCAACTATCAGGCTCTGGTATGGCCTCTGCCACCGGTATCTGCGTCTGCGGAGGAGCCGCTTCACACGCTGCTGCAAGCGCTGGCGCAGGCGCTGGAGGTTGCGGCAGTGGATCGCGTGGAACTGGGCGAGGGCGGCGCGGCTGCGTTGGCGCGCGCGCTCGACCAACTGGCGCCTGAAGCGGGCTCGCAGACGCGCGTGGTGTGTCTGGACGCGCTGCCGGCGGTGACTCTGGAGGGCGACACGCGCTGGTCGCAGGCCCTGCGGGCCCTGTCCGAGGCGCTCGCACAGCGTACGGGGCTGGCGCTGGTGTTGACGGTTCGTGGCCTGCCTGAGCGACTGGACGCGGTGCTGCCGCGCGTGCCCGTGTTGCGCCTGGGCGCCCTGACTGAGGACGAGAGCGATCGGCTGCTGACGGTGGCCTCGCGTGGCACGATGGCCTACGACTATGAGGCTGTACGGCTGATCCACCAACTGTGCGGTGGAGAGCCTTACTTTGTGCAACTGTTCGGCCACATCCTGTTCGAGGAGCGGGCCACGCAGGGCTGGGTGGGCCTGCCGGAGGTGCGTAACGCCGTCGATGAGGCGGTTGGGCGCGGCGCGGCGCGCTTTGAGCAGACCTGGAATGGCTGCGAGGTGCGCGAGCGCGCGGTGCTGTGCGCCTTTGCCGAGATGATGGGTCGGCACGGCGTCGCTTCGGCGCAGGACATCAGCGCGCACCTCGGCGGGCTACGCGTGCCGATGGAGCTGCCCGACATCCAGGCTGCGCTGGACACGCTGGCGCATCAGGGCCTCGTCGATGAGCTGGGTGGCAAGGTCTACCGCATGAGCAGCGAGTTGCTGCGCATCTGGATTGGGCGCAGCCACACGCTGCTGGATACTGTGCGTCACTCGCGTCGCTACCGGCAGCTGCGCGAGGAACCGCGGGGCGGTCTTCGCGATCGTCGTGTCGACTGGGCCAGTCTGCTGATCTGGCTGGCAGCCGCGGCGCTGGTAGTGGGCATTGCCTGGGTGTGGCGTGCGCGCGACCGGGAATTGGTGGTGGTGGGCAGTCAGACGCCCACAGCGGAGGGCAGCGCGGGCCCGGTGGGACCGGCGCCCACGCGGGTGCTGCCCACGCCCGAGTCGGGGGTGGCGCCGGGCAACATCGCCTACATGTTCCGTGAGACTGAGGACGACGCCTGGGATGTCTACCGCATGCGCAGCGACGGCTCCGATCCGACCCCGCTGACGAGCGGCGCTCACAACAACACGCTGCCGGTCTGGTCGCCCGATGGGCGCACGATCGCGTTTGTGTCGGACCGCGACGGCAATCGCGAGATCTATGTGATGAACGCGGACGGCAGCAACCAGGTCAACCTGACCCGCAATGCGGCCGACGACTGGACGCCGTGCTGGTCTCCCGGAGGGCAGGAGATCGCCTTTGCCTCGTTCCGAGATGGCGACTGGGAGATCTATATCATGAACGCCGACGGCACGAACACGCGGCGGCTGACAAACCAGGCTTCGGCAGAGTACTCGCCGGCCTGGTCCCCTGATGGTCGCACGCTGGCGTGCGTGTCGAACCGCGATGGCAACCTCGAGATCTATGCGCTGCCGGTGGATGGCGGGCGCGCGCTGCGCCTCACGCACGACGGAGCGACAGACCAATCGCCAGCCTGGTCGCCGGACGGCAAGACGTTGGTGTGGGAAAGCTATCGGGACGCGAATATGGAGATTTGGGCGGCCGACGCTGATGGCTCTAACGCGCGCAATCTGGGGCGCGACAGCTATGCCGACGACCACGCGGCCAGTTGGTCGCCCTGGGGCGGGCGCATTGCCTACCACTCTAACCGCGCCGGTGGCTGGGACATCTATACGCTCAACCTGGAGACCGGCGAGCGCGTCAACCTCACCGCGAGCGACGCGCTGGAGCAGTCACCCAACTGGGGGCCGTAGGACAGAACCACGGAAGCCACGGAAAGCACGGAAGCCGGAACGACACGCCGTTGACCAGACCTCGCCTGGACTCCCGCCTTCGCGGGAGTGACGGCCCCCCACCGCACCACACGACGCCGCTCCCGTGGAAGCGGCAGTCCGGCGTGCCCTTTCCGTGCTATCCGTACCTTCCGTGGTTGGTTTCTAGATCAGGCGGGCGAGGATGCTGAGCAGCGCCTGGACCAACAGGATGGCGATCAGCGGCGAGAGGTCCAGGCCCGCGAAGGCAGGGATGGCGCGGCGGATCGGGCCGAGCACGGGCTCGGTCACCGCGTACAGGCCGCGCACAAAGGCGTCGATTGCCGGGCTGTTGCGGTCGAGGGGGATCCAGGACAGCAGCGCCCGCACGATCAGTGCGGTCGTGAACAGGCGCGCTACAAACGCGACGATCGTGTATACCACGTTCATTCCTCGCTCAGACTCCCCAGGTATTTGCTGCGCTCGTAGCAGGCGAGCACGGCATCGGTCAGCAGGGCGCGCAGCCCGCCCTTCTCCAGGACGTGCAGCGCGGCCGCCGTCGTGCCACCGGGCGAGGTGACCATGTTGCGCAACGCAGCCGGGTGCAGGCCGCTCTGCTGCGCAAAGTCGACCGATCCGCGCACCGTCTGCAGGACGAGTTGCTCGGCCACCGGTCGCGCAAAGCCGATCTGCACGCCCGCGTCGATCAAAGCCTCTATGATCAGGAACAGATAGGCCGGGCCCGAACCGCTGAGGGAGGTGGCCATGTCAAGGTAGTGTTCGCCGTCAACGTAGATCTCGGCGCCCAGCGCGGCGATGATGGCGCGCGCCTGTTCGCGCTGCGCGGGCGTCACCGCGGGCGTGGCGGTCCACACCGACATACCCTCGCCCACCTGCGCAGGGGTGTTGGGCATGATGCGGACCACGGCCTCGGCGCCCAACAACTTGTAAATTGTGCGGATCTGCGCGCCCGCCACGATGCTGAGTACCAGGCAGCCGGCGGGCAGGCGGCCGCCCAGCTCGGTCATTACACCGCGCAGTACCTGTGGCTTGACCGCCAGTACCAGCACGCTGCTGGCGCTGACGCTCTCGGCGTTGGAGGCCGTGGTGCGGATGCCGAGCTGCGCGAGGTGCGCGCGGCGGGCTTCCTGCGGGTCGCTGGCGATGATGCGCTCGGGCGGCACCAGCCCCTGACGCAGCAGCCCCTTGATCACGGCCTCGGCCATGATCCCGCCGCCCACAAACCCGACTGTGACGCCATCGAACGTGGCCATAGTGTTCTCCTCGTGCAGACGCAAGATCAACGCAAAGACGCCAAGGCGTCAGGCAGACGCTGCTTTACGGCCGCCCCCAAGGGGCCAGACTGCGTTAGCTTACTATCATGCCGGCGGCCAGACCGAGCGGAGTTCGTAGACCTCCAGCGAGCGCAGTGTGACCGCGCCCCCTTTGGCGTAGAATTCCAGGTTCGAGTCGGCGGCCTCGGGCAAAAAGCAGGATGACATCGTGACGAGACCGTCCTGCGCAAAGACCTCAAGCGACGTGCGGTCGACCAGTAACTGCAACCGAATCACGCCATCGTGCGGCGCGAGCGGCGCGGCTTTGCCCAGCGCGCTGATCTCCTGCTTGACCGCGTCGTAGCACAGGTCGTGCCCGCGCACCAGCACGCCAAACGCCTGCGCGTCGCCGAGCGCCACCTCGGCGTGCACCTCGAACAACTCGCCCTCGGTCTCGGGGATCAAGTTGGCGCCCGGCTCGACGACCCTCTGCTCCCAGCGCAGCGTGCGGGCGCGCAGCGTCTCCAGTTCGCGCACCGGTTGGCGATAGAGGCGGATGCTGTCAGGGGTGTTGCGCAACGTGAGCTCGACGGGGAAACTGAACTGCTGGTTAAAGGGCATGGCGGGGTACTTGCCGCCGGCCATCCATGAGATCTGGATCCGGCGCCCGTCGGCCTCCGGCACGTCGCTCCACGTCTGGGCGGCATAGCCATTGGCGCCCCATTCGGCGCGCAGCACTCCCGTCTCGGGGGTAAAGGTGCGGCCGTCAAAGGTGCCCAGGCGATAGCAGCCTGCGGCGCCCCAAAAGACCCAGCGCACGTTGGCGGCGTCGCCATCTACGGCCAGGGGAAAAAAGTCGGGGCACTCGCTGACGCCGGGCAGGGCTACGTCGCACAGGCTCGTCCAGGCGCGCAGGTTCGGAGAGCCGAAGAGCGCATAGTCGTTGCCGTCAAGGTACAGCGCCATGATCCACTGGGCGCTGGGCGCGTGCCAGATGACCTTGGGGTCGCGGTTGGCGCCGGCGATGTGGTCGAGCACCGGATTGCCCGCGTATTTGATCCAGCTGCGGCCGCGGTCGTTGCTGCAGGCGATACTCTGCGTGTAAGGCTTGGGCGGCTGGGCATGCGAGCCTGCTGATGTGTAGATGGCTACCAGCGGCGGCTCGGTGCCGGTCTGCAGGCTGGAGGGGTTGTTCCAGTCCACCACTGCCGAGCCGGAATAGATGGTCCCCAGCCTGTCTGGCTCGAGGGCATTGGGCAACTGCGTCCAGTGCAACAGATCGGTGCTGATCGCGTGCCCCCAGGTCATATTGCCCCACTTGATGCCGGTGGGGTTGTGCTGGAAGAAGAGGTGCCATTCGCCCTGATAGTAGACCAGGCCGTTGGGATCGTTGGTCCAGTTGCGCCGTGGCGTAAAGTGGAACTGGGGCCGGTGCGTTTCGTGATAGAGCGGCTCAGTCATGGCGATCCTCCTTGGCGGCGCTGATTCACAGGGGCGTTGCGCGAGGCGCCCCGGCTGCCACTGCACCACGTGTGCGCCCACAAGGGGCGGCGTCAATGGACAGAGCGGTCTCGGTCCGAGCGCGGTGCGTCAGCCCAGTGACACGCCCAAAGCGGTCAACAGCGCCACGACGGCGGGCGCGATCACCAGCGCGGGCAGCAGGTTGGCCACGCGAATGCGCTTGATGTCGAGCAGCATGAGCCCGATGGCCAGGATCAGCACGCCGCCGGTGGCCGACATCTCGGCGATCATCGGGTCGGTGAGCACGCTCTGTGCGAGGCCGGCCAGCAACGACAGGCCGCCCTGGTAGATTAGAATGGTGAGCGCCGAAAAGAGCACGCCGATCCCCAACGACGAGGCAAAGGCCAGCGCCGCAAAGCCATCCAGCAACGACTTGATCGCCAGCAGGGTGATGTCGCCCGTCAGTCCGTCCTGGATCGAGCCCAGGATGGTCATCGGTCCGATACAAAAGACCAAGCTGGCGGTGATAAAGCCCTCGGTGAAGCGGCCCATCGGCCGATCGCCCATCCTGGCCGCTACGCGTTGGCGCAGCCACTCACTGACGCGCTCCAGGCCTGCGTCGATGCGCCACCACTCGCCCAGTATCCCGCCGATGAGCACGCTGCCCATCACGATCAGGATGTTGTGCGTCTCAAAGGTGAGCTGCACGCCGACCACCAGCGTGACGAGGCCCAGTCCGTTCAGCACGGTTTCGCGGACGCGCTCAGGCAGACGGCTGCCGAGCAGTGCACCGATCCCGCCGCCCAAAAGGACAGTGACGATATTGAGCAAGGTTCCGAGCACAGATGCATCCTTTCGGGTCGAGTGCGCTGACGTGCCCGTTCATAGTGCCACGGATGGCCGCGAGCCGCAAATCGCGCATACAAAACCGCCCGCGAGACGGTGGCAGTCGCCACGACCTCGGGGCGGCGTTGTGGTAGCCGACAGCACGCTGAACGTTCAGGCGGCGGGGGCGTCGGCGCGCCCCGCGAGCCTGCTGCGGTCCTAGTTGTAGAAAATGGGCAACTCCCGGTCGTCATAGTACCAGGTGCCATTGGTGCTCAAAAAGTCGAGCGTCTTTTGCAGATAGGTAAAGTGCGCGTTCTCCGCCTTGGCCAGGAACTCCCAGAGCGCCTTCTCCTCGGGGCTGGTGGCCTCCTTGGCATCGCGATCGTACATGTCATAGCCGCGCTGCTCAAAGTCCAGCGCCAGTTTGAGCGCCTCTTCGTCGGTAGCGGAGGCCGGGATCATCGTCTTGGCCTGGTCGGCCTGCGGAAAGATGTCCTTGGTGTCCACCGAATCGGCCAGTGCACGCGCCTCTTCGAGGCTGACCCACTTGGTCTGGCCCGAGATGGCGGCGTACTGCCCGCGGAGCACGTCCAGGTGCTGGCTCTCCTCTTCGACCAGCGACTTGAAGACGCGCTTGCCGTCCTCCGACTTGGTCCGGGCGACGGCGCGCTTGTAAAAGCGCATGCCCCAGAACTCGGTGTTCATCCCCTGCTTGAGCACTGCAAGTGCTTTTTCCTGGTCCATGTTCTCCCATCCTCAAACGATATTGTGTTGCGAGCGTCGTGCCAACGGCGGCGCGACGCGACCTCCTGGTCCTGTCGCGGACATCGAGGGGCTAGGCCCAGCCGCCGTGGTCCACGAGCGCCTCATAGTTGGCCATCAACAGGTTATAGTGCGTGAGCTCAGCCGCGGCCAACCAGGCGTACATCTCCTGGCCGGCAGCATCCTCGACCTTGTTGGCGGCGACGCGATACAGGTCATAGCTCTTGATCTCGTTCTCGAGCGCCACGTGAAGTGCATCGAGCTCGTTGGGGTCCGCGCCCACCTTGGCGGCGATCTTGTCGCGCTCGGGCGGGAACAGGCGCGCGTTGAGGTCAATGCGCGGCGTCTTCAGGTCGGGCAACAGTACATACTCGCCCTGGCCCTCCAACGCGTGCAGTTGTCGCTCGATCATCTCGGCGTGCAGGCGTTCGTCGTCGGCGAGGGAAAGGAACATGGCCTGTCCCTTTTCGTCCAGGGCTTCGTCTGCCGCTTTCAGGTAAAAGGCGCGGCCCTCCCGTTCCAGCTTGAGTGCCTGGCTCAAGGCTGCGAGCGCGCTTGTGTTGACCATGGGGACCTCCTGATATGGATATGGGCGGCATCGGCTGGCAGCCTGCCGCGAAATCACTGCTATAGCGCCAGCGTGGCCTCGCGTTGCTCGCTGCCTCGCACATAGCTGATGGGCACGCTCTGCCCCGGCTTGAGGCGCGCGACCAGCGTCTCCAAAGCCAACGCGCTGTCGACGGCGCGGCCGGCCAGCGAGACGATGACGTCGCCCGCCGCCAGCCCGGCGCGTTGGGCCGCACTACCGGCTGAGACGCGTCCGACGTA
Organism: Anaerolineales bacterium UBA6128; assembly: GCA_002423325.1. Lineage (GTDB taxonomy): Bacteria > Chloroflexota > Anaerolineae > UBA1429 > UBA1429 > UBA6128. The sequence continues at coordinate 501 of DIVQ01000201.1, read as the reverse complement.
GGCGCCCTGCGCCACGCGACAGCGCCCCTGTGCGGCCATGTCGGCGGCGTCGGCTACTGCGGCGCCCAGCCGCACGCGCTGCGCGCCGGCCAACAACTGGGTCAGCGTCGGTTCATCATAGCCGACGACCACGCGGCCATCGATCACCGTGACCGGCACGCCGCGCTGCCCCGAGACGCGTACCATCTCAGCGGCGGCTGCCTGGTCGCGGGAGACGTCCTTTTCAATGAACGGTACAGAACGACGTGAAAGAAACTCTTTCACAGTGGTGCAGTAGGGTCAAGTTCGGGTTGTATAGACGGTCACTTGCATAAAGGGCTCCGTGTGTCGGCGGGCGAGGGCCCAGATTCCGGGTCGTCGCGCTGCGCCGCGTGAATCAGTAGAGTTCGTCGATCAACTGCTGATAGTCGGCCTCGGGGCGGGTGTGTAGTGGCTGCCGGACGAGCGGCCCCGCCTGGAGGGTCGACACCTGCTCTTCGTATGTGGGCACCGACTCGTCGC
>DIVQ01000179.1 GCA_002423325.1 Anaerolineales bacterium UBA6128 | reverse complement strand
TGTGCCGGGTTTCTCAACACCCTCCGCAAGAGGTGAGTTGACAAGCCCACGTAACGCTCTAGAATCCATGGACGGAAAGAGAGAGGCATCCCGTGGATGAGGACGCGCCGCGGGTCCTGTGCTATCGAACGCCGGCTGGCACTGGCAGGGCCGAGTTTGAGGAAAAGCGCTCGAGGTTCATTGGCAGCGTTGGGCCTGCCGCGGATGCGGCAGAGGCGCAGACCTTTGTGGCAGCAGTGCGCGCCGAGATGCCCGATGCGAGCCACCATGCCTGGGTCTACCGGCTGGAGCCCGGCCCGCAGGGGGCCATTGGCTCGTCGGACGATGGCGAGCCAGGCGGCACCGCCGGGGGCCCCATGCTGGCTGTGCTGGATGGCAGCGCGCTGGCGCACATCGTGGTGGTGGGCACGCGCTACTATGGCGGCATCAAACTGGGCACCGGCGGACTGGTACGCGCCTATGGCAGGGCGGCTCGTCTGGCGCTCGCCGAGACACCCATCGAGGAGCGCGTCTGGCATCGCCTCGCGTCCATAGGGTTCGACTATGCCGCGTATGGCGCCGTGCGGCACGCGCTGCCTTCTCTGGGCGTGCGCGTCGAGGCCGAACGCTTTGCGGAGCGCGTCGGTCTGGACTTGGCGGTTCCGTATGATGCGATCGAGCGCACGGGCCAGGTGCTGCGTGACCTGACGAGCGGAGAGATTGCGTTGCAGGATTGTTGGCAAGCAGCGGCGGGGCGTTGGGCCACCCGCTCACAGACATCGGAGGCAACAGAATGAGGTTCGGACGCGTTCTCGTCTGTGGGCTGCTGCTGGCTGTCGTGCTGGGTGTGGCGGCGTGTGGGCCCGACCAGCAGGGCGCGACCATCGTCGTGGGTGGCGCCGACTCGACGGAGCACAAACTGGCGGGCCAACTGGCCGTCCAGTTGCTTGAAGCGCGCGGTTACCAGGTTGTGGACCGCACCGGCGGCGGAGATCCCGCGACCGTGCGCGCCGACCTGGCGGCGGGCGCGATTGATGTCGCCTGGGAATTCACCGGCGAGACCTGGCTGAGCCATCTGGCGCACGACCAGCCGCTGACCGACCCCGCGCTGCTCTGGCAGCGTCTGACCGCCGAAGATAGTGAGAATGGCATCGTCTGGGTGGCGCAAGCCGACTATCACAGTACGCTGACGATGTATGTGCGGCTCGACCTGGCGACCGCGAACAAGTTGCTCACGCTGAGTGACCTGGGCGAATACACCCGCACGGTCAACGCCCGCACGCGCCTGTGCACGCCTGAAGAGCTGTATGGTGCGCTACAGGGAGTGAAGGGGCTGGTGCGGGCCTACAACCTGTCGTTTGACGAGAGCCTGGTGCAGTTCCTGTCGCCAACGGACGGCTACCGTGCGCTGGCAGAGGGGCGCTGTGATTGCGCTCTGGCCTCCTCGCTGGAGGATGTGACGTCGCCGGGGCCGCTGCGTGCATTGGAGGACGACCGCACCTTTTTCCACGCCTCCAACCTCGCCGTGGCAGTGCGTGCGCCGGTGCTCGAAGCGCATCCCGAGCTGCAGGCAGCGCTGGCCGACCTGGCCGCCGCGCTGACGCAACAGAACATGACGGACCTCTACCGCCAGGTGACCGTGGATCGTAAGGACATGGCGCGCGTGGCGCGCACGTTCCTCAAGGACGCCGGGCTGCTGGACAAGCCCTGACCGAGAGCGTGCTTCTGGGGCCGGCCGAGATAACCGGCCGTGATGTGCATTCCGCGCCCCGCGCGAGGGGCGCACAACAGTCATGGGAGGACAGCGTCAGATGGAAACGATCATCCGCAGCAAAACGCGCGAGGTCATCATCAGTCCGGAGAACCCCACGGTCATCATCGGGGAGCGGATCAACCCGACCGGCAAAAAGCTGCTCGCCGCTTCGCTCGTCAAGCGCGACATGGATCGCGTGCGCAAGCTGGCCGAGTCGCAATTGCGCAACGGCGCGACTGTGCTCGACGTAAACGTGGGCGCCGCGGGCGTCAATGAGGTTGAGGTGCTGCCCATGGCGGTCAAGGCCGTGATGGAGGTCACTGATGTGCCGCTGTGCCTCGACTCTGCCAACCCGGATGCCTTGCGTGCAGCTCTGGAGGTCTACCCGGGCAAGGCGCTGATCAACTCGGTCAACGGCGAAGAGGCCAAGTTGAGCGCCATCCTGCCGCTGGTCAAAGAGTATGGGGCGGCGGTGATTGGCCTGGCGATGGACGATGACGGCATCCCGTCGGGGGTGGATGGGCGTGTGGCGGCAGCGCGCAAGATCATTGAGCGCGCCGAGGCGTTGGGCATTCCGCGCGCCGACATCGTGATCGACTGTCTGGCGCTGAGCGTCTGCTCAGACAGCACGGCCGCCGTGGTCACGCTCGAGTCGATCCGCCGCGTGCGCCAGGAGCTGGGGGTCAACATGACCCTGGGCGCGAGCAACATCTCGTTTGGCCTGCCCGATCGCGAGGCCATCAACGAGGCGTTTCTGGCGATGGGCATTGCTGCGGGCGTGAACGCCCCGATCGTCAACCCAGATTCGTCGCAAAAGATCATCTTGATCTCGGACCTGCTCCTGGGCCACGACGAGTTCGCGATGAACTATATGTGCTACTTTCGCGAGCACAAGGCCGAGACGCCCGCCTCCTGACGACGGTGCGCGAGCTGCGAATGTGCGCAGGGGCATCTGCCGGGATGCCCCTGCAGTTTGTATGCGAGAGGGGTTGCGATGTCGATCGTTTTGGGCATTGATACGGGGGGCACCTATACCGACGCGGTGCTGGTCGATCACGAGTCGGGTCATATCGTTGCGGGCGCCAAAGCACTGACCACGCACGAACGCCTGGAAAAGGGCATCAGCGCCGCCATCGGGCGTGTGCTGACCTCGCCCGAGGCGCGAGGGCTGCGTGTTGAGGATGTGCGGCTGGTGTCGGTGTCGACGACGCTCGCCACCAACGCCATTTCCGAGGGGCGCGGCGCGCCCATCTGCGCGCTGCTGATCGGCTATCGCCAGGCGATCCCCGACGAGGAGGCGTTGCAGCGGCCCGAGTTCGACCTTCCGCAGGCGCGCTATGCGTTTGTCGCGGGCGGGCACGACGCCGAGGGCGTCGAGGTTGAGCCGCTCGACTTGTACGCCTTGCGGGCGGCGATCCTCGAGCATGCGCCCCATGTGGCGGCCTATGCGATCTCGGGGTATTTCGGCACGCGCAACCCCGAACACGAGCTGGCGGCCAAAGCGATGGTGACCGAGATGACCGGGCTGCCCGTGACCTGCGGGCATGAGCTCACGCACCAGCTCGACGCAATCCGGCGCGCGATGACGGCCAACCTCAACGCCACGCTGATCCCGTTGCTTGCCGACCTGATCGCGGCGGTGGAACGCACCATGACGCAGATGGGGATCTGCGCCCCACTGATGGTCGTCAAAGGTGATGGCTCGCTGATGGAAGCCTCGGTGGCCAAGGATCGGCCGGTTGAGACGATCCTGTCGGGCCCGGCGGCCAGCGTGGTGGGGGCGCAGTACCTCGCCGGTAACCTGCACGAGATGGTCGTCGTCGACATGGGCGGCACCACCACTGATATCGCCGTGATCCAGGACGGACACCCGCGTCTGAGCCCGCAGGGGGCGCTTGTGGGGCGCTGGCACACCATGATCGAGGCTATCGAGGCGCACACTGCCGGCCTGGGCGGCGACAGCCGCGTCTGGCTGGACTCGGAGCAGACACTGCAGGTGGGCCCCACGCGCGTGGTCCCGCTGTGTCTGACCGCCTCGCAGCACCCCGCCGTGTTGGACGGTCTGCGCCGCCAGGCCGAACGCGCCAAGCCGGCAAGCTCGGACGGCGAGTTCCTGCTGTTGCGCTCGGCCGATGGCGATGCCCGCTGGACGTCTGAGGAGCGGCCACCGTTTCACGCCGCCGTGATGCAGGCGCTGCAGTCTGGGCCGGTGGCGCTCGACGAGGTGCTGCGGATGATGGAGCACCCCTTCCTGTACATGCGCTACCTTGAGCGTTTGGAGCGCCTGGGCGTGGTCATGCGGGCTGGGCTCACGCCAACCGACGCGGCGCACGCCAGCGGGGCCTTTCGCGAGTGGGACGTCGAGGCGGCAGAGCTTGGCGTGCGACTGTTCGCGCGCCGTATGGGGATGCAGCCGGATGCGCTCGGGCGCCGCATCATCGACTACACATCAGAGCGCATCGCCGAGGAAGTGGTCCACAAGCTCTGGAACGATGACCGCCACAATGGGCATCATGGCGTGGACCGCGACGTGCTGTCGCTGGCGTTGCGGCCGTCGCCGCAGGACAGCCTGCAGTGCGCGTTCGTCGTCAAGCCTGATCTGGTGGCCGTGGGCGCGCCGGTGCACACCTATTTCCCGCGGGTGGCCGAATTGCTGCACAACCGCCTGCAGATCCCGGAGCGCACCGGCGTTGCCAACGCCTATGGCGCAGTGGCAGGCAGCGTGGTCTGCCGGGTCCACGCCTTTGTGCTCCCGCTGGCCAGCGATGCGGGCTACCGGTTGCATTTGCCCGATGAAGTGCGCGGCTACAAGGACCTGGACGAGGCTTCCCGGTACGCGGCCGAGCGCGTGCGTGCGCTGGCGCTTGAGGGCGCTGAGCGCGCCGGCGCGCAAGACGTGCGCGTGCAGGTGGAGCGCCGTGATCAGACTGCGCCGGTCAACTCGGAGTGGGGCGACCAGGTGCACCTGCAAACCTTTGTTGATGCTACGGCGGTGGGACGGCCACGTCTGGCCCCGCGCTGAACCCGAGTAACAAAGGCAGTTTTCGCGAGACTTGGTCGACTGACCTGCGCCGCAATGACATAAACAGCACTCAACTGACAAAACATAACAACGGCAGGCGAAACGCCTGCCGTTTTGCTATTTGTCGTCTCGTGAAAAGTAGGGTAGTATATACAAGAGTGATCATGGGTGCTAAGGCTCGGCCCGGCACCCACGCCGTATGTCTGGAGCAACTCACCGTGAGAACTGGAACTGTTGCCCGTGTGATGGGAGTAGTGGTCGACGCGCGTTTTTCCGCGGGCGACCTGCCGAATATTGGCAGCGCGCTGCTGGTGGAGCGCGCGGATCAGCCCGACCTCGTGGTCGAGGTGCAGGAGCACGCCGACCCGCGCACGGCCCGCTGCATCGCGATGGCGAGCACGTCGGGGCTGAAGCGCGGGTTGGCCGTGCGCGACACGGGTGCGCCCATCCAGGTGCCGGTGGGCG
>DIVQ01000104.1 GCA_002423325.1 Anaerolineales bacterium UBA6128 | reverse complement strand
GACGGCGGAACCCTCATTCGGGGAGTAGTCTAGCGCGCTACTGGCGGCGCGTCAAGGGCGGGCGGCTGGGCGGGGGGCGGCGCTACGCCTCCGCAAGCCAGGCGGGGTCACGCCTGAAGGCGTCGGCGAGTTCCGCCTTGCGCGCCTCGGGCAGCCAGGAGGCGTGGATGCCGTTGAGGATCAGCGTGCGGATGTCGGCGCGGGTCAGGCCCAGCTCGTCCACCAGCGCCTGGTATTCCTGCGCCAACGAGTTGCCGAACATGGCGGGGTCGTCGCTGCTGACGGTGACGAGCAGTCCGTGCTCGACATAACGGCGCAGCGGATGCGCGGCCACGGAGGGCACAACGCCGGTGCGCACGTTCGAGATGGGGCACATCTCCAGCGGGACCTGGCGCTCGGCGAGATAGTCGAGCAGGGCGGGATCCTCCTCGGCGCGGGTGCCGTGGCCGATGCGTTCAACGCGCAGGCTGCGCAGGGCGCCCCAGATGCTGGCCGCGCCTGCGGCCTCGCCGGCGTGGGCGCTGGTGTGAAAGCCCAGCGCGCGGGCGCGCTCGTAGACCGCGGTGAAGAGGTTGGGGGGATAGTCCTGCTCAGAGCCGCCGATGCCCACGCCGATGATGCCGTACGCGCGTGCCTCGTGCAGCTCCTCCAGCGTGACCGCGGCGCGCTCGGGGCCCATGTCGCGCACAAAGTCGCCCACCAGCGCCACCTCGACGGCGGGGACGCGCTGCAGCCCGGCGCGGATGGCCTCGGCCAGGCCCTGCGGGCGCAGGCCGTGGCGCGCGAAATCGGCCGGCGAGAAAAACGCCTCCACGTAGCGGATGTTCTGCGCGGCCAGGTGGCGCGCGACCTGCTCGGCGATGTAGGTGAAATCGTCGTACGTACGCAGGAACTGGTTCTTCCAGACCCAGGTGTCGATGAAATGCGGGAAATCGCGGTAGACAAAGTGGCGCTCGAGCGCGGCGAGGTCGGGCAGGTCGGGCGCGCCGCCGTACTTGCCGACGAGCTCCCACAGGGCGGGCAGGGGGATGGCGCCCTCCAGGTGCAGGTGTAGCTCGACCTTGGGGAGGGCGGCGAACGGTGATGGGTTGGACATGGGAGGCTCCTAGTTAGCAGGTCGTTTCAACACAAAGGCGCAAAGGCACGAAGGAAACGGACGGTGCAAAGGCGCTGCGAGGCTGTTCTGCGGAGTGCCGGTTGCCAAACCGGCAAGCGGGGCAGGCCGCGCAGACGACCTTAGGATCCGGTGAGGATCTGCCTGACGCTATCCTGCAGCTTGGTCAGGACGTCGCAATCCGCCGGACCTCGTGGCAAGTACATCTCGTAGTGGGCGATGCCGCGAACGCCCAGCGGGAGCCCCTCACGAACACGCTCCGCGATCAACTCGGCCTGCTCGGCTTTGTGGCCGGCGCCTGGCCCCAGCTTGATGCGATCCAACACCTGGATGAACAGCACGTCACTGCCCAGCGGGATGGCCTTGCCCGGCAGCGACGCGTGGATGAAGTGTGTCGCCAACGCCGACGTCAGGAGCTTACCGCAGATCTTTGTCGGGATAAAGCCCGATTCCTCGATCTCGACGATGACCCTGACCTGCCCCTCGACGACGATCAGCGCGTCGACCTCGCAGATGCGCGTGACGACGGAAGGCTGGTCTCCCACAAAGAGGGACAGCAACTGATGGCCGCCGCAGGCGGGGTCTAGATACAGGGCGCGGGCGGGTGCGACCGCGGCAAGCGCCCTGGCGACGGCGAGGTGCAGGGAATGGATCAGGGCCATGTCTCCCTTTCGGCGCGCTAGAGCAGAGCAGTGGTAGCCGCGCCAACTTTGCGCGCGCTGAAGGCAGAAAGTAGAGACGTTGGAAGGGCCAGCCGAGCGACTGACGTACAGGCTCTCACGTGGCCCTTCCAACGTCTCTACAGGGGCGACGTCAGGAGCGCGGTAGGCCTCCCGTGTCCCTCAGCTACGCACACAGACCTTACGATGCATCGGATTGCTCACGTTGCTCTGCGCTCGCGCCGATGTCTCGAACCCACGATTGCACGCATTCAGCGATGGAGTCCTCGATATGGTACGTGTCGAAGGGTTTGTAGAGTTTCCCAACGACATCCGTTGGCAGTTTTGGCATGCGGCTATCTTTCAGGAGCAGACTTCTCTTGTTCATTGCCATCATGAGACCAAGCTCGAGGGCCACATTAGGGTTGAAGTCTCTCTGGTCGATCTCCTCGAAGACGGCGATGCCATAGCGGCAGCCAACAGCATATAGACAGACATTATCCCAGAGATCACCGGTATAATCCCTATCGTCAGCTCTTAATACGCATAAATCATATTTACGCGCTTCTAAGGCTATTGTGTTCTGTATTTTACTGTGCTGCTCGCTTTCATTGAAGCGCATCATCAGGAAAATGTTCCTATCGATATTCGGGTGATCTTTGAGGAATTCGGGTAGGAAACGGGCAAGATGCTCAAATGCCTCAGGAACACCCAACTGGGTCATTTCCGCGCCACGTAGGAGTTGACGACAAGCGGCTCTCGCATAGGAGGTTAGGGCCAGTTCGCGCTCATGTACCGGCACATCCAGAATGGATACTGGGAAACGGAGACATAGTGGTTGGGTGAACCCGTGCTCACTAGTCCAGAAGTCGGCTATTCTGTCGAGCGGAATGGCTTCCTTCTCTGGCCGAAGGTCGATGTACCAGTGTTCTGGGAAGGCACCAGCTTTGACCGTGTCCACTACCAGGTTCAGGAACTGGGTGTCTAGAACGACCGCAAAGTCCGAGGGCCTGCCGAAAGGAGTCATACCTCGAGCAAGTCCAGAGGTAGCACACAGTTTGACTACCGTGTCACTGAACAGCTTCAGCGTTTCTACAACGTTCACCATCGCCGGTGACCCCGACTCGATGCTCTTCGTATGGGTCATCTCGCCGCTACCAAACATTGTCACCTCCTGATTAGTGAACCACAGGACGCCACCACGCCAACGTGTAGCCACTGGGTGTTACCATTGCTGTTTGGAGAGGTATGCGTCTGGGGATGATGCACGCAGGGCTGCCGCGCTTCGTGTTTCGCCCACTTCACCTAGCTCGCTAGCTCATTGCCCTTACCCCAACGCCCTCATCTCTCCCTTCGCTCGCTCAAAGCTACGCCGCAAGCAAGAAAGCCAGCACCTCGCCCCCGTCTACCCGCCTCGGACAATGCGAAGGACGCGGTTCGCGTCTGCGCGCGGGTGCCGGTTTGGCAACCGGCGGTCCAGTCCACGTTGCGCAGCGGCCATCCTCCTTCGCGTCTTTGTGCCTTTGTGTCGGGTATTCGCCCTACCCCATCTCCGCCACGCGCACCTCGCGTCCCTCCGCCGCCGAGCGCTGCGCGGCCAGGGAGAAGGCCAGCACGGCGCGGCCGGTGGGGCCGTCCAGCACGGGCGGCGTGCCCGTGCGCAGCGCGTCGATCAGGTGGCGGGTGCAGTCGATAAAGCTGTCGTGCCACTCCACGCGCTCCACAGGCACCTCGGTCGTCTTGCCGTCGCGGAACAGCATCAGCGCCTGCGGCACGCGCCACAGTAGCGCGATCGCCACGGCCAGCGGCAGGGCGCCGAACAGCATGTACACCCGGCGCTTGCCAAAGCGCGAGCGGGTGCGGTCCGACACCCAACCGAACAGGGGGTCGTTGACCGCATCCCAGGCCTTGCCGAGGAGCAGCGCGTTCGCGGCGAGGGCGGGCCCCACCAGCGCGCTGTCGGTGTAAAAGATCAGCAGGTAGAACTGTACGGCCGAGTTGACGATCGCGTTGCCGACGTCGCCAAGCCCATACAGCAGCTTGGTGGAGGTCCTGAGCTTGTCGTTCGACATGCTGCCCCTCCAGATGGTGGTGGGATGCGTGGGTCTGCTGCTGGGTTAGCTGTCTCGCCAACCTTGGGTGGCCGCGGCCCAGATCTCGTCCAGGACGCGCGCCGCGAGGTGGTCGCGCGTGGTGCGCGTGACGTGGAGCGTCACGGGCTGCAGGTCGATCAGCATTTCCTGCAGGCGCTCGAACAGCTCAGCCCGCACCACGATCAGGCCGCTGGAGGCCTTGGCGGTGCTCAGGCGGTCGAGCGCGGGCGCAAAGCCGCCGTTCTCAAACAGCTCGAGGGGGCCGATCTCATCGATGATGACTGCGTCGGTGGGGGTGTCGAGTGCGGTCAGCACCTTGTCGAGCGCCCACGCCATGGCCGCGTCGTCAAAGTGGTACTGCCCGACCGTGGCCGAGCCGCCGTTGGCATCGGCGACCACCTCGGCGAGGGCGCGTCGCTCGTCGGTGCCGGCGTCGACGGCGTCGATGCCGATCTTGTTGGCGCTATCGTCGGTACGTGCGGGGCAGTAGATGCCGCCGACACGCAGGCCGGCCTCCCGCGCCCGCGTGGCGAAGCGTTTACAGACTGTCGACTTGCCCGCGCCGCGCGGGCCTGCAAGAAGAACCAAATGGATCATACCATCTCTCCACAGGGAATCGCTAGACTGGCTGCATTCTATCTGCCGCGCGACGGTTCGTCAAGCGCGGAAGTGTTTTGGAGGCATCGTGCGCTGTGGTATAATCGCCGCGTGGAGAGGTCGCATAGTCTGGTCGAGTGCGCACGATTGGAAATCGTGTANNGGTTCAAATCCCGCCCTCTCCGCCAGAGCACAGCAGCGAGCGGGCACGCACCAGCGTGCCCGCTCGTTTCACGCCCGACGCGGGGACTCGTGCGGCGCTGCGCATTGACGCCGAGTCGCCGCCCGACTAGACTGCGCTGAAGCGGCTGCAAGGCCGAATCGACAGGCACACGTGGAGCATTGAAATGACGGCTGGTTGGATCGAGGTCATCACCGGGCCGATGTTCAGCGGCAAAACGACGCAACTGATTCACAGGCTGAGCCAGGCGCGGGCCGTGGGCCAGCGCGTACAAGTGTTCAAGCCGGCCGCCGACACGCGCGACGACGAGCACGAGATGCGTTCGCACGCAGGCCAGGCGATCGAGGGGCTGGCAGTGCGCCAGGCACGCGAGATCCCCGATCTGGTGGACCCTGCGACGCGCGTCGTGGCGCTCGATGAGGCGCAGTTCTTTGACCCTGATGTGGTCGAGGCGTGCCGCGCGCTGGCCGACAGGGGCCTGCGCGTGATTGCGGCGGGGCTGGACATGGACTATCGTCGGCAGCCCTTCGGCTCGATGCCCGAACTGCTCGCCATCGCCGAATCGGTAACCAAGCTGACGGCGCTTTGCTCGATCTGCGGCGAGCCAGCGGTGTTCACGCAGCGCCTCATCGGGGGCGTGCCGGCGGGCAACACGGGGCCAGTGGTGCTGGTGGGGGGCCGCGATCTATACGTCGCGCGCTGCCGGATGCACTATGGGGCCTCCGAGAGCGGCGCTGCAGCGCAGGAACGGTGACGGCGGTCCCGAGGCAATCCCCCCGCCTGCGCTGTACACATAACGCATATATGTGGTATTATAGATTGTGTTGTGTGTGCGTGTGGCGCGTGCGCCCGCGGCGCGCGCACTGGGAGGTTAACATGCAGAGCAAGGTGGCCTTCCGGCAGAGGGGACTCTGGTTGGCGCTCGGCTTGCTCATCCTGGGGTGCGCAGCCGGCGCGGTGGTGCTGGCAGAGCCGCGTGCTGCACCCGTTGCTCCGCTGCCGCCCGCAGATGCCGGCCAGCAGGCGCCCGCGCCGACTCCTGCGCTTCCCTCCTACTATACCGCCACTCTGCAAGTGGATCCCCTGCGCTTCTGCCCCGGCTATGGTCTGGTCTACACCCTTCGATTCACCAACACCAGCGAAAACCGTGTGGTAGCCAATCTGGTGGTGCGCAATGACCTGCCGCAGCGCACTTGGTTCAACACCGACCTGACCACCCAGCACATCTCGGGCACGATCCCCGGCACCTATTACCAGTTCTTTGACGAAGAGACCGAGATCTGGCATCGCTGGGGCGAGTGGCGTGGGCAGAACATCGGGCCAGGGCAGTCGATCGTCGCAGCCATCAAACTGCACGCCTTTACCACCTACCAGACCGGCGAAGTGCTCACCAACATCTTTGACTTTCGGATAGATGGCGTGGCGTACAGCCTCGCGATGGATGCCACGGCCGACCGCGGTCTGTGCGCGTCGCTGCCGACGCTGACGACAACCTTCACGCCGACGCCCACGCCGACCGCCACCGACACACCCACGCCGACCAACACGCCGGACTATCTCAGCTTGCCGCTGTTGCTGAGAGGCTGGTTCATCCCGACGCCGACGCCCACGCTCACCTGGACGCCGACGCATACCGTGACGCCCAGCCTCACCCCGACGCGCACGCACACCGCGACCCGCACGCCGAAGCTGACGCCGAGCCTGACGCCGACGGCTACGCCCACGCGCACGGCCACGTTCACGCTGACCCCCAGCCTGACGCCCTCGCACACCGCCACGCGCACGTCGACGTTGACCCCCAGCATCACCCCCACGTCGACGAACACGTTCACGCCGAGCATCACGCCCACGCCCACGCACACCCTGACGCCCAGCATCACGCCGACACCGACTGCGACGCTGTCTCCGGGGCAGTGTCGCGATGTGGTGATCAACGGCGACGCCGAGAGCTACGAGGGCTGGTATGTGGTGCCCACGACCTACAATGCCTACTATTCGGTGGTGCAGGCGCACTCGCCCACGCGCTCGCTGCGCATGGGCATCGAGTTGAACGGCTGGCATCCGCCGTATGCTACCTACTCGATCTATGAGCAGGACCTCCTGATTCCCAGTGAAGCCGATCACCTGACGCTGGGGCTCTGGTACTATGCCGTGAGCAGCGCCGGCCCGGCCGACACCGACTGGGCGAGCGTGCTGGTGGTTGTCGATGCCAGTGGCGTGCAGCACGAGTTCATGCGACTGATCTATCCCGACACCAACACGCGCGCGTGGACCTATGTCGAGTGGGGCGATGCAGCGCTGCTGCAGTTCAGGGGCCAAAATGTTGCGCTGCATTTCGAAGTGTTCAACAATGGCGAGGGCGGCACGACGGCGATGTACATCGACGACGTGAGCCTGATGGCTTGCCGCTGATGCGCACGGCTGTGTGAGTGGACGCCGAGGCGCTGGGGGTGGGGGGCGTGCAATGCGCACCCCTGCTAGTGCCGCCCGGGCTGGGCCGCACCGACGCGGCTGGGGGCTTTTCACAGCCGCTGCATCGTGCTATAATGAGCAGGAAATGGCGGTACACCATCGCTGGGCGTTGGAATGCCCTGTTGAGTAACGGCCACCGCCAACCCACACAAGAGGGGATCCATGAGGGAATACGGCCAGGCCTGGACGCGTGTAGTGGGCGAGTGGCTGGAGCGGGTGCCTCCGTTCGGCCAACTGCGCAGCAACACCCGTCGTGGGATGGTGGCGGGCGCCGTGCTCGGGATGTTGGTTGCGCTGCTGGTGGGCCTGTTGATGGGCTGGCTGAGGCGCGGCTGGAGCGGTGCGCTGGTGGGGGGTCTGAGCAGCGCGCCGGTTGGCGCCCTGCTGGGCGGGCTGGTGGGCGCCGTGTGGGGGCGTCGCCGCTGGCCGCAAGAGGGCAAGGCCACGCTTGAGGTTGAGATGGACGGCAACCCGGGGCACTATGCGCCCGGTGAGCAGGTGACCGGGTCACTCTGCCTGCGCGCCGCCAACACCCTGTTCTTTCGTGGTGGGCAGGCGTCGCTGGTCTGCAGAGGGTTCTTTTCGTATGATCAGACCGACGAACAGCGCCCCGATGAGCCCCAGTTCGTGCGTGAGACGCACACCTACCTGACGACCGATGCCGACGTGATGCCTGCGCTGGTACTGCGGCGCGGCGCCACGATGCACTATCCCTTCACGTTCACCCTTCCCGCCGATGGCCTGTCCACGCATATGGGACATGTCTGCTCAGTGCGCTGGTCGGTACACGGTCAAGTTGAGGCTCCCGGCCTGGACCCGATCGAGGGGCATCACGAGGTGACGGTGAACGCGCTGCCGCCGTCGATCGCCGTGACGAGCGAGGGCTTCCAGACCACCGTGCGTACACAGCCGTGCCAGCTGGTGCTGACGTTGGCTCAGGCCGTGTGCGCCGAGGGCGAGACCGTGCGGGGGCGGGCGCGCGTCGACGTGCTGCAGCAGTTTGGCGTGTTGGAGGTCCGGGCGGTCTTGCTGCGCATCGAGCACACGCCGCGCGGGCGCGATCATCGCGTCTACATCAGCGGGTGGGATCCTGAGGCCGAGGCCTATGACGGCCACAGCACGCCGGGTGGCCATGGCACTACCTACCTCTGGCTGGAGGACGAGGTCACTCTGTCGGGCCCCACCAGCTTTATGCCACCGCAGACGGTGAGCCTGCCGTTCGAGTTTGTGCTTCCCCATCAGGTGCGCCCGACCTTTGCCACGCAGGAGGGCTCGGTCATCTGGAAGGTTGGGGTGCTCATCAGCCGCCAGTTCGAGCCCGACATCCGCGCCTTCCACGAGGTCCTCGTGCACACGGGCACCACGCCCGCGACTGATCTGGCCGGCGTCTAGCGGCCACGACCACAGCCACGATCGCATCTTGACCCACGTCAGCACGGGAGGCTGTGTGTCGGCGCCCAGTGCCCCCCTCCCGCGAGCGCTTCATTTGACGGAATGTTGCCCTCACGCTAGAATTCTCGTCCGCCCCACAACCTTGGGGGCTGTTCGCTAACAGGGGATAACGATGTTCGAGTCGCTGGCCGACAAAATCCAGGAAACCTTCCGCAATCTGTCACGTAAGGGACACCTGACCGATGAGGATGTGCAGGTGACGTTGCGCGATGTGCGTTTGGCGCTGCTGGAGGCCGACGTCAACTATCGCGTGGTGAAGGATTTCACCAAGGCGGTAGGCGAACGCGCGGTGGGCGCCGACGTGGCACGATCGCTGACGCCGGCGCAGGCGGTGGTCAAGATCGTGAACGAAGAGCTGGTGCGTATGCTGGGGGAGCCTGCCAAGCTAGACCTGGGTGGCCCTCCGCCCGCCGTGCTGATGTTGGCTGGCCTGCAGGGCTCCGGCAAGACCACGATGGCGGCCAAGCTGGCGCTGCACCTCAAAGACAAGGGCCAGCGCCCGCTGCTGGTGGCCGCCGACACCTATCGACCCGCCGCAATCGCGCAGCTGGAAACGCTGGGCAAGCAGATCGGCGTGGATGTGCACAGTGAGGGCGACAAGGTGGCCCCGCCAAAGATCTGCGCAAATGCCCTCAAGCGTGCCAACAAAGAGGGTCACACGATTGTGCTGCTGGACACGGCCGGCCGCTTGCAGATCAATGAAGAGCTGATGGCCGAGCTGGAAAAGGTGCGCGAGGCAACCAGGCCGCGCGAGGTGCTGCTGGTGGTGGACGCCATGACCGGCCAGGAGGCCGTGGCTGTAGCTGACGCCTTTAACCAGCGCATCCAGCTGACCGGGTTGATCCTGACCAAGGTCGATGGCGATGCGCGCGGCGGCGCGGCGCTCTCCATCCGCTCAGTGACGGGCGTGCCGATCAAGTTCATGGGTGTAGGCGAGCGCCCCAGCGACCTGGAGATCTTTTACCCCGACCGGTTGGCGTCGCGCATCCTGGGCATGGGCGACATGCTCACCCTCATCGAGAAGGCCCAGGGCCAGTTCGACGAGGAGGAGTCCAAGCGCATCGCCGAGAAGATGGCCAAGGCCCAGTTCGACTTCGAGGACTTCCGCTCCCAGATGCGCAAGATCCGCAAACTGGGCTCCCTGGAGGGCCTGCTCAAGCTCATCCCGGGCATGGGCGGGATGGTGGAGAAGCTCTCCCAGGCCAAGGACCACGAGAAGGAGCTCAACCGCACCGAGGCGATCATCAACTCCATGACCATGCAGGAGCGCCGCCAGCCCAAGCTGCTCAACCCGAGCCGCAAGGAGCGCATCGCCCGGGGCTCGGGCGTGACCCTTCCCGAGGTCAACGCCCTGGTCAAGAATTTCGAGCAGATGAGCAGGATGATGAGCCAGGTCATGGGCGGCAAGAAGGCCAAGGGCATGCCCCAGATGCCCCCGGGCATGAAGATGCCCGCCGGCATGGGCGGAATGCCGGGGATGCCTGGAATGCCCGGGGCGGCCGGAGCCGCTCCCGCCAGCCGCGGCCTGTCCAAAAAGACCCTGGCCGAGCGCAAGAAGAAGAAACTCATGAAGAAACAGCGCAAAAAGCGTTGATTTTCGCGGCTGAACTTGCCTTTTCTAGGAAAAGACCGTAATCAACTCAAATATGGGAGAAAAGACACCATGGCCTTGAAGATCCGACTGACCCGCATGGGTTCCAAGAAGCGTCCGTTCTACCGCATCGTGGCCCTGGACAGCGCCACCCGCCGCGACGGCCGCCCCCTGGAGTACCTCGGCCACTACAACCCGATGGTTGAGCCCGCCGAGATCGTGGTCAACGCCGAGCGCCTGGACCACTGGTCCAAGCAGGGCGCGGCGATGTCCGACTCGGTGCGCACGCTGCTGAAGAAAGTCCAGAAGTAGGCCGGGCTTCCGGGCCCGGCCCGGCTCATACGGCTGACGCGGACCAGATCCGCCGCGGGCACTCAAGCGGAGGTGACGCTCATGCTCAGGGAGATGATCGAATTCATTGCCAAGGCCCTCGTGGATCAGCCTGATCAGGTGCGCGTCACCGAGGTGGAAGGCGAACAGACCTCGGTCCTCGAGCTGAAGGTGGCCAAGGAGGACCTGGGCAAGGTCATCGGCAAGCAGGGCCGCACGGCCCGGGCCATGCGCACCCTGCTCGGCGCCGCCTCCACCAAGGCCCGCAAACGCTCGGTCCTGGAAATCCTGGAATAGCGTCCCATGAGTCCGAAGACTCCCGGCGACCGCCTGGTGGCCGTGGGAGTGGTGGTCAAGCCCCACGGCGTCCGGGGGGAACTCTGCGTGGACAGCCAGGCGCAGTCCCCCTCCCTGTTC
>DIVQ01000153.1 GCA_002423325.1 Anaerolineales bacterium UBA6128 | reverse complement strand
GTATCTCGGTGCCCTTGCTGTGTTTGTGGCGGTGGTACTTGGCTATCGCTGGGCGACAACACTGACGCTGTTGGCCGTGCTGCGGTTGCTACACGGCATTCCCTTTGGGGCAGCCTCGACAACGTCGCAGACGGTGGCTTGCGACCTGATCCCCGTTTCGCGCCGCGGCGAAGGTGTAGGCTACTTTGGCCTGTCCAACACCTTCTCCATGGCGGTTGGACCGGCGATCGCGATGGCCGTGATGGCGAACGGCCAGTTCGCCAGGCTCTTCACCTCATCCGCAGTCATCGCCGTTGGCGGATTNNAGGGGCCAGTTTCTCGATCCGGCGGCTGCTTGAGCCGCGTGTAGGATGGCTTGCGCTGGCGATCGCGCTGAACTTTCTGACCTTTTCCGGGATCGTCACCTACATTACGTTGTATGCCGAGCAGTTCGTTCTATCAGCAATTGGCTGGTTCTTCACCATGTACGCGGTGGGGCTGGTCATAGCGCGCAGCGTGGCCGGTCGTATCTATGACCGACGCGGGCCCAAGATGCCGCTGGTGGCTGGCTTGGTGCTGGAAGCCGCCGCCTTTCTGACGCTTGGACTGGCGCCAACGAATGTGGGGCTGCTGGCAGGTGCCGTGGTTATGGGGCTGGGGCTGGGTACGCTTTCGCCAACCGTGTTTGCCATGGCCGTGAACCTCGTCCCGCCCGAGAGGCGAGGCGCCGCAAATGCCACTGTCTTCTCTGCCCTGGATCTGGGCATTGGCACAGGAGCGAACGTGCTCGCCGGCGTGGTAGGGCTCAGCGGTTCTTACGCCACGATGTACCTAGTGTGCGCGGCGCTGCTGGCCTTGCCGGCGATCGTGGTGTTCGCGCGCGTTCTGCCGCGCTACACCCATGTCGTGAGCCACAGTTGAGAGCACAGCAGGCATCGCTGTCCACATAGCGGCACGCTCCGTCAAGTCCAACCCTTGCCGCACGTGCTTGCTGTTTCTTAGTTTCCCCGCTATACTTTCGCCGCTATGTACCTCAAACGCCTCGAACTGCGCGGCTTTAAGACTTTTGCGACATACACCGACCTCGTCTTTGACGAAGGCATCACGGCGGTTGTTGGCCCCAACGGCAGCGGCAAGTCAAACATCGCCGATGCCGTGCGCTGGGTATTGGGTGAGCAGAGCTACCTGGCACTGCGCGGCAAGCGCACAGAAGACATGGTGTTCTCTGGCACACGACGCCGTCCGCCGCTGGGCATGGCCGAAGCCACGCTCACCTTCGACAACGAGAGCCGCTGGCTGCCGATCGACTTTGCCGAAGTAACGGTCTCGCGGCGTGCATATCGCTCGTCGGAGAACCAGTACCTGATCAACGGCAGCCGCGTTCGGCTGCGCGACGTGGTTGAGCTGCTGGGCCAGGCAGGCCTGGGTAGACAGGGTTTTGTCACCATTGGCCAGGGCGTCGTCGATGCCGCGCTCAGCCTTCGGCCCGAGGAGCGACGTGCGCTGTTCGAAGAGGCCGCCGGGATCCGTGTCTATCAGGACAAGCGTCTGGAGGCACTGGCCAAACTCGCCGAAACCCAGCAGAATCTCACCCGCCTCAGTGATATCCTCCATGAGATCGCTCCTCGTTTGCACGATCTGGAAAAACAGGCGCAACGCGCTGGCGAGCATGACCTGCTGCGGCGGGACCTGGAGAAGCTCCTGCGCCTGTGGTATGGCTTCCGCTGGCGCCGGCTGCAAGATGACCTGGAGGCTGCAGATACTGCCGTTGCGCACCGCATGGAAGACGTGGAGCTCGCCAGGGCACGGATGCACGAGGTTGAGGCGCTGGTGGCCAACACCCAGTTTCATCTGGCTGAGCTGCGTCGCCAGCTTAGCCTGTGGCATGCACAGAGCGGTGAGCTCCACGCCGAGGCCGAAGGGCTGGGACGCCAGCTGGCTGTAGGTCGCGAACGGAGCAGCCTGCTGGCGCAACGTCAGGCCGAGCTGCGCAACGAGCTGGCCCTGCTTTCCGAGCGCCGATCCGGGCTGCAACAGACCCTGGCCGCAGCCAAAGAAGAGCAGAACCGACTGCACGAAACGCTGAACCAGCATCGGCTGAGCCTGGATGAACTGCGCAAGCGCTGGCAGCAGGCCGAGTCCACGCGCGGCGACGCGGAACGCCAGGTGGATGCGCAGAGGGAGTTGGCCTATCGCCAGGCCTCCGCCCTCGCGGAGGCACGCAACCTCAACAAGCAACTGCAGGAACGGCAGAGACAGGTGCAGTCTGAGCGCGACCGCGCACGGGCGGAGCTGCAAACGGTCGAGGACAGGCTGCCCAGCATGCAGACACAGCTGGCGACGCTTGCACAGAAGGCCGAGCAGGCCCGTGCGGATCGGCAACGGGCGCAGGATCAGCAGGCTGAGCTGCAGGTGCAGGTGCAGGCGCTGGACGAAGACTGGCGACGGCGCCGAGAGGCGCTGGCCCAGGCGCAACAGCAAACGCAGCGCCTGGAGGACCGCCTTGAGATGTTGACAGGCCTGCGCGAGAGCTCGGCGGGCTATGCGCCTGGCGTGAAGGCCGTCCTGGAGGCACGCACTGCTCTCCCGGGAATCATTGGCTCAGTCGCCGAGCTGATCCACGTACCGGAGAAGCTGGAACGCGCGATCGAGGCCGCCCTGGGCTCCTATGCTCAGGCGCTGGTAACCGACACGTGGGACGATGCTGGCAAGGCCATCGCGCACTTGCGGGATTCGCGCTCCGGCTGGGCTACCTTTCTTCCGCTTGACTCACTCCATCCTGCCAAAAGGCATGGGGCGCCCGCTGGCAAGGCCATCTTGGGGCTGGCGCAGGACCTGGTGCAGTACGACGCGCGGTTTGAGCCCGTGGCTGAGCTGCTGCTGGGGCGGATTGTGGTCGTGGAGGACCTCGACACCGCGCGGCGCGTGCGCCCATCGTTGGTGGGCGGGCAAAGAGCTGTGACCCTGAGCGGCGAGGTTGTGCAACCGACGGGAGTGCTGAGCGGTGGCGCAGGTCGCCGTCAGGGTGGCCTGCTGGCACAAGAGCGCGAGTGGCGCGCGCTGCCCGATCTGCTCAAGGCCGCCAAAGAGTCGGAAGCTGCAGCGAAGGACGCGCTGGCGACAGCCGAGGCGCNNACAGGAGACTCGCCGTAACGTCACGCGGACCGGCCAGGAGATTGTGCGGCTGACCGCGGCGATGGATGCTTCCGGACGAGAGCGCGACAAGCTGACCAACCAGATTCAACAGCTCGGCCGCGAGGCCGAGTGGCGCAAGCAGTTGGAGGCCCAACAACAGCGCGAGCTGGACGAGCTGTCGGAGAGAGCAGTTGAGGTAGCGCAGCGGTGCGAGCATCAGCAACAGGATGGCGCTCAACACAAGGAGGCGCTGGAGACCGCGCTCGCCACCTTGGAGCGAGCCCGTGGCGCAGAAGAAGCGGCCCGGCAGGCACTCGCAGAAGCCGAAACTGGTTTGGCGGTCAGCCAGCGTCAGGCGCAGATGCAGGACCAGGCCTTTGCCGGGCAGCAGGCCACCGTGGAGCGCCTCGAGCAAGAGTACCACTCCAAGAGCGAACGCGTGGGCGAGATTGACCAGGAGCACGCGACGCTGACGCAGCAGCTGCAGACGCTGCAGACCCGTACTGATAGCCTGTCAGCGACCATCGCGGCGCTGGCGGAGCAGATCAAGCCGTCCGAAGACGAGGTAGTTGCCCTGGATCGCCAGGCCACGGCGCTGGAAAGCAACCTGGCCCAGGCGCGCCAAAGGCTGACCGAGGTGGAGACGCGACATGGCCAGCAAGTGCTGGAGAAGCAACGGCGGCATGATGCGCTGGAGGCATTGGAGCAGCGCATTGAGGAAGAGCTCGGGGACATCGACTATCCCAGCGAGCAGGTACGCCAGTTGCGGTTGGACCTGTTTCGGCGCGAACGTACCGAGCTGCCGGACACAGAGGTACTGCCCGACACAATGCAGGGCGATATCCGCGACCTGAAGGCCCGCTTGCGCCGGCTGGGCAGCATCAACCCGAATGCGGTGCAGGAGCACCAGCAGGTGCGTGAGCGCTATGACTTTATGCAGAGCCAGATGCAGGATCTGACCGCTTCGACGGCCAACCTGCAGAATGTCGTCCGAGAGCTTGATACGGTGATGGAGCGCGAGTTTCTTGCGGTGTTCGAGGTTGCGCAGCGGGAGTTCGAGCGCTACTTTGAGACGCTGTTCAACGGAGGCCAGGCCAAGCTGATCCTGACCGAGCCCGAAAGCCCAGCCACTACCGGTGTGGACATCTTTGCCCGACCGCCTGGCAAGCGGCCGCAGACCCTGGCGCTGCTCTCAGGTGGCGAGCGCGCCCTGACAGCCACGGCGTTGCTTTTCGCCGTGCTCAAGGCTCGACCCCTGCCCTTCTGCGTGCTGGACGAGGTGGACGCCATGCTGGACGAGGCCAACGTGGGCCGTTTCCGCTCCCTGCTCGAGGAGGCCTCGCAGCAGACGCAGTTCATCGTGATTACGCACAACCGGCGCACGATTGAGGCGGCCCGTACCATCTACGGCGTCTCCATGGCCGAAGAGGGCGTCTCCAAGATCGTTTCACTGAGGCTAGAGCAGACCGAGGCACGCAGCAGAACCTAGCGCGCCCATCTGGCGGACCTGGCCCAACAGCAGCCGGCTCGCGCTATCCGCGCCCTGCGGGCGGCCTGCAGGAGGTTGCCATGACCCACGTTCGCGTCATTGCCACCGGTGGCACCATTGCCATGGCCCAGCAGCCCGAAAGCGGTGGAGCGGTGATCGCCGTCAGCGGCGCCGACCTTGTGCAAGGCATTCTGGGCTCGCCAGGCGACGGGCTGCCCATGGTCAGCTCCGAGGAGTACGGTCCTCTCCCATCCGCCCATTTCACCGTAGATCACCTGTGGGGCCTCCGTGAGCGCGTGGCGGACCTGCTGGGGCCGGCCGGCCGCCCGGACGATGTTGATGCGGTGGTCATCACGCACGGCACGGACACGCTGGAGGAGACCGCCTACCTGCTCGACCTCACCGTGCCTGGTGACAGGCCTATGGTCGTCACGGGGGCGATGCGCATCGCCTCACAGCCCGGCTATGAGGGCATGGGCAACGTCGAAGCGGCCGTGCGGGTCGCCGCCTCAGAGCAAGCGCGCGGGTTGGGAGCGCTGGTGGTGCTGAACGACGAGATTCACGCCGCACGTTATGTCACCAAAACACACACGCAGGCGCTGGACACTTTTCAGTCCCCCGGCTGGGGCCCCTTGGGCCACGTAGAGAACGGCCGCGTCGTGATCGGCTGCCGGGTCGAGCGGCAGGTGCTGGTCTGCCCACGCCTGGAGCCACGTGTATACCTGCTGAAGCTCGCCATTGGCATGGATGCCGAGCTCTTGCGACAGGCAACTCAGCTCGGTGCGCGGGGTGTGGTCATCGAGACGCTGGGCGGCGGGCGCGTGCCGCCGTGGTGGCTCGAGGCGATACACGAAGCCATCGCGGCAGGCACGTCGATTGTGGTCACGTCGCGCTGCCCGTCCGGCACGCTAGGCGACCCATACGCGTACGTGGGAGCCTTCCATGATTTGTTGCGCGCCGGCTGCCTGGTAGCCCATGGCCTCAACGGCCCCAAGGCGCGGCTCAAGCTCATGGCGGCACTGGGTGCGGCCCAGACCGCAGACGAAGTGCGGCAAGCGTTCGCCTAGACGACGCGGTGGCATGAGCCCATGAGGCTGCCGGGATGCCCGGCCAACCGGGCCGCGGCCCGTGTCTAGACTAAGCGGGTAGCACCGGCTGAATCTGGATCCACGCGCCCGGGCCCCTTGCTTGTTTCGAATGACTACGCTCCGAGGGACCCACACGACCGAATGCAGTCGCTGTGTTCATCTCCGAGATGCTCACGTCACTACTCCTACAAGGGACATCCATGCCCAGGGTCGCACAGCTCCTGCGGGTCGATGAGCCGATTGTGCCCAAGAAGATCTGCCCAATCGCGTACATGCCGAAGGGCGGCTGGAAAAACGAGCTCAAGGAAAGGACTGTGCCAGCGCAGGCCCCAGGCGTCAACAAAGCTATCGTGGAGCTGGGGCTCCCTGCTGACTTTTTGGTCGTGCTCATCGCCAGGGGCAACGACTTTGTGCTCCCGAGCGGAGGCACGGTGCTGGAGGTGGGCGATACGCTACTGGTATTGTCGGAGAAGCAGTCGTTCGAGAGAGTGACGACGCGTCTCGGCCATCCGGTGCAGCACACCGACCGGTCTTCAGCGGTCTCGCCCCGCGCCTGACGGGCACAAGAGGACGCCCATATTGCAGCCGTCCGACCGACTCGGGCCAGCCGCCGCCCGCCTGAGCCTGGGGCTGCCCCAGGAGCTCACCCTTACGAGAGGCCACCCCACACGCGCCAGGCGTCAGATTGCTCTATCCCAATTGCCATTGAGTATCGATGCATGTAGCTATATCTATTGGTGTGCGACGCCACGGCATCGCACAGACGCCACGGCATCGCAATGTGTATGTTCGGCGTCAGTGGCGCTCGATGAGCTGGTCACGTCTTGGGCCGACCGAGATCCACTTGACTGGGATACCCGCGAACTCTTCCATGTTGCGTACGTATTGCTGCGCGGTTCCTGGCAGCTCCTCAAAGTGCTGCGCACTGGTGATATCGTCCTCCCAGCCATCCAGATCTTCGTACTCGACTTGCGCCTGTTCCAGGTCGCTGGCGTGGACGGTGAAGGTGTCATGCACCTTGCCGCCGATGCGATAGCCAACGGCTACACGCACCCTGTTGAGCCCGCTGAGGACGTCCAGCTTGGTCACGGCCAGCGCATCGAGACCATTCACGCGTCGGGCATACTTCACGATGGTCAGGTCGAGCCAGCCGCAGCGCCGCGGGCGACCGGTAGTCGTGCCATACTCGTGGCCGGTCTCGCGCAGGTGGTGGCCGACCTCATCCTCAAGCTCGGTGGGGAACGGCCCCGCACCAACGCGTGTGGTATAGGCCTTGGCCACGCCGATGACTTCCAGGTCGCGCGGCCGCATGCCTGCCCCGACGTACACGCCACCCAAAGTGGGATGCGAAGAGGTAACGTAGGGATAGGTGCCATGGGCAACATCAAGCAATGTGGCCTGGGCGCCCTCAAACAAGATGGACTGCCCGCCATCCTGCACACTCTCCAGGAACTCGGCGGCGTCGCCTGCATGCACGCGACGGTTGGACATGATCTCGGCAATATACTCGCTGTACTCGGCGATGACGCGCTCGGCATCGAGCGCCTCTTCCACCTTTAGCTTGGCGCGGTCGCTCGCCAGGAGGCCGTATTGGTCGAGCATCGCCTCCATCAGACGCGCGTTCCAGGTTGCTTCCTCACGCACGCGGCGCGCAAAGACCTCGCTGTTCAGCGCATCGGCCCAGCGGATGCCCCGGCGTTCCACATAGTCGGTATAGGTTGGGCCAATGCCGCGGCCGGTCGTGCCGAGCTCACCACCCGCGATCGCATCGCGCAGGACATGCCAGGGCATGATCAAATGAGCCTTGTCGGAGATGAGCAACGGCGCATGGGCTGAGCCCAGCTCTTCCGCGATCTGGCGCAGCTCGTCTCGCAGCACATGCGGATTGATGACCACGCCACTGCCAATCACGCACGTCTTGTTCGGGTAGAGGATGCCCGAAGGAAGCAGGTGAAAGGCATGCTTGCGCCCTTCTACCACGACGGTGTGCCCGGCATTGTTGCCGCCACTGAAACGAACCACCGCCGCAATGCGCTGCTCATTGGCCAGCGCATCCACGACTTTGCCCTTGCCCTCATCGCCCCACTGTGTCCCCAAAACTACTACGCTAGACATCAACAACCTCCTGAAAGGCTCATGCTCAATCCTGTGCAGACAGGCCGACCGCCGGCGCGCGACCCAGTCACACCATGACTATTGTTTGCCACGCCCGGCAAGCCAGCCCTGAAGCAGGCTCTCCAATCGCGCGATCTCCAGTTCCGTGACCTCCTGGGCCAGGCCAACATAATCTTCTGGGCGCCAGGAAGCTACTGCCTCGCCAAGGTGGGCAGGAAGCGAACTCGCCAGCTCTTGCCAGCCGCCCGAGCGTCCACGTACCTGGCTCTGTACGGCTTCGAACTCATCCTCCTGACCCTGGCTGCGCAGCCACAACTGCAGGCCTTCGGCCAAGACCTCGGGGTGCGCGCGCACCTGTTGCAGCAGCGCCTCCCGGTCCGCTGTGACGCGCCCCAGTCCCTCGCGCAGGCTCTCCACAGCCAGCAGCGCGTGACCGAGCACCACACCCATGTTACGTTTGACGGTCTTGTCCGACAGATCGCGTTGCAGCCGCGAGATGGGAAGCTTGTCGGACAAGAGCAGGAGCAACGCGTTGGCCACTTGCAGGTTACCCTCAGCGTTCTCAAAGTGAATGGGATTGACCTTGTGCGGCATGG
>DIVQ01000122.1:236-33091 GCA_002423325.1 Anaerolineales bacterium UBA6128 | reverse complement strand
CCGGCGACGCCCTGGAGTACACCGCGGCAGCGGGCGGGGCGGCCTATCTGGTGGGGCCGGCCGACGAGAGCCTCGCCGTGCTGGAGGGCTCGTACTCGTTCGTCACCGAGACGCCCGACTTTTGGCGGCGGCCGTTCCGGCGCTATCCGGAGCACGGCGGTCGCTTTACCGGGGAGCCAGCCTATTTCAAGCACACGTTGGCCGCCACACGCGGGCTGCTGGAGGGGCTGGGATACCAAGCGAGCGATTTTGCCTGGGCCATCTTCCATCAGCCCAACGTGCGTTTTCCGACGCGGGCCGCCACCGAACTGGGCTTTACGCGCGAGCAGATCGCGCCGGGGCTGCTGGCCGATCTGGTGGGCAACACGTACGCCGGCTCATCGCTGCTGGGGATGAGCGCGGTGCTGGACCAGGCCGAGCCGGGACAGCGCGTGCTGCAGGTGTCGTTCGGCTCGGGCGCCGGCAGCGATGCGTTCTGCTGGCGTGTCACCGAACGCATCGGGGAGGTCCGCGGACGCGCCCCGCGCACGCACGACTATATCGCGCGGCGGCTGCTGATCGATTATGGCACCTACCTGCGCTATACGGGCAACATTCAGACACGGTAGCCGGGGGCGCCCTCACCCCCTAACCCCTCTCCCTGTGGGAGAGGGGCAGGGGTGAGGGGTGTCGCACTTTACATACGTTCGCAGACTGACCGGAGACTGGATAGACACTTGAGAGACGTCAGCATCATTGGCATTGGGCAGACGCCCGTCGGAGAGCATTGGGACAAACCGCTGCGCGTGCTGGGCACGGAAGCGGTGCGTGCCGCGCTAGCCGACGCCGGCGTAGAGTGCCCTGAAGCGCTGTACGTGGGCAACATGCTTTCCGGCCAACTCCTGGGACAGGAGAATGTGGGGGCGCTGATTGCCGACCACGCCGGCCTGAGCGGCATCGAGGCCTACAAGATAGAGGCCGCGTGTGCTTCCGGCGCGGCGGCCTTTCGTACCGCCTATATGGCCGTTGCGAGCGGGCTGTGTGATGTGGTGGTGGCCTGCGGTGTCGAAAAGATGACTGACACGCTGACCGATGAAACCACCGGCGCGCTGGTGGCCGCGGCTGATGCCGAGTTTGAGGGCGAGCACGGGCTGTCATTTGTGGGCATCAATGCGCTTCTGATGCAGCGCTACCTGTACGAACATGGCTACGATCGTCAGGACTTTAGCGGGTTTGCCATTAACGCCCACCGCAACGCGGCGAACAACCCGAACGCCATGTTCCGCAAAAAGATCAGCGCCGAAGCCTTTGCGCGCGCCAAGATCATCGCTGAGCCGGTCAGCCTGCTCGACTCGTCGGGTATTGGCGATGGCGCGGCTGCGGCGGTGCTGGCGAGCGCCGATTGGGCGCGCGCGCACGGCAAGCGTCAGGTGCGGGTGGCGGCTTCGGCAGCGGCCACAGACGCTGTGGCGTTGCATGATCGCGATGACCTGTTGTTCCTGCGCGCCGCCTGGCTTTCGGCGCGCAAGGCCTACGCTCAGGCGGGCGTGTCGCCCAAAGACATCGACTTTTTTGAGCTGCACGACGCCTTTACGATCATGAGCGCGCTTTCGCTCGAAGCAACGGGTTTCGCCGAGCGCGGCCAAGGGGTGCGCCTCGCCATGGAGGACGCGATTGCGCTGAACGGCCGTATTCCCATCTGCACGATGGGCGGGCTCAAGGCGCGCGGGCACCCGGTGGGCGCGACCGGCATGTACCAGATTGTTGAGGCCGCTCAGCAGTTGCTGGGCGCGGCCGGCGCTAACCAGTTGCCGAACTGCCGGCTGGGGATGACGCAGAACATCGGCGGCAGCGGTGCCACTGTGGTGACGCACATACTGGAGAGGGCGGGGTAATGGCGCCCTATCAGTATAGTCCGGGGCCTTGTGCCCGTCTTGCTCGACGCTCCCGCTCCCGGTCGCCGTGCCACCCCGACGGGGCCATGCTTTTGGCGCCCACAAGGGGCCAGGCTACACGACATGCACGCACCAATGCGTAACGGAGGTACACAATGAGACTGGCATCCTATTGGCGAACGCGACAGCAGCGCCTCGGGTTGGTGGGCGAGATCTGCCCGCACTGCGGCAAGCCGCTGTTCCCGCCGCGCGATGTTTGCCCGGCCTGCCATGGTCCGGCCAAAGAGCCCTATCGCTTCTCCGGCAAGGGCACCGTCTATTCCTTTTCCACGGTCTATTCGGCGCCTGAGGGCTTTGAGGCCTACGTGCCCTACGTGGTGGCGCTGGTCAAGCTTGAGGAGGGACCCCTGGTCACCGCCCAACTGACCGACGTGAGCAAGGAGGAGGTGTCCATCGGCATGCCGGTGGAGATGGTCACGCGCAAGCTGCGTGAGGATGGCGACGCCGGCCTGGTGGCCTACAATTTCAAGTTCAGGCCAGTGCTGCAAGCGGTGATTGACGAGCCCGTTTCGCTGTCCGCCACGGCCTGATCGAACGACCCTGCCAAGCGCCGCATCGGGCGTGACTCGTGACCGGCAGAGCTCGGCTAAGGGCTCTGCCGGTTGTGAAACCGGCGTTTCTCCTCTGTGCATTGACACTCGAACCGTCCTCGTCTATATTGCCTTGACCCTACGATCGCGGAGTTGCCTCTCGTGACCAGTGCCAGCGCGTGCGGCAAAACAATCCTGCTGGGCGAGCATGCCGTAGTCTATGGGCGTCCCGCCCTCGCCGTGCCCGTCAGCGACGTGCGCGCCCGCTGCGAGGTGTCCGATGCCGCGCCCGGCAGCGGCGTGCGGCTGGTGGCGCAGGACCTCGATGCCGCCTTCCGGCTCGATGGCGACGATGGCGGCGACACCGCGCGCGCCTTGCGCCTGACGGTGCGCAATACCTGTGCGCGCTTGGGGGCCGTTGCCGGCCAACTGGATCTCACGATCCAGGTCTCGTCACAGATTCCGATCGCGCGCGGGCTGGGCAGCGGCACGGCGCTGACCACGGCCATTGTGCGCGCGTTGACCGCGCATCTGGGCGGATATCTCGACGCCGGCAACGTTTCGGCGCTGGTCTACCAGACCGAAATGATCTACCACGGCACGCCGAGTGGCGTGGACAATACCGTGGTGGCCTGGGAAAAGCCCGTCTATTTCGTCAAGGGGGCGCCCCCCGACCTGACCCTCGTGGGGCGGCCGGTGACGCTGGTGATTGCAGACAGCGGCGTGCCGTCGCGCACGCGCGACGCCGTGCAGGATCTGCGCGACAAGTGGCTGGCGGATACGGGGCGCTATGAGCGCCTGTTCGACGCCGTCGGCGCGCTGGTCGAACGCGGACGCACGGCGCTCGCCACGGGTGCTTTGGACACGCTGGGCGCGCTGATGGATGAGAATCAGCGTTTGCTCCAACAGCTGGACGTGTCCAGCGGGCTGCTGGATCGCCTGATCGCGGTGGCGCGCTCAGCCGGCGCGTTGGGCTGCAAACTGACGGGCGGTGGGCGCGGGGGTTGTGTGGTGGCACTGGTGACCGATGCGACGCGCGATGCGGTGAGCGAGGCGCTGCTGTTCGAGGGCGCTGCGCGGGTGTTCCCAACTGTAGTGCGATAGCAGTAGGGAACTTGACCGATCGCCACAGTTGTTGCGGAGGAGCATCCCATGAAAAAGCGGTCGGTTATGCCCGGGTTGGTGCTGATCATCATCGGGGTGCTGGTGCTGCTCTCGAACCTCGACGTGCCCTGGCTGAACATGGAAAAGCTGTGGCCGGTTGTGCTCATGGTGCTGGCCGTGCTGGCGCTGGTGAACACCTTCACCGGGCGTGCCAGGGACAAGGGCGGTATCTGGTTCGGCGTGGTGGGGTTGCTCGCGGGCGCGGTGTTCCTNNTCTGGCCGGTCTTCCCGGCCATCGCGGGCCTGGGTTGGATCGTACAGTGGCTGTTCGAGCGGCACGCAGTCGCAGACCTGGCCCTGGGGATCGGCGCGCTGGCCGTGGCGGTTGTGGGCTGGCTCGTCATCCAGGGCACGCTGGCGCGCGAACAGGCGCTGCGCATCGCCGACTTTTGGCCGCTGATCCTCGTGCTGGTGGGCGCCGGACTGATCGTGCAGTTCCTGGTACAGCGGGACGAGTCCTGACGTGTTGATCGGGATTGATGCGAGCAGAGCCACGGTCAGCGAGCGCACTGGGACCGAGAACTATACGCTCTACCTGACACGCGCGCTGGTAGCGCACGGACAGCAACACCGTTTCCGTCTGTACTTTAGCGCCGCGCCGGCCGAGGGCCTGCTGCCGCGCGGGGCGCGCGTTGAGTGGCGTGTGATGCCATTCGCGCGGCTCTGGACGCATCTGCGCCTGGCCTGGGAGCTGCTGCGTCATCCGCCCGATGTGCTCTTCGTGCCGGCGCACGTGCTGCCGTTGCTGCACCCGGCGCGCTGCGTCGTCACGGTGCACGACCTCGGCTACCGGCACTATCCGCAGGCGCACACGCGCTGGTCGCGCTGGTATCTGGAGTGGAGCACGCGCCGCAATGCGCGCGTCGCGCAGCGCGTGATCGCCGACTCGCAGGCCACACGCGCAGACCTGATCGAACACTACCAGACTCCTGCTGACAAGATTGTAGTGGCCTACCCGGCGGGCGGCGAGGGCATGGCGCCGGTGCGGGATGAGGCCCTTCTGGCCGCTGTGCGAGCGCGTTATGACACCGGTACGCGCTACTTTGTGTATGTTGGCACGCTGCAACCGCGCAAGAACGTGTCGGCGCTGCTGCGCGCGTACGCCATATTGTGGCGCGACGGCGTGCTGGACGACGATGTGCGGCTGGTGCTGGCAGGCAAGCCGGGCTGGTTGTACGATGAGATCACGGCGACCATCCATGCGCTGCAGTTGCAGGAGCGGGTGGTGCTGACCGGCTACGTTGCGCACCAGGACCTGCCAGCGCTGTTGAGCGGCGCGCTGGCCTATGTGCTGCCGAGCTGGTACGAGGGATTTGGCCTGCCGGTGTTGGAGGCGATGGCTTGCGGCACGCCAGTCATCTGCTCTAACGTGTCGTCGCTGCCGGAGGTGGCGGGCGACGCCGCGCTGCTGTTCGCGCCGGACGACGCAGGGGCGCTCGCCGCTGCCATGGCGCGCATCTACCGCGAGCCCGCGTTGCGCGAGGAACTGGCGGCGCGCGGCCTGGAGCGCGCGCGGGCGTTCACGTGGGAGCGCTGCGCCCAGCAGGTGCTGACGGCGCTGGAGGCGGTGGGGGAGCCGGGTCGCTAGCGTGAGGCCCTCACCCCTGCCCCTCTCCCGCCGGGAGAGGGGACGCGAGTATGCTCGCGGGTGTGAGGGCATGCCGGCTCTGTAGTGCGGTCAACCGGCGCATGTTGATCTGGCAATGAAAGAGAAGGCGACGAGCCTGGTATGACGAAACACAGCGAGTCCGTGCACATCCTGGGTGTGCGCGTGGACAACGTCACCACGCGGGAGACGTTGCGCCGCGTTGAGGGCTTTATCGCCGAGCGCCAGCCGCGTCAGATTGTCACGGTCAATCCAGAGTTTGTGATGGAGGCGCAACGCAACGCAGCGTTCCGCGTAGTGTTGGATGATGCGGCGCTGGCGCTGCCCGACGGGGCCGGCCTGCTCTGGGCGGCGCATAAGTTGGGCCATCCCCTGCGTGAGCGCGTTACGGGCGCCGACACGTTGCCTGCCCTGGCCGATCTGAGTGCGCGCGCCGGTTACCGCCCGTACTTGTTGGGTGCGGCGCCGGGCGTGGCAGAACGCGCAGCCGCGGTGTTGAGTGCGCGCTTTCCAGGGTTGCAGATCGCAGGCTGCTACGCGGGCTCGCCGGCCGAGACTGAAGAGGACGCCATCGTGGCGCGGGTGCGCGCCGCGGCCCCCGATATGCTGTTCGTGGCTTATGGCGCACCGCGCCAGGACCTCTGGATCGCCCGCAACCTCACGCGGCTGGGTGTGCCGGTCTGCATGGGAGTGGGCGGGGCGTTCGATTTCGTGGCGGGTGTGGCCCGGCGCGCGCCCGGTTGGATGCGGCGTGCCGGATTGGAGTGGTTGCACCGACTGGTCTGCCAGCCATGGCGCTGGCGACGCATGCTGGCTCTGCCGCAGTTCGCCTGGCGCGTATTGCGGCAGGCAGAGGGTCAGCGTTTGGCACGTGGCACAGACCATCCTGATCGCTGAAGGGCTTTGCGGAGGAAAAGGATATGCGGCCAATGGCACGATCTGTCCTCGCGATACTGCTGCTCGCGCTGCTGGTGGTTCCGCTGGCGTTGGGCTGGGCCGTCGCGGCGCAGTCTGATCCCGTCAGCCTCGACCTGATCGAGAACTATGTCACGGTGCTGAGCGACGGTCGGCTGAACGTGCGCTACACGCTCACCTTCACCGAGCTGCAGTCCAGCCGTGACAAGATCAGTCAGATGGGACCGTTCCCCTCTGATCACTCTATTGTGTCGAGCAGCGGCAGCGGACCCGACGGGGCCTTCACCGTCACGTTGAGCGGCGACGGCCGACCCTACTACCAGCTCAACTTTGAAAAGCCGACGCGTCGGGGCCAGCAGTATACCGTCGTCGTGCGCTATACCGTAGACCGCTCGGTGTTCGAGTCGACGACCTATCAGGGGCAGGCATATCGCGCCATCGGCTGGGCGCCCTTCGAGTGGGCGATTCCGATCAAGCAGCAAGAGATCCGTTACATCCTGCCGCTTGAGCTGCCCGAGGGCATCACCGAGGCCGAACAGGTCACCGATGAGATCGTCAACGCGACTGGCCTGCTGGTCAACGACACGTCTGACTTTGATCGGTGGGTCTACTTTAGCACGCCCGATGAGCAGTCGGGCAAGTCGTGGTTATCCATCTATGTGCGCAACGACGACATGCGCGCCAATGCCAGTATGGTGCCCAGCTTTTTCCTGCCGGGCGGAGCCATTTCTACGACCACCGAGACGCCCATTCCGCTGGACCGACCCACCGTCGCGCCGACTGCGGCTCCCGGCGTCGCCGCAGGCGGCTGGACCAAGGAAGTGCGCGATGCGATCGGCTGCCTTGGTGGCATCTTTGGCGCTCTGGTGCTGGGGCTGGTGGCCTGGGCATCGCGCAAGCACGAGCCCAAACCCGAGTATGAGCCCCCCGAGATCGAGATTGAGACCTTTCAGACGCCGGGCGTGGTGCCTGATCTGAACGCCATCGAGACCGCTTTCCTGATGGGCGACTCGACGAAGGTGCTGGCGCTGATTGTGCTGGCGCTGGAGCAGCGCGGGGTGGTCAACATTGTCAACCGTCGGCCGCTGCAGCTGGAAGTGCTCAAGCCTGACGATGAGATGGCGGTCTATGAAAGAGCGCTGGTGGACGCAATCCTCGAGGATGGCACCATCGACAAGACCAAGGTCGCGACCATCCTCGATTCTCTGGCCACGGTGGTGCAGCCCAAGATGTGGAACGCCGATCCGGAGGCTACACGCGACGCCTATCGGCGGCGCATCGACACGGCCTATGAGGACTATGAGCGCGAGTGGCGCAACAACCCGCGTCCGGCGCCGATGCCCAACTATATGCCCTGGATCATACTGCATCAGAGCTCGCACAACCAGCCTGTGGGCGGCGGCAGCGCGCCCTCGGTGAGCGGCCCCACTGCTCCCGGGCCCCTCGTCAGCACGGCGCGCGACGCGGTGGCGCCGCTGGAGCGCATGGCCAGTGAACTGACAACCGGCGTGGAGGAAGCCATCAGCGGCACGGTAGGGAGGATCGAAGAGGGTGTGGGCCGGTTGTTCGGCGACGACGCTGAGACGCGCGGCACGGGCCTGGACGTGGGCCACTCGGCCTGTCACAGCGCCTGCCACTCGGCCTGTGTGCACGACGCCTGTCACTCAGCCTGTGTGCACGACGCCTGTCACAGCGCCTGTCACTCGGCGTGTGTGCATTCGGCGTGTCACAGCGCCTGTCACTCAGCCTGCGTGAGTCGGTTCTAGGAGATGCAAACAACCGCCGTGCAAAGTCAGCCACAAGCCGTCACCCTGCAGCGGTATGCGCGAGAGTTCATCGAGAGCACGCGCGCCTATGTCTACATCCGGCCGCAAGATGGGCTGCTGATACTGCGTCCCAACCGGATGTTCTATCTCAACAAGATGGCCGTGCGGATGCTCGACCAGCTGTACGGCGCGCCGGACGGACCCGATGCTGAGGGGGTGGTTGCGTCGGTCGCGGACGAATATAGCGCCGACGCGGAACGGGTGCGCAGCGACTTGCGGGCGCTGCTGGGCAGCCTTCAGGATCTTTTGGCCAACCGCTTTACCGGCGCCGACAACGTCAAAGAGATGCGCTTTCGCAGCCACCCGCGCAACCTGCCTGTGTTGTCGGAGATTGCGCTGACCTATCGCTGCCAGAACCGCTGCACGTTCTGCTATGCCGATGCGCCCGCCCGCGGTCGCAAGGTGCCCGAGATGACGACCGAAGAGGTCAAGGTCATCATCGATCGCATCTTTGACGAGGCGCACTGCCCCACGGTGTCGTTCACGGGGGGCGAACCGACGTTGCGCGAGGATCTGCCCGAGCTGGTGGCCTACGCGCACAGCAAATCGGATCGCGGCGTGCCGATGCGCGTGAACCTGATCACGAACGGTCTGCGCTGCGCCGACCGCGCGTTTGTGCATAGCCTGGCTGAGGCGGGGCTGGATTCGGCGCAGTTGAGCCTGGAGGGCCCCACGGCTGAGGTGCACGACGCCATCACGCAGCACCCGGGCGCGTGGGAACTGGCGGTGCAGGGGGTGCACACGCTGCGCGCCGAAGGCATCCACACCCACACCAACACGACGATCTGCGGCGGCAACCGCGCTCACCTGCTCGAGCTCGTCGATTTTATCGCCGACGAGCTGCATTCCGAGTATTTTTCGATGAACATGGTCATCCGCACGGGCACCGCGCTGGTACACGGTGAGGATGACATCACCTATGCCGAGATTGGCGGCATTCTCAAGCCGGTGCAGCAGCGTGCGGTCGAGAAGGGCACGCACTTTGTGTGGTATTCGCCCACGCCTTACTGTCTGTTCAACCCGGTGACGGCCGGCCTGAGCAGCAAGTCGTGCGCCTGCGTGGATGGCCTGCTCTCGGTGAATCCGTCGGGAGAGCTGCTGCCATGCTCCAGCTTTGAGAAGGGCATCGGCGATCTGTTGCATCGTCCGTTCGCAGAGGTCTGGAACACCAGGACGGCGCTCTATTGGCGACGCAAGGAATTCATCCCGCCGATGTGCCAGCGCTGCGAGATCCGCGAGATCTGTTGTGGCGCCTGTCCGCTTTACTGGGCGCAGCGCAACAGCTTTGCCGAGCTGGAGCCAGTCGCGCCGGGCAGCTCCAAGCTGGCGGGCGTTGGCTGGGCGGTTCGCAGGCGGCTGTGGTCGGGTACGCGGGGAGTAGGGCTCTGAGGGGATTCTGGGAGGCGAGCATGGCGAAAGGCAGCACAAGCCAGGCATACAAAATGAAGCTGAACGACTTTAGCCGTTACCTGGGCGATAAGCGTAACGACATGCAGGCCTGCGCCGCCAAGGCGCGCGCCATTCAGCAGCGCTTTACCGCCATCTTTACCAAGGAGCTGGCGGCCTGGCAGGAGGTGTTCGCCTACTGCATCGCCCAGGTCGGCGCGCAGCGGGCGCAGTTGCCGGCGGTCTTTGCCAGCGTGCTCGATCGCGCCGAAGAGGAGGAGCGCGCGCGCCTGACGCGCGAAATCGCCGAACTCGACCGCGAAGTGGCCGAGAAGCGCACGCGCATGGACGAACTGCTGGCACAATCGCAGGATACTACCGGGGCACTGCGCACCAGCAACCCGACCGTCAACACGCGCGAGGAAAAGCTCAAGGCGTTGATGGTGCGTTATCAGGACGAGTATGCCAGCGCCTACGAGGCCATCGAAGCGCTGCAGGCCAACCTGTTTGACGAGATTCGGAACTGGGGCCAGATCCGGCGTCTGAAAAAGGTGCAGCGCACGGCCAAAAAGCAGCAGGCAGAAGTGCTGACCAAGCTGCGCGAAGTGCGCGGGAAATGGCTGACCAAAGTCGAGGAGGCGGGCGAGCTGCAGTCAAAACTGCGCGCTGAGTGGCAGGCTCTGGGCGTGGAGGTGGCACAGGCCGAGGCTGCGCGCGAGCACCGGGCACTCAACTATGATGACCTGGCGGTCGAAGCCGCGCTCACCCGCGTGCTGCAAGAGCTGGATACGCCTCCGGACGTGTCGGGTGAGTTGGGCGCCAAACTCGCCGAGCTCGTCACGCGCAACGGCATCCGCAAGGCGTACGAGGCTGGCTTGGAGGCGGCGGCGGAGGCGATCGGCCTGGCCGACGGCCTCGGCAAGGGCATGGCCAAGTTCCACGAGAGCGTCAAGAGGGTCGTCTCGCAGCAGCGCCAGTACAACCTCAGACCGGTGACGATTTTGCTATCGCAACAGGCCGCCGTGCTGAACGAGACCTGGCGCACCTTTACCCAAAAGGTCGATAACGAAGAGTACTATGCCAAGCACCCGCGCGAGTTTGTGCAACTGGAGATCCAGTATATCCGCAAGCCGCTGACAGACGAGAATATCAAGGCGCTGTTCGATTCGATGGGCACTGCACTCAATCGCGGGACGGCAGTGTGGAAGTAGCCTCCGGGGCCGCCCTGGCCCTGGAGGGCACAGTCTCGGACCACCAGGATAGAGGAGAACGATGAAAAAGCTGGTTGCTGCATTGATCGCCTTGCTGTCGGTTCCGTTGTTCGTCTTTGGGCTGCTCTTTCTGATCGCAGGCACAGAGCCGGGCAAGGGCGGTCGCCTGCTGACCGGCCTCGTGATGATCGCAGCCGGCATCTTTATGCTGGTGGTGGGGCTGCGGCGTCTGCGCCGGTTGGCGCTCATCGCGCCCGCAGCGCTCAAGACCAACGCCGTGGCGCTGGCGCGGCGTCTGGGCGGCGAGCTGACGGTGGCGCAACTGCGCGCCGAGTACCGCATCAGCGAGGAGGCGGCTCGCGAAGCGCTGGAGGATCTGGCGCGCGACAATACCTGCCGTCGCGAGCGGCGCGAGGACCGCGACGTCTACGTCTTTACGGGGCTGCTGCCGTCACTGGTCGAAAAGGTATGCCCCTACTGCAACACCAAGCTGCCGGTGCGCAGTGACCTGCGCAAGTGCCCCAACTGCGGCGCGCAGCTCGACCTGAAAAAGACCTGACCCCGTCATGCGGCGATGGGCTTGGTGGAGCCTGTGCTGCGCCCTGGGGGCGCTGCTGACGCTCGGGCTGGGCGGGTGTTCCGCGCCGGATGTGAGCCGACGCGATGGGCTGAGCATACCCACGCCTGTCGCCGTGTTGCGCACGGCCACGGACGTGCCCGAGGCGCTGGCCCCCAGTTCGACACCAACGGCGCAGCCCAGCGCTACGCGCCAGCACACGCCGACGGTCTGCCAAAGCCCGACGGCCAGTGCCACGGCTGCCCCCACGCAGACCGCGACGGCAAGTCCCACCGCCACTCGCACACCCCCGCTCTGGGATCGACTGCAACAGGCCACCCTGCCGGCGCGTGACGACCGCGCGCTGGCCGTTGCGCTGGGTCGCGTCGAGGCCGCGGCGTTGACTGCCGCCACCCCCGCGGCGCCCGTCTACCGGCTCGGCGATACCGCGCGCTTCTGGGTCGGCGACGCAACCACGGCTGAGACCTGGTCGATCACGGCGACGCTGCGCGTCCAACTCGAGTCGGTGCAGATGTGGGTCGAGCAGGGCGCCGAGGTAGAGCAGGCCGGTCTGGAGCGCTCCGCGGCCCTTTTTGACGAGACCATCCTCCCCGCGCTGCGCGGCCTGTTTGGCCATGAGCACAGCCCGGGCGTTGATGGTGATCCGCATCTGGTGGTGCTGAACGCCTACTTTCTGGGCGCATCGGGCTATTTCAGCGCCGCGAACGCGCTGCCGCGCGCTGTGAACCCCACAAGCAACGAGCGCGAGATGTTCGTGATGAACCTCCACGATCAACAGCCGGGCACCAACACCTACGATTCCGTGCTCACGCACGAGCTTCAGCACATGATCCACTGGTGCCTGGACCCCGACGAGCAGGGCTGGCTGCAGGAGGGCGGCTCTGCGCTGGCGCAGGATCTGCTGGGCTATGTCTGGTCGGCACAGGTGGCCGTGCCCTTTGCAGCCGAGCCCGACGTCCAACTGAACGCTTGGACGGACCAGGCCAGCGAGGTCTTTCGGCATTATGGGAAGTCGTTCATGTTCATGCGCTACCTGTACGAGCGCCTGGGACCGGCGGGCGTGCGGGCGCTGGTGAATGATCCGCGCAATGGTCTGGACAGCGTGGATGCGGCGGTGCGTGCTGCCGCTGGGGCGGGGCTGGATGAGACCTTTGCCGACTGGCTGGTGGCCAACGCCGTGAACGATTCAATGCTGGCCGATGGCCGCTATGGCTATGCCGATCTCAGCCTGCGGGTGACGCCGCTGCAGGTCGTGGGTGTCGAACCCTTGCTGGACGTGGGCGCGGTGCAGCAGTATGGCGCCGACTATTACGCCTTTGATTCGGCCGCCTGGGCCGGGCGGGTTGCGCGGGTCACGTTTCACGGCGAGACGCTGACGCGTCTGGCGCCGACCCAGCCCACCAGTGGTCGCCACATGTGGACGTCACTGTGGGGCGACGGTGCAAACGCTACCCTCGAGCGCACGTTTGACCTGCGTGCGGTGACGAGCGCTACCCTGGCCTACAACGTGTGGTTCGATATCGAGCGTGGCTGGGACTATGCCTACGTGCGCGCCTCGGCCGATGGTGGCGACACCTGGCAGTTACTGCGCGGCGCACACATGAGCGACCATGACCCGACCGGCAGCGCGCTGGGCGCGGGGTACACCGGCCTCTCGGGCGTGCCGGATGAGGCGCCGGGAGGCCAGGCCGTCTGGGTGCGTGAGGAGCTGGACCTGAGCGACTACTGTGGCGGCGAGGTGCTCGTGCGCTTTGACTCGGTCACCGACGACGCCTACACGCGGGCCGGGCTATGTGTCGACGATCTGGCGGTGGAGGCCATTGGCTGGGCCGATGACGTCGAGGCGGGCGAGCAGGACTGGCGCGCCCAGGGCTTTCTGCGGCACGACAACGCCTTGCCGCAACGTTACCTGGTGCAGTGGGTGATGGTCGGGGTCGGCGAGCAGGGGCTCGAGATCACGCGGTTGCCGGTGGACGAGGCAGGCAACGGTGACTGGGAACTGCAGATGCCACACGGAGTGCGGGAGGCCTGGCTGATCGTGTCAGCGATCACCCCCTGGTCGCGTGAGCCGGCGCCGTACCGGCTGGAGATCAGCGCGCCATAGTCCCCTCACCCACTCGGGCGTACCCTCGCCCCCTCTCCCACTGGGAGAGGGGCAGGGGTGAGGGCCTCTCGCCGGCGTGGTACGGCGTGAGCGCGGGGATCGTACACGTCACGCGCTTGGCCGTGAGCCAAAAGGAGCCAAAGCCAACCGTGAAAAACAGGTAGATCGCTACGATTAACCATCCGAGTAGACCCATCACGCCCGTGATCGTGGCTACGAAGGCAACCACCAGCCCGATGGCATCGTATACGCACAGTGCCGCGGCGATAACGCGCCGCAGATCTGACTCGGGCGCGTTCCGGCCGAACCAGGTGAGCAACAGGTTGCCTATCATTGATGCGCCGTATTCCCTCGCCGCGACCCCTCCGCCTGCGTCGAGCGAAACGCCAAACAGAGAGTACGCAAACACTGGCGCAAGGAGTATCGGAACGCCGAGCAGCAAGCAAACGGCCGCCTTAGTGACCATAACCGTTCGGAATCTGATCGCCGCCCTCCTTTCTGGTTGCCACATCCGCCAGCACGCGGCCATCGCGGTGTCCCCCCCCCGCTCACTCCGCACGAACGTCGATCGCACCAGACGCCCCCTCCGGGGCTGGCATCGGTGGCGACTCGGCGGCAGCAGACCGGGCATGGAGCACGCAGCCGAGCCGCACGAGTGCTCCGATGCGCTGGCCTCGCGCCTGGCAGGCGTCAGGGCTGAGTAATGGGGACGATGCGTGGTGTGGGGGCGTTGAGTCTGGTGGCGGAAGAAATCAGCCCGGGTGCGCAAGCCAATGCTGCCGCGTACCACTGACCAGACTCATTATGGCAGATGCACAGGGAGTCTACAAGGGTCCGCTGACCGCTGACGAGATCGGCTAGAGCAGTTCGCGCAGGCGGGCGATCAGCGCCTCTTCCTGGTTGGGCAGCACGGTGCGCAGGTCGAGCACCACGCGGCTGTCCTGCACGCGTGCGACGATGGCGGGGTCGCCGGTGCGCAGGGCGGTCGCCAGCGCGTCGCTTGACGGCGTGGTCAGCGCGACGAGCGTCGTCGGCAGGGTCTCCTCAGGGAGCGAGCCGCCGCCGATCATGGAGCGCCCGGGCAGCAACTCGGCGGCGCCGCCCAGGGCGGTGGCCAAGCGCTGGGCGCGCTGTTGCAGCACGACCGCATCAGTCGCCAGCATGCGCCACACGGGGATGGCCTCCAGCGCCTCGCTTTTGACATAATGCAGAAGGTTGGCCTGGATGCCGGCGATGGTGGTCTTGTCGACGCGCAGGGCGCGCGTCAGCGGGAAGCGGCGCAACTGATCCACCAGGGCGCGCGTGCCCACGATGATGCCGGCTTGCGGCCCGCCCAACAGCTTGTCGCCGCTGAAGGTCACCAGGTCGGCTCCGCCCTGCAGGCTCTCCTGAACCGTCGGCTCGTGGGGCAGGCCCAGCGGTTGGGTGTCCAGCAGGGTGCCACTGCCCAGGTCGTCGAACAGCAGCAGGTTGTGCGCTTTGGCCAGCGCGCTGAGCTCGGTCAGGCTGGGCTGGTGCACGAACCCCTGCAGGCGAAAGTTGCTGGTGTGCACGCGCATCAGCGCGACGGTGGCCTCCGAGATGGCCGCGGCATAATCGTCGACATAGGTGCGGTTGGTGGTGCCCACCTCTATCAGGTGCGCGCCGCTCTGGGCCATCACATCGGGGATGCGAAAGCCCCCGCCGATCTCCACCAGTTGTCCGCGCGACAGGATCACCTCGCGATCCCGCGTCAGAGCCGAGAGCACCAGCAGAACGGCGCCGGCGTTGTTGTTGACCAGTAAGGCCGCTTCTGCGCCGGTGAGGCGACAGAGCAGTTCCTCGGCGTGAACGTAGCGTGAGCCGCGTTCGCCGGCTGCCAGGTCGAACTCCAGATTGCTGTAGCCCTCGCCGGCCCCGTGCATCGCAGCCAGAACCTGGGCGCTCAGCGGCGCCCGACCCAGGTTGGTGTGTAGAATGACGCCGGTGGCGTTGATCACCGGGCGCAGCGTGGGCTGCGCGCTGGCCTCCAGGCGGATGCGCACATCGCTCAGCAACGCTTCGATCCCCGCGAACGCACCGCCGCCCTGAATATGCGCGCGTTGGTCCGCCAGCGCCTGTCGGACTGTCTCCAGCACCATGTCGCGGCCGTAGGCGCTCAGCCAGGGTTGCACGTCGGGCTCTGCCATCAGGCGGTCAACGGCCGGCAACTGGCGCAAGCGCTGGCCAACGTTGGGTGGCTCGGGGTCCTCCGCTGGCTCGCGGCCATCCCAGGCGTAGCGGGAAAGGTCCACGCGGCCCTGGGCGTCGAACTGCAC
This sequence comes from Anaerolineales bacterium UBA6128, assembly GCA_002423325.1. Lineage (GTDB taxonomy): Bacteria > Chloroflexota > Anaerolineae > UBA1429 > UBA1429 > UBA6128. Next base: position 17,541 of record DIVQ01000122.1, on the reverse strand, counting down.
GCCCTCATCCTCAAGCAGCGCGCGCTGCTGCTCTGCGCCCTGTCCCGATCGCAGGGCGGGTTGGCCCTGCGCGTTGAGCACACGATGCCAGGGGGCATTCGCGGGGCATTGGTGCATGGCCCAGCCGACTGTGCGCGCCGCGCCAGGCGACCCGAGCGCCGCGGCGATGTCGCCGTAGGTCATCACCTTGCCGGTCGGAATGCGCGCAACCAGCGCGTGCACGCGGGCGCGGAACGAGTCTGAGGGTGTCATCGCTGTGGCGCCTCGCTGACCAGCGTCAGGTTGGGGACAATGTCGAGCGACAGGTCGGCGCAGTCGCCAGCCAGATAGCGATAGTAGCCGGCCGCGGCGACCATGGCGGCGTTGTCGGTGCACAGGACGACTGGCGGGTAGCGCACCGTCACCGGCAGCAGGCGAGTCATCTCGCTGCGCAGGGGCCGGTTGGCGGCCACGCCACCGGCCATCAGCACCTGCACCGCGTCATAGTGCTCGGCGGCGTGCAGGGTCTTGTCCACGAGCGCGCCCACCACGGCCGCCTGAAATCCGGCAGCGACGTCGGCCACCGGCAGGCTGTCTCTGGCCTCGGGCGTCAACGCGGCGTCGACCAGTTTCTGGCCGTGGGTCTCGATCTCGGCGCCCTGCTGGATCTGCAGTTCCTGCACGAGGCGCAGCACGGCCGTCTTGAGCCCCGAAAAGCTGAAATCGTACGCGCCCACGCGCAGCGCCTTGGGGAATGGGAAGCGCGTGGGATCGCCGCTCTCGGCGGCGCGCTGGATGAGCGGGCCGCCCGGATAGCCCAGGCCGAGCAGGCGCGCCACCTTGTCAAAGGCCTCGCCGGCCGCGTCGTCGATGGTGCGGCCCAGCGGTTCGTAGACGTGGTGGTCGCGCATCAGGATCAGGTTGGTGTGGCCGCCTGACACGATCAGACAGACCAGCGGAAAGACCGGGTCGGTGAGCACGGCTTGCTGGCCGGAGCCGCCCGCCGCGGCAGAGTCGGGGCGCAACCAGTTGGCATAGATGTGCGCTTCGATGTGGTTGACGCCCACAAGCGGCAGGCCGGTGGTCAGGGCGAGCGCCTTGGCGGCATTGAGGCCCACTGCCAGCGAGCCGGCCAACCCCGGCCCATAGACCGTGGCGATAGCGGTGAGGTCTTCCCAGCCGACCCCTGCCTGCTGCAGCGCCTCGCGAATGACGGGCGTGATGGTGAGCATGTGCTGGCGCGAGGCCATCTCGGGAAAGACGCCGCCGTAGCGCGCGTGCAGATCGGTCTGCGACGCGACGACACTCGAGCGGATCGTGCGGCCGTTCTCCACGACCGATGCGGCCGTCTCATCACATGAGGATTCGATGCCCAGAACAAGTGCCATGATCAGTACACCAACGCGGGAATATCGGCCAGCCACAGCGTCCTGCCGCTGACGAAAAAGATGCGGCCACGCGCCTCGTCCACGTAGAGGCCGCGCACGCCGGTCAGTTGCACTTCGCCCGACTGTGCTCGGAACTGGCGTACATAGTTGCCCTGCTTGTCGAACTGCACGATACGGTCGTTGCCGGTGTCTGCCACATAGACATAGCCGGGCGCGTCGGGGTCCTTTTCGCCAGAGACGAACATGCACATCGGGCTGCGCATCGGCGAAGGCAGGCTGTCCATCTTGAAGGGCAGCACCTCCCCCTGCAGGAACTTGACGATCCTGCCGTCGGCAAACAGCACGTATACGTTGCCGTCGATGGCCATGTCGACCGCGCCGGTGAGGTCGGTGGCCAGCTCATTGGCGAGATAGTCGCCGGGCGGGTTGGTGTACGAGTTGTCGGTGGGCGTGTACTTGAGGATGCGGCCCAGCAGCGGATCGAGCACGTACAGGTTGCCAAAGAACCCGCCGATGGCCTGCGGCATCAGCCAGCCGGCGCTATCGGCCACGGGCAGTGCGTCGATGCCGAGCTGGGGGTTGTAGGCCAGCAGCGTGCCGCCGGCCTCCAGCGTGACAAAGGTGCTGAGCGTGCGTCCGCCGCCGGCCTCGAGCCAGGCGATGTCGACCATCTCGCTGAGCAGGATGCCGCCGCGCGTCTCGCCCGCCTGCACCAGCACCGAATCGTTGCCGATGGGTTGCAACGCGTCGCCCACGTCGTTGAGGCGGTAGTGGTAGACGCGATCGCTGCCGCGGTTCAGCACGAAGAGGTTGCTATCCTGCAGCACGACGCGTGCGGCGTCGGAGGTGTTAAGGTCGTCCAGGTCGGTCAGCTTCCAAAAGTGGAACAGCGGCTGCACGATGTCGATCTCGTTCAGCTTGTGCTGGATGCGGCGCGTCAGCGAAACGAGCGTCTCGTCGTTGGGGTGCACGCTCAGGCCGTCCTGGGCCAGGCCAAGCGCGGTGTTGAGCGCCTCGCGCATCTGGCCTTCATTGGGCAGTTCGAGCGCCTCGCTGTAGGCGGCCTGCGCCTGCACCTGCAGCAGGTCGAATTGCGAGGTGCGCGTGCGTTCGTAACGCACGCGTGTGGCGACAACCAGCGCCACGACGACCAGCGGAATGAGCAACGCCACGCTGACGAGCGCACGTCCACTGCCCGGCATAGTATGATCGTCGCTGGGGCGGGCGGCGCGTTGGCGGCTCGACCCTCTGGCGCGGGCGGCTTTGCGGCCGGTGCCGCGTGCGGCCGGCGTGCGCGTGTCGGTGGTCTGCTCTGCGGACGGCTGGGCCGGCACCGAGGTGGGCAGCACCCGCATGAGCCAATCCTCTGTGCGCTTGCGCGCCTGCTGAGCGCCCTGCTTGAGGGCGTCGAGGCTGGCGCCGGCCTGCTCAGGTTCCGCGGCTGCGGGGCGCCCCGGCTGTCGCGCGGGAGAAGTCGTCGGCTCAGCTTGTGCGGCCTTCGCGGGCGCCGTCTCACGGGCACTGGCGGGCTGACGCGCCGCCGAGGGCCGCAGGAAGGAGGGCGCGGGCGCTGTGGGGCGCTCGGGCGCCTCGGCAGCGATGGCAGCCGAAGGCTCATGGCGCAGCGCGGCGCCGGATGCCTCGATCAGGATGGCGCTCAGGTCGTGGTCGCGCGCGAGTTGTTCTATGCCAGACAACGTAGCGTCAACGCTGGGCGCGCTGACCGCCCGGGCCAATTCCGCGGCAGGCGCCAGACGCGCCAGCGCCGTTGAGGCCATGATGAGCGCATCACCCGGTTGCAGCCAGACGTGCGACAGGCTTGGCTCGATCTCGGCGCGCAATCCGGCGGGAGGCTCGCGGTTCAGCTCGACGAGCGAAGGGTCGGCGCTGCGGATCCAGGCGGAGGTCTCGGGATAGCGCGTCAGCACGCCCTGTTGGTCGGTGCGGTGCTGCAGGTACAGCAGGGCGGGACCCATCTGGCCGACGTAAGCGTCCTGGCCGCGCACGACGATGCAGTTGATGCCCAGCAGCGTGCGCTCGGTCTCGGGCGCCTGCAGATTCCGCTGAAACAGGGTGGTGTTGGCGGCCAGCAGCGCGCCGCGCAGCCCGCGGGTAACGCTGCCGCCAGCGGCATAGTAGGCGCTGGACACGACGTGCGTGATCTCGGCGAGCAGCGCGGGCGGGGCGCTACGCGTCTGAGCGGGCTCGAGCAGGACGAACAGCGCGCCCCGCGCCTCGCGTTGCCTGGCGTTGGCAGCGTCGACGTAAAGGCTGGCCGGCCGGCTCAGCCGGGCGCCATCCTGAAGACAGAGAAAGCTCGTCCGCAGCGCGATCTTGTCCATGCCGTGCCTCTCGTTCGCTGGTGGAGTGTGCTACTCCCACTCGATAGTGGCAGGTGGCTTACTGGAGATATCATACACAACCCGGTTGATGCCTGCAACCTCGTTGACGATGCGGTTCGAGATGCGCGCCAGCAGGTCGTAGGGCAGGCGCGCCCAGTCGGCGGTCATGGCGTCCTCGCTGGTGACGGCGCGCACGGCGGCCATGTCGGCATAGGTGCGGCCGTCGCCCATCACGCCCACAGTCCGCACCGGCGTCAGCACAACGAAATACTGCCAGATCTCGCGTTCCAGGCCCGAGGCGGCGATCTCGGCGCGCAGAATGGCGTCGGCGGCCCGCAGCGTTGCCAGCCGTTCCGCGGTGACCGGGCCGATGACACGCACGGCCAAGCCGGGGCCGGGGAAGGGCGCGCGAAACACCATCTCGGGGGGCAGGCCAAGCGCCAGGCCCACCTGTCGCGCCTCGTCCTTGAAGAGCAGCCGTAGCGGCTCGATCAGTTCGAACTGCATGTGTCTGGGAAGGCCGCCCACGTTGTGGTGGGTCTTGATGCGCGCAGCCGATTTGGTCGCTGGCGTGGCGCTCTCGATCACGTCGGGATAGAGTGTGCCCTGGGCCAGGAAATCGATCTTGCCGAGCTTGGCAGACTCGTCCTCAAAGACACGGATGAACTCGCGGCCGATGATGCGGCGCTTGCGTTCGGGATCGCTCACACCCTTGAGAGCGTTGAGGAAGCGCTCGGTGGCGTCGACATAGACCAACTGGCCACCCAGATACTGCTTGAAGCGAGCCAGGCTCTCTTCGGCCTCGCCCTCACGCAGCAGACCGTTGTTGACAAAGACGGTGACCAGCCGATCGCCCAGCACGCGCGACAGCAGGCGGGCCACGACGCTGGAATCGACGCCGCCCGAGATGGCGCACAGCACGCGCCCCGTGCCCACGCGCGCGCGGATGGCGGCCTCGCTCTCCGCGATGAACGAGCCAGGCGTCCAGTCGGGTGGGCAGCCACAGATGCCTACACAAAAGTTCCGCAAAAGGTCGAGGCCGCGCGGCGTGTGGACGACCTCCGGATGAAACTGGATCCCATACAGGCGGCGCCCTTCGTCGGCCATGGCGGCGATGGGCGAGTTGGCCGAGTGCGCCAGCACGGCAAAGCCGGCCGGCAGCGACTCGAGGCGGTCGCCGTGGCTCATCCAGACGTCCAGCGTGGGGCCGAGGCCGGCAAACAGCGGCGATTCGCCGACTAGAGTGATCGTTGCCGGACCATACTCGCGGCTGTCAGAGTGGGCCACTTCGCCGCCCAGATGCTGGTTGAGCAGTTGCATGCCGTAGCAGATGCCCAGTATGGGCACGTCGCGCGCCAGCAACTGTGGCGTCAGCGTGGGCGCGCCCGGCTCGTAGACGCTGTTGGGTCCGCCCGAGAGGATGATGCCGCGCGGGTTGAGGCGCTCGAGTTGCTCGGCGGTGGCGTCCCAGGGCAGCAGCTCGCAGTAGACGTGGCATTCGCGCACGCGTCGCGCGATCAGCTGGCTGTATTGCGAGCCATAGTCCATCACGGCGATGGTAGCGTGTTTTGTGAAGCGAGCTGGCTCTTTCACGGGCTTACCTCGGGTAAGGGATATGCGCGCAGGCTATTCGACCTGGTAGGGCACCTCGACCACCACGATGCGTTCGCGGTTCAGCAGGGCGCGTCGCAGTATCTCGGCGGTGCGGGAGTGCAGCAGGCTGGTCCACCAATGGCGCAACACAAACTGGGGAACCACGATGGTGATGGTCTCGTCCGCAGCGCACGACGTCGCCACCGCGTTGACGTAATCCATGACCGGTTCGATCAGTTGGCGGTAGGGCGACTCGAGCAGTTGCAGTGGCAGCCCCTGACCCCACTGTGTCCAGCGTGCCTGTACCTTGGCGGCCTCTTGCTCGTCGATGGCCACATGCACAGCGGTGACATTGGGCGAAAGCATGCGCGCGTAGCGCAACGCCTTCAGCGTGCCGCGATGGACGCTGCTCACCAGCAGAATCACGCGGCTGTGCTGGCTCGCGCTGGGCAGCGGTTGCGCCTGATCGAGCGACAGTTGCCGCGCGAGGCGCTTGTAGTGGCGATGGATGCTGAAAAAGATCGCCACGAGGGCCGGAGTGAGGATGATGACGATCCAGGCGCCGCCCGTGAACTTTGTGACCGCGAAAACGATCATCACCACAAAGGTGCAGACCGCGCCGACGGCATTGATCGCCAGCTTGAGCGGCCAGCCCGTTTCGTAGCGCAGCGCGGACCCTTGCTCGACCCTTTCTTCACCCGGCTTGAGGTGCCCCGATTTCCACCAGCGCACGGCCATACCGGTCTGCGAGAGGGTGAACGACAGGAACACGCCGATGGCGTACAGCGGAATCAGTCGGGTGACGCTGGCCCGGAACAGGATGATCAATAGGCTGGCGATGATGGCAAGCACCAGAATGCCGTTAGAGTAGACCAGTCGGCTGCCGCGATAAGTCATCTGACGTGGCAGAAAGCCGTCGCCGGCGTGCAGCGCGCCCAGCCGCGGAAAGTCGGCGTAGGCGGTGTTGGCGGCCATGATCAGGATGATCGTGGTCGAGGCCAGGGCCGCCAGGTAGAGTGCGCCGCGGCCACCGAAGGCCGTGCGTGCGATCTGCGAGATGATCGTCTCGCTCTCCGAAGGCAGGGCGCCGATGCGATTGCCCAGAAACGTGATACCCAGCATCATCAAGCCCAGGATGACCGACATCCAGATCAGCGTAGCGCCGGCGTTCTTGCTGCGCGGCTCCTTGAACGCCGTGATGCCGTTCGGGATGGCCTCCACGCCGGTCAGGGCAGAGGTGCCGCTGGCAAAGGCCTTGAGCAGCAAAAAGACTGTCACGGCCTGGGTGCCGGCGAGTTCGCCCATCTGGGGCGGATCCACCACCTGCCCAAGGCTGCCGGCCAGGAAGCGCACCAAGCCGACGATGAGCGTGACCGACATCATCGCCAGGAAAAAGTAGGTCGGCACGGCAAAGGTGGTACCCGATTCCTTGACGCCGCGCAGGTTGATCACGGTCACCACGGCGACCATGGCGACGCAGATCAGCACGCGATACTCGTACAGCCCGGGGTAGGCCGAAACCAACTGGGCTACGCCCGAGGAGACGGACACGGCCACGGTGAGAGTATAGTCAGTGAGCAGCGCCGCACCGGCGGTCTGCGCGGGCAGCTCGCCCAAGTTGTCGCGCGCTACGATATAGGCGCCGCCTCCGCCCGGGTAGGCGTGGATGGTCTGCTCGTACGACAGCGTCAGGATGACGAGCAGCGCCACGATGCCGAGCGCCAACGGCACCGAATAGGCAAAGGCGCCCGCGCCGGCTGCCGCCAGCACGATCAGCAGCTCCTGCGGCGCGTAGGCCACTGAGGAGAGGGCGTCCGAAGAGAACACGGCCAAGCCGACCAACTTGCCGATGGTCTGGTGTGGCGCGTCGGCCGTGGCGAGCGGGCGCCCAAGCAGCCATGTCTGGAGCGTGTTGCGCAGGCCACTGGGCCGGGCTGTAGTCGCTGAGACCCCGTCGGGAACGGGGCAACCTTCGTCTGACATTACCGCTTCCTGTGTGCACCGAGTAGTGTAGAGAGACGCTCGGTAGACGCGCACCGGAGCGCATTATAGTCCAGAATCGCCCAAATGCGAGCGGTGAGGCGCTACGAGTCGGCGGCACGCCGGCTTGCGGTGGCATCGCGCAGGGGGTATGATCGAGTGCACGCACGGCTCACAACGCGAGCACATATCTTCTTCACAATACTGCACTAGAGTGACAAGTGCAGCGTTCCGGCGCCGGACGTTTGCAGTGGTCGGCTGTAGAGGCGGAGCACAACAGTGAAGCTACGCAAGGCGACTGTTAACCTGTTGCTGGACGGCGTGATCGCCGTCTCGTTCCTGGTGGAGGCCATCTCGGGGTTCGTGCTCTGGCTGTTGCCCGGGGGGTATCAGGGCGGGCGGAATCCCCGCTACGGGCGGACCTTGATCTTCAGCCACGATAGCTGGCTGCTCCTGCACGATTGGTTCGCCGTACTGATGACCGTGGGCATCCTGATCCACATTGTGCTGCACTGGAAGTGGATCACCTGCGCGGCGCGCAATGCCTGGCGGCAGGCCTTTCCCGGGCCAGTGCCTGCCGCCGCACCATCGGATGACGACGAGTGCCCGGCCTAGCGCGCTGAGAGAGGAGTTGCCATGGCGATGCGCATTCTGGTGGTGGACGATGAGGCGCAGATTGTGCGCGTGCTGCGCGGTTACCTCGAGCAGTCGGGCTATGTCGTGCTGAGCGCCCACGACGGCCGCGAGGCGTTACGCATCGCGCGCCAGGAAAAGCCCGACCTGGTCGTGCTCGATTTGATGTTGCCCGGACTGAACGGCCTGGACGTGATTCGGGCGTTGCGCAAAGAGTCCGAGATCCCGGTGATCATGTTGACCGCGCGCGTGGAAGAGGCCGACCGGCTGGTGGGGTTGGAGCTGGGCGCTGACGACTATGTCACCAAGCCCTTCAGCCCGCGCGAGGTGGTGGCGCGCGTGCGCGCCGTGCTGCGCCGCACGCACCCCGAGACGCCGCCGGTCGAGGCCGAGGTGCTGACGCTGGGCGCCCTGCGGCTCGACAGCGGGCGCCGCACCCTGGACGTGGACGGCCGCCGCGTGGAGCTGACCCCCTCCGAGTTCGAGATCCTGCATCTGCTGATGCAGGCGCCGGGACGCGTGTTCCAGCGCTCGCAACTGCTGGACGCGACCCAGGGGGTGGCCTACGAGGGCTATGAGCGCACGATCGACACGCACATCAAGAATCTGCGTCGCAAGATCGAGCCGTCGCCGCGCCGCCCGGAATACATCCTGACGGTGCACGGCTATGGCTACAAGCTGCGCGAGGAATAGGCCGTGAAGCGACTGTCGTTCGCCGCCAAGCTGTTGCTGGCCCTGACCGCCACGGTGGTCGTGGCGGTGGTAGCCCTGGCCATCGTGATGAACCGTGCTGTCGGTCTGCGCTTTGAGGAATATGTCTCGGTGCAGACCCAGCCACGCATCGAGGCGCTGGCGACGGCCCTCGAGGAGCACTATGCCTCGGAAGGGGGCTGGCAGGGCGTGCAGACGCTGCTCGAGCTGGGCGCGCCCGGCGGCCCGGGCGGGGGCATGGGGCGCGGCGAGCTTCGCATGACCTCGCAGACCCACGCGCTGGCGTTGCTCGGTGCGGACGGCTGCGTGCTGTACGCCTCGCGGCAGTATGACGGGCCGGACTGCCTGCGCGCCAGACAACTCAGGGGCACGCGCGCGCTGCGGGTAGATGGCAAGATCGTGGGCTATCTGCTGGCGGGCAGCGGCCCCGAGGAAGAGGCCTTTCGGATCAACATCGGCACGGCGCTGCTGTGGGCGGGCGGCGCGGCCACCGGCGTGGCGCTGTTGCTGGGACTGCTGCTCATCCGCACGCTGTCCAAGCCGCTGCGCACGCTGCGCGATGCCGCGCGGCGCCTCGGCGCCGGCGAGCTCTCGTACCGCGTGCCGGTGATGGGCGACGACGAGTTGGGCGATGTGGCGCGCCAGTTCAACGACATGGCCGCAGCGCTCGAGCGCGATGAGCAACTGCGCCAGCGACTGATGGCCGACATCGCCCATGAGCTGCGCACCCCGTTGGCCGTCATTCGGGCCCAGACCGAGGCGCTGTCCGACGGCGTATTTCCTCTGACGGCCGAGAACCTCGACCCCATTCGCGACCAGACGGCCGTGCTGAGTCGCCTGGTGGAGGACCTGCGCGATTTGGCGCTGGCCGAGGCTGGCCGCCTGCCATTGGAAGTGGCCGACGTGAACCTGGGCGCGCTGGCGCAGCGCACCTGCGAGGCCTTTCTCTCGCAGGCGCGCGAAAAGGGCGTGGCGCTGACCTGCGAGGCCGATCCGGATGGCCCCAACTTGCAGGCCGACGTGCAGCGCCTGGCCCAGGTGCTGGGCAACCTGCTCAGCAACGCCCTGCGACACACGCCCGAGGCCGGCCAGGTGGAAGTGCGCGTCTGGGCCGACGCGGCGGGGTCGCACCTGGCCGTACGCGACACCGGTGAGGGCATCGCCCCCGACGACCTGGCGCACCTCTTTGAACGCTTTTACCGCGCCGACCCCGCGCGCACCCGCGCCGACGGCGGCACCGGCCTGGGGTTGGCCATCGCCCGGCAACTGGTGGAGGCGCACGGCGGCACCATCGCGGTGGAGAGCGCGGTGGGCGCGGGGACGACCTTTACGGTGACGCTGCCCTAGCGGCACACAAAAAACGAATGCTGTGCGCAGAAACCGAGTTTCTCCCGGAAACTCGGTTTCTCACATACCCTCGGACTGTACAAGGTTGAAACTCGGTTTTCGCTTGCTGGGGCCCTTGACGTCCCGCAACGCCTCTATAGAATGCCCGTAGCATGCGCTGGCTCTGGCGGCAGCCATCACCCCACCACATCGAAAGGGCAGGCCATGTTACATCGAACGCGTCTCCTTGGGCTCGCGGCGCTGGTGTTGAGTCTCGTGCTTCTGAGTGTCGGCGCGTCGGTGCTGGCCGACCCGGGCGTGGCGGCGGCCCCGGCTCCGCCGCGCATCGTGAACTGCGCCGACACTCTGACTTACTACTATGACTATATCGATGTCTGGCTCTACAAGGAAGACGCCACCTCGAGCGTCAACGTCTACCGCGCCACGACGAACAACCGCGACGCTGCCCAGCTTATCGGTGCGGCCACCAACCTGGCGACCGGCGGCTTAGTCTACTACTATCGCGACTGGGCCACCGTCCCGCAGCAGATGTACTACTACTGGGGCAAATCCGTCGGCTCTGGCGGCATCAGCGATTTCAGCACCGACCATGCCGCCTGCAATCTGGACATCGTGCCGGCGCCCCTCAACGTAAACGCGACCGATGCCACCGGCAGCACCTACATCGACATCAGCTGGACAGCCGTAAGTGCGGCTGGCGCCTACAAAGTCTACCGCGCTGACAGCGCCAGCGGCGACTATGCCCATATCGGCTGGACGAGTGAGGTCACCTACCGAGACAGCACGGTCGAGCGCGGGCGGCTGTACTACTACAAGGTGCAGGCCTGTCGCAGCAGCGGCGGCAACTGCGGGAATATGTCGGCCTACGACAGCGGCAGCGCGCGCATCGCCACGCCGACCGGGCTGCAGGCCGCCCAGGGCACCACCTGCCCGGGCATCGGCCTGACATGGAATGCGGTGCCCTACGCCAGCTACTATATTATCAACAGAGGAGCGGGGACGACCATCAGCCCGGTCTATACCTCCTACTATGTAGACACAAGCGCCAGCCCCGGGGTGACCTACGACTATTGGGTCCGGGCGGTCAACAGCCTCAGCACGAGCACGGCGAGCGTTTCCACGCAGGGCTGGGTGGGCACGCCGCCGGCAGCGCCCGCGAACGTGCAGGCCAGCAACGACCTGACCGACAAGATCCTGGTGACGTGGATGGGGGTGGCGGGAACCACAACCTACAAGGTCTACCGCGCGACGGCGCCCTTCGCCAGCTACAGTTTCTGGGCGACGGTGGCGGGCACGAACTATGACGACACCACGGCGACGCCCGGGCAGACCTACTACTACAAGGTAAGTGCGTGCACAGGCAGTTGCTGCGGCGAGCAGAGCGGTTACGACCAGGGACTGCGCGTGATGCCCACGCTGACGCCGACAAAGACGAGTACCGCGACCGGCACGCCGACGAGTACACCGACGGCGACGAGGACGCCCACGCACACCGTCACGCCGGGGCCCAGCCCGACCATGACGCGCACGGCTACGCCCACCAAAACGGTGGTGTGGCCCAAGAATCACTGGATCAGGCTGCCACTGGTGACAAAGTAGGCGTCATGCCCGCGCAGGCGGGCATCCGGCGGCGCCTGGGCTTTCTCGGGCCTTGCGCCGCCTCCGCGCTGGATGTATAGTCGCAGTCATCTGCCCGTCCTCGCGAAGGAGGCGTGCGATGGCTGAACCCAGTCCCGACCGGTTGCCCCTCGGAAACCTGGTCGCACGCGGCGCGCTGCTCGGGGCGTTGGCGCCGCTGGCCTACCTGGCCCTCAGCCAGGCCGTTGGCCTGGCCGGCGCCCTGGCGACGCGCACCTTGGAACTGTCTCCCTATGCGCTGCCCAGAGCCGCTCTGTCCATGGTTGTCAGCCTCACGCTGGCGGTACCGGGACTGATTCCAGGAGGGCACAAAAAAAGCCCCCCCCGTCGCCGGCGTCTTGAGCTGCTGGGTCGTCTGCAGGTAGGTGTCGGGCGTGTAGCCGGCCCCGAACATGATGTCGGCAAAATCGGCGCAGAACAGGTCCATGTCCTCGGCGGTGTAGCCGGCGCGCACGTTGCCCAGCACGGCGAGCGCCTCGTCGGGGGGGCGGCTCAACCTCCTTGGCGCAGCCTGGCGTCGCCCCCAGGGTGAACAGCAGCACGAATACGAGCAGTAACCGACGCATCACACTCTCCTCAGCGAGCAAGCTCCGGACGCGCCCTGCAGCCGCTATACGCTCACCACCTTGCCCGCGCCCAGCAATATCTCGGCGATGGTGTACATGTTGGACACCTCGCCCACGGCGAGTTGGTCCTTGAGGGCATAGTACCCCAGGCAGGTGCCGCAGGCCAGCACCTGCACGCCGCTGTCGGCCAGGGCGCGCAGGTCGTCCAGCACCGGCGAGCCCTGCACGGCCAGCTTGACGCCGCTGTTGACCAGGATGATCACATCGGACGTGGGTGCGACCTCACCCAGGGTGTGGAACCAACTGCGCATCAGCACGCTGCCGAGTTCGGCGTGCTCGCCGCGCCCCAGGAACTCGCTGGCCACCAGCACTACCAGCGGCCCCTGTGCTGCCGCCGCGTTGGGCTGTGGCTTGGGTTCGCCGGCAGTCTGGGCCGCGCCGGTGATGTGCAGGTAGATGCCGTCGGGCCGCATCTCCGCGCTGACCTGGTGCCCGGCGCGTTCCGCCATGCGCGTCACGTTGTGCTGCGAGGTCTCGCTGTCGACGATGGCCGTCACGTCGCCGCCCGCCAGCAGCGCCCGGCGCGTCAGGATCACCGGCTGCGGGCAGGCCAGCCCACGCGCGTCTACGATCGTGCTCATCGGTACCTCCCCCGGGCACGGCCAACAGGCGAGTGCGGGCACTCGCCTCCTTCAGCCTGCGTGCTGTGGCTACTCGCTCTTGAGCGTCTTGATCTTGAGGACTGCGTACAGCGGGCAGAACCCAATGACGCTGGTCACGCCCAGGATGACGGCGAGGATCCAGAACACGATCGCCAGCGCGCCCGTGGCGACGCCGGTGAGGTTGAGAAGCACGAGCACGACGGCGACGATCATGCGGATGAGACGGTCGACCATACTCAAGTTCTTTTTCATAGTGCTCCTTTACCCCGCGCCTGCGTCATCCGTAACACACGGATGATCCAACACTACTAACCCCCTTGGTCATGGGGCGTTGCGGCCCCCGTCACTTGCTGCCCAGTTCGACGATGCGCTCGCGGTAGTAGAGATAGTCCTGGTAGGGTACCTCGGCAGGCACGCCGTGGTCGCTCGTGGGGATATAGCCGCCGCGCGCGCGCATGGCCGGGATGATGTACTCGAGATGCCGGTCGATGGCGTCGCGCCCCATGGCCAGCACACGCTTGTCGATGCCGCCAAAGAAGGCAATGTCGGGGTACTGCCGGCCCAGCTGCACCACGTCGCAGCCTGAGGCCACCTCCAGCGGGCTGCAGACGTCCATGCCGATGGCATGGTACAATGGGATGACCGCCGGCGCATAGCCGTCGGTGTCGAGCTGAAAATAGACATGGCGCTGCTGGTCGATGTTGCGCGCGCGTACGTTGTTCAGGATCTGCTGATAGTAGGGGAACAGGAACTCGCGGATCATCTCGGGCGAAATCAGCGAGCCGGCGTTGTAGCAGATGTCTTCGCCAATGTAGACCTCATCGATGCTGACGTGCTGCTGATGCTTGGCGATGATGGGGTCGGCCAGATTGTACCAGGTCTCCATGCAGTCGTGGATCACGTCGGGCATATCGTAAAAGGCGTACAGCAGGTTGCCCGGGCCGATCAGGCTGCGCAGGTACATGTATCCGCCGATAAAGTTCTCGCAGATCATCCAGCCCCTGCGCGCGGCCTCCACGGCCTCGGCCATGCGCTTGTCCCAGTCGACGAACCGGGCCGGCGTAGTCGGGTCCATGCGCCACTTGACGTTCTCCTGCCAGGTGCGCATGTCCTTGACCGGGTGGTCGACGTATTCGGGCATAAAGCCGTTGCGTCGCCCCTTGAAGAACAGCACGTGTCGCCCGGCATAGTCCTGCACCAGCTCGTACTCGCCGCGGTCCTCGAGGACTTTGTCCTCCCAGACGGGCGAGAAGGCGGCCTCGCACCAGCCCAGTTGGCTGAAGGAAAAGCGCGCGGGCTGGTCATAGTCGAACAGGACGTCGTAGGGCACGTCCTGAGGCATGCCTTGTTCCCTCCACTCGTCCAAGCAGTAGTAGCCGAACTCGCGCTTGACCAGGGGAATGCCTGGCGTGATGGCATAGGTGTCGCGCAACTGACGCGCCTCGGGCGTCATCTGGTCGCGCGGCAACATGGCGTGGATCCCGTCCTCAGGCGGTCGAACAGACATCACTCACTCTCCTCGCGCTGCAATGCAGCGATATCGATGATACGACACAGCGGTGCGTTCTGCGGTATATGCGACGTAAATCAGGCCGCGGGTGGCGGCGGTAGATCAGGCCGGGGCAAAGACGGCGAGCGCGTTCTCGCCGAGAACCCGGGCGCGATCTGACACAGAGAGGAAGCACGTGTGCTCATGCGCCAGTTGCACCAACTGGGGGTAGGTGGCGTGCACCAGCATTCCCGGCAGGTCTGTGCCCCACATGACCTTGTGGGCGCCGATCTGCTCAATGGCCACGCGCAGGTAGCGGCCCGCGCTCGGGAAGGGGTAGCCTTCGGCTGCCACGTAGGCGGGCAGGGCGGCGCAGTCGAACCAGATATTGGGCAACAGACCCAGGTCGATCTGCGCGCGCCACAGCGTCCAGAGCGCCGGATCGGCCTCCGCCCGTGGCGTGGGCTGGCCCAGGTGCGCGACCACGATCCGCAGACCCGGGTGACGCAACGCGATGCCACGCACGGCATCGGTCTGGTAGGAGCGGCTGCCCACCGCGCCCAGGTCGAGCACCAGCGCGAGGCCCTGAGCCGCGAGTTCGTGCCAGAGCCAGTCGAGCGCGGTGGCGCCCAGATCGGCCTCGGGGTGCAGGCCGAACAGGCCGGTCGGCTCGGAGCATTCGAGCTTGACCGCGCGAAAGGCGGGCAGGATGCTGCCGCGCGCGAACAGCGACGCCGCGTCGGGCGCCCACGGGTCGAGGTAGGCGGCGCCCCACAGCCGGTCGGGGTAGCGTTGCATGGCCTCAAGTGCGTACTGGTTGCACGCGCCATAGTAAGGCCCCTGCAGCAGAACGGCCGCGTCTACACCGGCCCAGTCAAGGTGGGCGATGAGGGTCTCGGCGGTGAAAGCCGTGCGCGCGCCGCTGGGCGGGATGGCCCGCAGCACCTCGCGGCCGATGCGGATGCGCCCGTAGCCCAGGCCGCGTGTGGGGCCCGCCCCGGTCTGGCCGTGGATGCGCGTAAAGATGTGCGCATGGGCATCGATCAGCATGCCGTCACTCCTGGGCGTTCATCGCCGCTACCTCTTCCTGGCTGAACAGCGGCAGGGGGCGCAGTGTCAGCCCGCCGTCCACCACCAGGTCGGCGCCGATGGTGTAGGGGCTGAGCCTGTCCGAGAGCAGCAGCGCTGCAGCGTAGCCGATCTCGACGGGCTGCCCAAAACGGTGCGCCGGGATCAACTCCAGCATCTTGGCTTCGGTTGCTTTGGGCACGCTCGAGGTCATGCGCGTCTGAAAGTGCCCCGGGGTGACCATGTTGACGCGGATGCCGTAGGGCGCCAACTCGATGGCCAGGTCCTGCATGTACATACGCAGGCCCTCCTTGGAGACGCGGTAGGCGGTCTCGCGATAGGAGGGGTTGAAGCGGACCGTGGAGCCCACGATCAGAATGCTGCCGGTGCGGCGTGCAATCATCTGGCGGCCGACCTCGCGGCAGGCCCACATGCAGGCTGACAGGTTGGTGTTCAGCGTGCGGAACCAGGATTCCGAGTCGATCTGCGTGACCGGCTGGTGCCAGGTCCAGGCGGCATTATTGACATACAGGTCGAGGTGGCCGAGCTGGGCGATGGCTGTCGCGACCATTGCCACCACCTCCGCCTCGACGCTGACGTCCGCCCGGATGGCCATGCAGCGTACCCCCCGCGCCTGGAGATCGGCGATGGCCGCCGGGTCGGGATCGCGGCTGGCGATGGCCAGGTCCACGCCCTCCTCGGCGAGGGCCAAGGCGATGCCGCGGCCGATGCCGCTCGAGCCGCCCGTGATGAGAGCTGTCTTGCCGCGCAGACCCGTTTCCATGTGCAACCTCCGCCTGTAAGAAGCGTTACCGGCCGCTGACGGCGCGCAGGCGCATGCTGAACGCCGTGGGCTCGGCATAGACGCGGTACTGCGGCAGGCGGCCCGGCCCACAGCTCGCGCCGCCCAGGCCCGAATGCTGCCAGTCCAGATGCAGCGTGATCGCGTCGCGGCGCGCCAGATCGAACGTGTGGCGGGCGTGTTCCAGGTCCTGCGCGGTATAGTGCAGCGCGCTGACGTTCAACAACGGCACTCCGATGGCGAGCAGGCCCACGCCGTCCGCGCCGGTCAACCGCACCCAGCGCACGTCGGTGTGATTGCCGGTCTCCTGCGGCATGACGTAGGGGTGGTACTGCCGGTCGACCGTGCTGGAATAGACGCCCAGGCGCGCGCCGGTCTTGCGGTCGACGTAGGTCTCTTGCGGGCCGCGGCCATACCAGGTCATCTGCTCGCAGGCGGCTGGCAGCGTTAACTGCAGGCCCAGACGCGGCAGGTCGGGCAGATCGCCCCACGGTACCACCTCGGTGTGCAAAAGCAGATCGCCATCCCCGTACACGTCATAGGCGTAGGTCACCTGCAGGCCGCAGGCGACACCTGGGGCGGCCGCATGCGTGCTCATGCGTATGCGCACCAGCGCGGGCCCGAGCCGTTCGGCGGTCACGTCCTTGACGCTGTGTTCGAGGCGGTCCAGCCCGGCGGCGCGCCAGCGTCGGGCGGCCTGTTCGTCGCCCCACAGGGTGTTGTCGTTGTCGGTCGGCGCGCGCCACACGTCCAGGCGCGGCCCGGCCTCCAGCAGCTCCCGCTCATCGGTGCGCCAGGACTTCAGCGTGCCCTGCTGAGCGTCGAACGTCAGTTCAAAGCCCTCGCCGCGGAGCGTCAACTGGTCGCCGTGCTGCTCGCCCTCGAGCGACGGGGTGCTGGCCGCCAGGATGCGGGGGCCCCTTGGCGCCGGCAGGGGCGGCAGTACGAACTGTGCCCAGGCGACCTCGTGGCCGGCCGGGGCCCAGGGCGTTGGCTCGGACAGAGAAAAGCTGAGCGTCAGCAAGCATTCGTCATCGGCAGGCGGCGCGCCGCAGGGCACCGTCAGCTCTTCGCTCTGTCCTGCGGGGGTGTGCAGCGTCGGCAGCA
>DIVQ01000122.1:0-209 GCA_002423325.1 Anaerolineales bacterium UBA6128 | reverse complement strand
CCCTCAGTGAGCGCGACGGGCTCCACGAGCACCGGCTCCAGCACCTTTTTGTACTCGGATAGCGCTGGGTGCGGCGTGCGGTCGGGCAGCACCAGGCCGTTGATGCAAAAGTTGGCGTCGTTGGGCTGGTCGCCGAAATCGCCGCCATACGCGTACCACTCGACGCCCTCGGGCGTGGTCTGCAGGATGCCCTGGTCGACCCAATCCCA
>DIVQ01000027.1 GCA_002423325.1 Anaerolineales bacterium UBA6128 | reverse complement strand
CGCCCAGGCCTCCTCCATAAAGAACGTGACGCCGCCCGCCAGCCGAATCACCGCCATGCCCAGCTCTTCGACGTTGTACTTGCCACTCTCGCGCCGGTCGGCGTACATGTTGCCGTACAGCTTTTGGAAGGTGCCGCCCGAGACGGTCAGCGTCCGGGGGTTGCCCAGCAGGAAGAGCGTCTGAGCGATGTGGTAGACGCCCATGTCGAGCATGGCCCCACCGCCCGAGGTGCCGGTGTTGACGAACGCCGGCGTCCCGTAGCCATCGACCCACGGGCGCCCGCGCCGGCGATAGTGGCAGGCCTTGGCATAGTACAGCCCGCCCAAGTGCCCCTCATCGATCAGGCGCTTGGCGGCGCGCGTCTCGGGAACATACAGCGATGAGAGCTGGATGTGCAGCATTCGGCCGGCCGCCCTGGCCGCGTCGTACATCTCTTTGGCATTGCGATAGGTCCACGACATCGGTTTTTCGCAATAGACGTTCTTGCCGGCAGCCAGCGCGTCCAGCGTCACCGGCTTGTGGAAGCGGTTGTGCAGGCAGACATCCACCGACTGGATGTCGTCACGTGCGAGCATCTCGTGATAGTCGGTGTAGACGTTGGGGATGTTATAGTCGCGCGCCACACGCTGCGCCTCGTCCTCGCGCAGGTCGGCCACCGCCACGATCTCGGCGTCGGCGACGTCCTGGTAGGTCTTGATGTGGTGCTTGCCGATCTGTCCGGTTCCGATGATGCCAAGGCGTACTTTGGGCATGGGTCCTCCTGATAGCTAACGACTGGTGTGCGGCTGGGGCGTGCTCAACAGCCGCTCAAAGGCGTCCTCGTCCAGGGCGTCCAGGCGATCGATGACCAGGTCGGCGCCCGCCAGCTTGGCGGCCGGGTGCGTGGTGGTGACGCCGATACAGCGCATGCCGGCGCGACGCGCCGCCTCCACGCCCACGATGCCGTCTTCGATCACCAGCGACTCGGCAGGCGTGGCCCCCAGCGCAGCGGCCGCCTGCAGGAATATCGCCGGATCGGGCTTGCTGCGCGGCAGGCAGGCTCCCGCCAGCAACGCCTCGAAATAGTTGCCAATGTCGAGCGCGGTGACGATGGCCACGATGTTGGACATCTCGCCGGAGGAGGCCACCGCCTGGCGGTAACCGCGCGCGCGTCCATGCTCCAGCCAGGCGCGCACGCCCGGGAGCATGCGCACATTGCCCGCTACCTTTGCGCGGTACAGTTCTTCCTTGTGCCGGCCCAGCCGCGCGATCTCGGCATCGGCAACGTCGGGCCCCAGCCACTCGCGCAGAATGGGCGGGTTGTTCATTCCAAAGCTGGCCTCGAACTGAGCGCGCGTCACGCTGGCGCCGCGCTCTGCCATGAGCGCCTGCCACGCAGCATAGTGCGCTTCAGCCGTGTCGGCGATGACGCCGTCCATATCCCAGATAATGGCGATCAAGCGGTTGCCTCCGAGCCGTGTTGGGCGCATTCTAGCATCGCTTGGGGTGCGCGCCAAAGCGCCCGCGCGCCGCCCAGCCATTGACAGCCGCCCGTGGCGCGCTATCATGCCGGCATCGCCCATGCGAAAGGATAGCGCCATGCGTATCGTCTACAACGTCAGCCGCGCCGACCTCGAGGCGCTGATGCAGCACCACTATGAGCACGGCGCCGCAACGGCAGGTCTGCGCACCGCCACGCAGTGGGTGCTGCCGGCCCTGGTAGCGGGCGTCATGACGGTGCTGGGCATCGTCCAAGGCGCCTGGCCGCTGCCGATTATCGGCATTCTACTGGCGCTGATGCTGCGTGTCGTGCTGCCCCGCACCATGCAGTGGAGCATCCGCGTGTCCGTCGCGCGCGCGATCGCCCAGGGGGGCCATCGCGCCCTGGGACGCCACGAACTCGAGATTACCGACGACGGTCTGGTCGACCACGCCGACGGTGAGGAGTATCTGCATCCGTGGGATGAACTGGTCGACGTGGTGACGCTGCCCGAGCGCGCCTTTATCTACCTGGGACCGCGCGCCGCCTACGTCCTCTCGCGTCAGGGCGTACTCGAGGGCGACTATCAGGGCTTTGTGCGCGTCCTGCAAAAGCGGCTGGAAGCAAGCGCGGCTACTCTACCGCAGTGAACAACGTCGTCTGCAGACGATACAGTCCGCCGCGCGTGCCCACCCAAAAGACGCCATCCTCCAGCGGCAGCACGCACTGCGCAGTAGGCAGGTCATAGTACGACCAGTCGGTATCGGGCGTGCGGAACGAGATGCCCGCCACCGTGGCGATCCACAGGTTGCCCTCCACGTCCACGTACAGATCGCGCAGGTCCTTCGAGCGCAGCCCGCCCTCCGTGCTGTCGACGGTAAAACGCGTCCAGCGCCCCGACGCCAGGTGACGCGCCAGACCGCCGCCGGTGGCAATCCAGAGCGTGTCATCGGGGGCCATGTGCAGCGCGCGCACATCGCGGCTGAGCAGTTCGTTCTTTTCGGTGTGCAGCGCGGTCGTGCCGTCGGGCAGCAGTCGGCCCAGACCATTCTCACTGGCCAGCCAGACGGTGCCGTCGCTGCCCACCGCCAGGCCCACCACCGGCGCCTGGGTCACGGCCGCAGCATCGGCCACCCGGTGCCAACCCACGCCACGGTACAGGATGCCCCCAGTCGTGCAGGCCCACAGCTCGCCCCGGGCATCCACCGTCAGCGCCGCAACGGGTTCTTCGCGCAGCCGTTCGAGCGCGCCGTCGCAGGCGCGGTACAGCCCCTGACGCGTGCCCACCCACACAGCGCCGTCGCCGGCCGCGCCCTGGGGCGCGCGGGCCATGCAGACCACCTCCGCGTCCAGCGCGATGCCCGTGCTCCCGTCCGGATCGATGTACGACAGGCCACGTGTGGTGCCCACCCAGAGCCGCCCGCCGTCATCGCGCACCAGGCTGGTGACATCGTTGCCCAGCAGCGGCGAGGGGATCAGCCAGGGGCCCACGGAAGGCTGCCCGGCGTCGTCCAGGGCGTACAGCCCATGCGCGGTGCCCACCCACGGCGTGCCATCGGCGTCGCGCGCGCCGCATTGCGCGCTGAACTCGGCCACGCGCGCCCAGTAACCGTCGACCCCGCGCACCGCGATGCCCGGGCTGCCGATGGCCCACAGGCGACCCTCGTCGTCCAGGCTGAGATCGTTGATGTGCTGCGGCAGCGTCCGCACCAGCGTATAGTCGTAGCCGGTCCAGCGACCAGCCGCCTGGTCGAACGCCACCAACCCGCCCTTGAGCCGCATGGACCCGGAGTAGCTGAGCCACAGGTGACCGGCCCCATCGACCAGCGCGTCGGTCACGCGCCCAGCCGCCGGGATGCCCGAGTAGAGGTCGTGGTCCTCCCAGACACGGTAGCCTTCCAGCACGGTGCTGAAACCCTGGCCAACCGCCCAGACGCGCGCAAACCCTTCCTCGTCCGGGTCCACCACTTCCAGCACCTCAGAGACCAGCGTCATCCAGGTGTTGCG
>DIVQ01000044.1 GCA_002423325.1 Anaerolineales bacterium UBA6128 | reverse complement strand
GCCGCCACGTATCATTTGCGCAAAGCCGCGCACCGTTTCGACCAGCACCAGCCCCACCTCGCGCACGGCCATCGGCACAGCCTGCCAGACGGGTGAGCGCTCCGTCACCCATTCGACGTCATCGCCCATGGTGATAGAGATACCCATAGCGCCCTCGCCCGCGGGTGGATTGGTGCGAGGCACCAGGCGCACACTGAGCTCGGACCCTCCCCGCAGCAGCTCCACCTCAACCGTGGTGCCCAACAATGTCTGGGTACGCTCCACCAGCTCCTGGCTGTTGCGCAACCTTTCGCCCTGCAAGGCGACGATGATGTCACCGGGCTGCATGCCAGCCACCTCGGCGGGCGACCCGGGGACCACAGCCTCGATACGTACCTGGCCAACCGGCACTTGCTGGCCAAGCATGAACGCGCCGGCGAACAGCACGGCGGCCAGAGCCAGGTTCATCAACGAGCCAGCGAGCAAGGTAAGGATGCGCGCGCCAGCGCCCTTGCTGGCAAAACTCTGCGGATCGCTGGGATCTTCCTCACCGAGCATGCGCACAAAGCCGCCAACAGGTATAGCATTTAGGGTGTACTCTACGCCGTCGCGTACGCCCAGCGTGGCCACACGAGGTGGATAGCCAAAGCCAAATTCCAGTACCTTGATGCCATAGCGTCGAGCCATAAGAAAGTGGCCCAGTTCGTGCACCAGCACAATGAGTCCAAAGACCAACAAGAACGCGATCAGGCTTGTCAGCATTCTCTCCACAACTCCTGCGATCGATTCATCTTCGTTGCCCGGGCCACGACAGGCGCAAGACCGGTCACGCCACGAGCAGGTAGGCGCTCAGGGCACTATGAAGGTACCAGCGCCGAACTGCGGGTCAGTCAGGCAGTTCAGCAAGAGCCCACGCTGCAGGCCCGAGCAGATCCTTGCCTGCAGGCCTGGCACGGCAGACACCAGGCGCGCCATGCCCAGTACCTTCGAGCGCATACCGCCGGTCACGTCCACCTGGTCCGAGCCTCCCAGACCCGCACCAAGGTCAGAGAGCGTTGCAGCGTTGACGACTGGGATCAGCCGGGCCTCGGGATCGCGGCGCGGATCAGCCGTATATACCCCATCGACCTCACCAAGCAATAGGACCAGGTTGGGCTTGAGCTCACGCGCCAGATAGTCAAAAACCATCTCCGTTGAGGCGATGGTTGTGCCCCACACATCATCCAGTGCCACGTCACCAAAGACGAGAGGTACCAGGCGATGGCGCAGCAACTCGGCCGCGACCGCCGTATCCAGATGTACCAGTGACCCGGCATGGCAACGTGCGCTTGCCGAGGGCTGCAATGACACCACCGGCAGGCCAACCTGCAGGCAGATGTCGGTGACGATGCGGTTTAGGCGCGTAGCGGCTGCCCCGGTAAGCGCATAACCGCACCAGTCGCTCACTCCACCCTGGACGCCATATCTGGCAGCAAC
Source organism: Anaerolineales bacterium UBA6128 (assembly GCA_002423325.1). GTDB lineage: Bacteria > Chloroflexota > Anaerolineae > UBA1429 > UBA1429 > UBA6128. The sequence goes on along the minus strand of DIVQ01000044.1, from coordinate 3,020 downwards.
GCGATGCCCAAAAGAGCCACTGCCGTGGCCAAGTACCAGGCGCAACGAGGGGCGAACCAACAGCGCCTGGCGCATCTCCAGAGCCAGGCGCTGAATGACCGCCGGGAGGGCCACTCCATCTGCAGCCTTATTCGTGATCAGCGAGCCGCCAAGCTTTACAAAGGCCAGCTCAGCCAATCCAGACGACATTGCCTTCAATCTCCACGACATCACCAGGGTGAATACGTTCCAGGTCAATCTGATCTACCATGGGAATCTCCGAGATGATCGCACCGACGGCAACAATCGCTTCGCTGCGCGCATTGATCATCCCTGCGGGGGCCACGCCCGCGCGCACCATGCGGTAGAGCGTGTACGAACCAACGGTGCTACCTTTGCCGGTCGGGAACACCAGGATGCGACCGGCCACACACTCGCCATGCAGCGGGTGACCTGGCTCAATGACCACGCCGGTCTGTGGGTCAACGCCGCCGAGAAAACCGATGGCATTCGGCGAAACCAGCGCGGTGCCGCGCGCCTTGCCCGTGAAGATCGCTCGCCCCTGCAGCTTCACTCGCTTGCTAGACTCCATCTTGTCCCTGCTCCTCTGACCATCTTCCAGTGATGGCCGCGGCCATACACTGCTCAATCGAGCCCAGCCGGCGCTGCAGGTGGGAATGCGCCGGTGCATAGAAGGCCGCCTTGCCAGAATTGGTGGCCATGGCCGTAAAGCCCATTTCTTCCACAGGCGCCACGATCAGGCAGGTGTCGGCTAGTACATGGCCGCCCGCCTGTTCGATGCGCTTGACCAGGCCACGTTGCTCGGCCAGGGCACGAACGTAGCGCGACGTGGTGATCCACAAGGTAGCCGTCACCCGATGTCCATCGAGCAGAGTAGCAATGCGCTCGATGTCGCGCAGGGTGCTATGCGGACAGCCTACACTCACAAAGTCGATCGCATCAACGGGCGAGTTGAGCCCAGCGTGCGCCTCGCGCAGATCGGGAACAGCCACGATCGGGAGTGCGGCAGCAGGCGCGAGTGTCGCCGCCTCCGGTGTCACACCCTCCACATGGTACAGCGCAACCGCTCCGCTGGCGGCCATGGCCGCGCCCAAGGTCATCAACTGCTCCTGGGTAGGAGCAGCGGACAGCGAGCGCAGGCGGAAGTACGGGATACCGTCGCCAACCGTGCGGCCGACGAAGGAACCCAGCGCGGCATAATCCGCCTCGTTCTCCAGCCTGGCGGCGACGTCGATCACGTGGGTGGGGCGGCGATTCTCAGTCAGGTGCAGTCCATAGGCCGCCGTGCGCCCCACGATGGCCGCAGCCAGCGCACTCGGTCCGCCCTCGCGGTTGGTGAGGGCACCCACCACGGAGTTGGCGTAGCTGACGGCCGAAGACTCGCTCCAGGCGAGGTGCTGTCCGAGCTGCGGTGCGTGGCCGACCAGATAGGGAGTGCAGGTGCAGGTAGGCTCGGCGCCCATCGATTCGAGGGTACGCACCAGCTCGATCTGCTTCTCCGCGAAGCTGGGCGCCACGCGCATCTCCTGCCAGCGGGCCATGTCCATGCCCGCCGGGTTTAGGAAAGATGGCACGCGCACGCGTGCCCCCTGCGCAGCCCACTCTTGTAGGAACTCCAAGCCGGCGTCACCCAGGTTCTTAAAGCTGACCCCAGCAATCTGCACACTGGCGACCGGCACAAGGCACTCCGCCGCATAGATCTCGGCCAGGGCGGTCACGATCTGCATGGCCTTTTTGACGGCAGGGCCTTCGGCACCGGCCAACATACCACGTTCTTCCGATGTCAGGCGCATCCGCTACTCCCCTCTCCCGCTGCTGAACAGCGCGTCAATCAACAGATAAATGCCCAAGGCCAAGCCAAAGAAGAGCAGCAGCAGTTGCCAGAAGGTCAGGTGCACCCAGAAGACGATGCGCACCTTGCGCCAAAGCATGGTAAAGGCCAGGGCAAAAGCGGCAATCCAAAGCAGGCGTTGTGCCAGCCTACGCATGGTTCGCCCGTTCCTTGCCCGCCTGCACGGGCGCTGCCTCACTATCGACCGGTGGGTAATGAACGCGGCGAAAGGCATCGCGTTGCTCGGGAGACCTGAGCTCTCCTGTGTGCGAGCGCCAGGGGATGGTTGCGTCGATGCCCAGCTTGGCCGTGCGCGACTTTTTCCCGGGCCGGTGATCACCCGAGGGGTCCAGGGAGCTGCCAGGCTGCTCTTTCAGCACAACCAATCCCCGGTCGGCCTGGAAGCGCGTGGAGATTGCCCATTCCAGGTCTGCAAGGCTGTAGATATCCACGTCATCATCAACGACGAGGACGTGCTTGAGCGAAGAGTGCCCACGGAAGGCGGCCTCGATGGCCCGCATGCCGTCATCCTCGTGCTGCTTGCGAATCTGCACCACGGCGTGGAGCCAGCAACCGCCGCCTTCGGTCAGCAGGGCGTTGACGCAGTCACAGTCCTGCGCCACCTCATGGTAGATGGTTGGCTCGCGCGGCATACCCATGAGCAGCTTGTGCTCCAGCCCGCCAGGGAGCAAGGCCTGATAGATGGCATCACGACGATGGGTGATGCAGGAGAACTCGATAATGGGCTGGTCGCGGACGATGTCCATCGTGCCGGTCAGGTCCAGGAAGGGCCCCTCGGCAGTGCGTTGCGTGGTCAGGCGTCCCTCGAGGACAATCTCGCTGTCAGCAGGAACCTCGAGGTCGACGGTCAGACATTTCACGAGAGGTGTGTGCTCCAGGGCATTGGCGATGGCCAGCTCATCCACGCCGGGCGCCGGGCTCATCGCCGCGGCGAGCAAGACCGCCGGCGAGCTGCCGATGCAGATGGCAATCTCCAGCTCACCGCCCNNCACCGCCGGCGCGGCCCAGAGCGGTGTGCGTGCCGCGCCCCTCCACCAGACGCGCAGCCGCTCGACGCGAATCCAGGCGCATCAGGCGATGAAAGCTCATGTTGCGGCCGAGCGTAGGATCTTTGACAACCGCCACCCCTGAGGTGATGTACGGGCCACCATCCGCAGGCAGATGGGTA
>DIVQ01000102.1 GCA_002423325.1 Anaerolineales bacterium UBA6128 | reverse complement strand
ATTATCATTTGATTGGACACGGCCGCACCCATCGCCGCTCATCCAAATCGGACACGCCAGCCCGCTTTGAGTTGACAGCAGTCGCGCTTCGCTCTATGATCCAGTTAACTGTGCGTGGCAGCCACCACGCCCCTGCGGATCGCTAGGAGATCGAGATGCCAATGCTCACGCGACGAGAGTTCATACGCGCCTCCGCGACGACGCTCGCGGGCGTTGTGGCCGTGGGCTGCGCCGGCGTCAGCACACCTGTGCCCACAGCATCGCGACCGGATGAACCGCTCGCGGTCGCGACGCTGGAGCCAACCACCGCCATACCGGCGGACGCGACTGCCACGCCGGTGGCCATCGCGACCGCCGCGCCAACGGTTGAGGCGCTGGTCAGCACACCCGTGCCCCAGACCCCAACACACCTCAGCCTGCACCCCTTCATCGAAGCGCACCCCGAGGCGGTCTTTATCAGGCGCACCAGCGTCAGCAAAAAGACCGATTCCGAGGCCAAAAAGGCCGAGGGGTTGGCGCTGGCGGCCAGCCTGTTCGCCCCCGGGACGACGCCCGGTCTCCCGCTGACGAGCCAACTGGCTATCAAGCCCAACCTGACCTGTGCATCGGGCCAGGGCAACACCAACGCCGGTATGGGCATCCTGACTGACAAGTACTTTCTGGAGGGCTTTGTCGCGTCGCTGATCGCCGCTGGGTTCCCGGCCGACCAGACCTATATGCGCGAGGCAAACTGGCTTGGCGACGGCTACTGCCCCACTGAGGCCAGCACGACCGGCTACCCCGAGATGGCGCAGCGCCTCGGCGTGCATCTGACCGACTTTGGCGACCGCCAGGCGCGCCAGTTGTACGTGGACAGCATGACCGAGGGCAGTGAGGTGGTCTGGAAGGACGTGCCCGACGGCGTGGTGCTCAAGCGCATCCCCTACGTGGCGCCCTTTAACGCCGCCGATTCCTGGCTGCTGGACGTGGGCAAACTCAAGACGCACGGCATGGGCCTCACGCTCTCGGTCAAGAACCTGCAGGGGATGATCGTGCCGCCCCACACGCGCTTCTGTGAAGGCGTGCGCGCCACGCTACAGCATCCTGCCAGTGTGCTGGCCAACTTTTGCTCCGACCTCGAGCAGCACGTCGAGGAGCTGTACCAGACGCACAAGCAGGCCGGCTATCCGCGCTGGGATCGACCCGGGCGCGACTATACCAGCGGCTATGGCATGGAGATGTGGAGCCAGCGCACTTGCGATTCGCTCTCGGTGAGTCCCGTCGGGCTTGCGGTGGTCGAGGGCATCTATGGCCGCAACGGTAACGCCTTTATGNNAAACGTCGTGCTCTTTGGCAAGAATCCGTTCCTCGTCGATGTCGTCGGCGTCTGGCTGGCTGGACACGAACCGGGCAACATGGGCTTGTTCCGCGTGGCGCAGGAACGCGGTCTATCCGCGACGTTCAATCCGATGGACATCCCGGTCTATCTCTGGGAGGACGAACCGCGGTTGGCCAACCTTGCCGAGTTCGAGCGCACGCCGCTGCTCACCAACTATATGCGGCGCGACTATGGCGGACAGACCGAAAAGCTGTGGCACATGCTCGATGAGCCCTGCGACTATGGCGCTACGGCATCCGTGGCGCCGCTGGCGCCCGGCTTGCGGGTGCTCGGGACCCGCGGCACGTCGCCAGCCCAGGCCAGCACCATCCTCGAGTATGTCATACCAAAGGCCGCAGAGATGTCCCTGGAGGTCCTGAATGCCCGCGGCGACAGCCTGAGGGTCCTGGTGCAGGGACGCGCAGCAGCGGGCACGCACGCGGCGGTCTGGCAGCACGACGGCGTGCAGCCCGGCAGCTATGCGCTGCGGCTGCGCATCGACGGCCACGATGAGGTCGTTCGCGTACGCCTGGCGTAATCAGCGGTTGATCGGGCACGCACAAAGCGCGTGCGCGAGACAACAAAAAAAGCCCCCGGGCCTGTGGCTCGGGGGCTTTTGCTTGTACTGCCTACGCGGGCTCTTTGCCTGGGTGCAGCTTGGCGAACTTGGCCAGGAGTTGCTCCCTGGTCTCCACGTTGTCCGGGTCGGGCTGCGGGGCCTCAACCGGGCACACCTCGTAGCACTGCTGCTTGTCGAAAAAGCCTACGCACTCGGTGCACTTGCAGGGATCGATCACGTAAAACTCGTCGCCCTCAGTAATCGCCTCGTTCGGGCATTCGGCCTCGCAGGCCCCACACGCAATGCACTCTTCCGTAATCATCAACGCCATTCGAAACTACCTCCATCACTCTTGACAGGTTCAACCGGCGCCACATCCCAGTGGACCGGTACACAACCCATATACACTGTGTACAAGTATAGTCGACCGCGCCCTTGTGTCAACTAGGCCTGCAAGGACGTATCTACCAGGTAGACCTGGCGATGCCCCTCGTGCACCGAATCAAAACAGATCGTACGATCGTCGGGGCTCCAGCGCGGATGCAGGTCGCAGCGCCTCTCGTTCACAAAAGGCGGCGGCGACAAGTAGCGCCCCACCACCACTTCGCGATCCTCCGCCGGAATGTAGACTTTGAGCGTGCGGCACAGATCGTCGGGATCGGGATAGGTGTCCGTCAGGATCCAGCGGCCGTTGTGCGAATAGCTGCAGTGCCCATCCTCGGTCAGCAGGTCTGGCGCCACCACCTGCGTTGCACCGGTGCGATCGTCGATCAGGAAAAAGTGCGTCCCCTGTCCCTCCACGCTGGTCCACGCCAGGATCTCGCGCTCATTGCGCCAATCAAAGTGCGACACAACCGGCCCCGGCAGCGTCTGCCGCAAGTTGCCGCCGTCCGGATCGACGGTCAGCATCACCGTCCGCCGCCAACCGCGCTCACCCGAGCCGCGCATGCGACACAGGAACGCCAGGCGCGTCTCTGTGGGGTTGAACAGCGTGTGGTTGAACCACACCTTGGCGTCCGCCAGGTAATCAGGGCATCCCAGCGCCTCCACCACTTGCCGCATCGAGACGATCAGCCGATCGCGCCCGGTATCCACATCCAGAACGCGCACCCCGTCCTCGGCCGGATGTGCTTCCACCGCCCAGGGGTCCGCCAGCCCGGCATAGCCGTACCCCGGGCGCATCTCGGCGATGCGCGCCAGGTTCAGGCAGGCCGCCCTCGTTCCACCCATCCCCAGGTCATTGATCGCCGGACCCAACAGACGCTTCTCACCCGTGCCGATGTCAAGCACGATGGAGACAAAACGCTCGCCCACCCGATCGTTATAGACGATCTTGCGCGCGGGATCGCTCGGCAACCAGTACAGAAAGCAGTCCTGCTGCCAGTTGAACGCGTGCGTCTCGGTCAGCACGCGGTATGCCCCGGTCTCCAGGTCCGAAAGGCCGATCAGGGCCACGTCATCGCCCGTAGGCTGGCGCTCCTGAAAGCTGACACCCAGGCTCAACACGTAGCGCCCCGAAGCATCCCAGCAGGGCATATCATAGTAGCCGAACCAATGATAGGGCGGGAAGCGCGTAATAGCCTGCGCTTCTGGATAACGTAGCATCATGCGCGCTCTTCCTTTCTCAACAGCGATACGTGCCCCCACTCGTTGGGAGTATACCCCACCGTATGTCGTGCGCAACGGTCCCGACAAGCAACCTCGCGGCCGCCCGCAGTGTCCTATAGAGTGGAAACAGGATGATTGTATAGTCATATCGGAGATGCTTGTGAAGATACTGCTGACTGGAGCCTTTGGGAACATTGGGCAGAACGCACTCGCCGAACTGCTGAATCAGCGGCATCAGGTCCGCTGCTTCGATATTGCCTCCAAGCGCAATGTGCGCGCGGCAAAACGCTACGCCGATCGCGTAGAGATCGTCTGGGGCGACGTGCGCCGCCCCCCTGACGTCGCAAGTGCGGTGGTTGGCTGCGACGCCGTTATCCACCTTGCAGCTATCATCCCGCCGCTGAGCGAAGCGCGCCCGGAGTGGGCGCAGGCCATCAACGTCGAAGGCACGCGCGCACTCGTAGGCGCCATGCAAGCGCAACCCACTCCGGCGCGCCTGGTGTTCGCCTCCTCGGTCAGCGTCTTTGGCCCCAACTCGGGCGCGCGCCGGCCGCGACGCGCCAGCGATCCGGTGAACGCTACCGATCACTATACCCGGCACAAGATCGCGTGCGAGCAGATTATCCGCTCGTCGGACCTGCAGTGGGCCATCCTGCGACTGGGCGTGGTGCCCCCGATCCGGCTGGGCCACATCGATCCGGTGATGTTTGAAATCAGCCTGGACTCACGGCTGGAATATGTCAACTCGCGGGACGTGGGCCTGGCGCTGGCCAACGCCGTCACAAGCGGCGGCATCTGGGGCAGGACACTGCTGATCGGCGGCGGCTCCACCTGTCAGATGCGCTATCGCGACTATGTCGGGGGTGCCCTGCGAGCCATGGGCATCGGCAAGCTGCCTGAGAAAGCCTTCAGCCTGGCCCCCTGTTACACCGACTGGATGGATACCAGTGAGAGCCAGGCGTTGCTGCGCTATCAGCGCCACGGCTTTGACACCTGGCTGCGCGACCTCAAGAAGCAATATGGCGCGGCGCGCTGGCTGATCCCCCTGGTGCGCCCGTTCGTGCGCTGGGGCCTGTTGTGGCAATCGCCCTACTACCGCGCCTCGCTCCCCTGGCTGCGCTACCGCTGGTCGGCCACGCAGCGCTGAGATTTCCCGCAGACCCTGGTCTAGAATCGCCGCAGACGTCGTGTCTGCGGCGCGCTCATTTGGTTGACATCCGGGCCGGCCCCCACTAGACTTGCGAGTGCGCCGCGCATTGGCACTATCTGGGAGGTCGCAATGAAAAAGATCCCGTCGACGCTGCTGTGGGGCATTCTGCTGATCGGGCTCGGCTTGCTGGCGCTGCTCAGCAACCTCGATCTACTGGGCAACGCGTCAGACACGATCTGGGGCGCGCTGTTCGTCGCAGTGGGACTCGTCTTTTTGTTCTTGTTCCTGCAGGACCAGGAGCGCTGGTGGGCGCTCATCCCGGGCCTTGGCGCCATCGGCCTGGGGCTGTTGGTCGCGATCGGCAGACTGCTGCCCGATGGCACCGAGGCAATCCTGTTTCTTGGCGCTCTGGGCCTGGCCTTCCTGCTGATCTACCTGCTGAGGCGTACGTTCTGGTGGGCGCTCATCCCCGCCGGCGTGATGTTCAGCATCTGCCTGGTGGTGCTCTTCGGCAACCAGGAGGCCTTCGAGGAGGGCAGCCTGATGATGCTGGGGCTGGGCGCCACGTTTGGCGCCGTGGCGCTGCTCGGCAGGCCGCACGAGGCCGTGCGCTGGGCCTGGATTCCTGCCGGCGTGCTGACGCTCATCGGCATTGTGATCCTGTCCGATTCTGTCGGCGTAGCCAAGTACATCTGGCCCCTGGCGATCATCCTGGTGGGGGCCTACTTTTTGCTACGTGCCGCGCTGGGCAAGCCTCAGATAGAGGAACCGCAGGAGCCACAGCCCCCCACAACGCCCGAGACCTAGGACTCGCTACGGCGGCGAACAGGCACGCGTTGGGACTCGCCCAGCCTCCAGAAACTCGCGACATCCACACACCGAGATCGGCCGGGGAACGCGCCTGAAAGCGTTCCCCGTCATCACGCCACGCAGGAGCGCATCATGCCCATGTCTGGCCGTGACCGCCAACTGGCCGCAATTCGCCACCAACTCGCCGACCGCCTGCCGGTGGACGCCATCTGCGTCGAAAACCAGGCCGACGTGGCTGCGTACCTGGACATTCCCCAGGAGCAGGTGCTCGACCGCCTGGGCTTGGACGGCCGCATTATCTCAGCGCCCTGGACCGGCGAATCGCCCGTTGCCCC
>DIVQ01000159.1 GCA_002423325.1 Anaerolineales bacterium UBA6128 | reverse complement strand
CGCCGGTGACGTTGGGCGGCGGCATCGCGATGACAAAGGGCCTTTTCGCCGGATCGATGCGCGGCCTGAAGTAGCCCTGCGCCTCCCACCAGTCGTAGAGCGGCTGCTCGAGCTCGGCGGCGTTGTACACCTTGCCCATGTCGGCGGGCAGCGGCGGTTTGGTTGTCATGCTGGCCTCCTGTGCGACAGTCGACGGACGAAATGATCACGAATGGCACGAATAGGGCCGAATGCCACGAATCAGATGACCTCAGCAGACCAAGTTGGCGACGCTGGTGAAAGATCGATTCGTGTCATTCGTGTTCATTCGTTCCATTCGTGATCTCCCCTCTCCAAAACATAAACGCCCCTCGTCTCTTGGAGACGAAAGGCGTTCCTTCCGCGGTACCACTCCACTTCAACGCCAGCTACTGCTGGCGCGCTCTCTTTTGCGCGCTAACGGGCGCAGCGGGTCGACCTACTCTGTTCAGCCGACCGACTCACAGGCGACGTTCGGTGCCGTCTGCTGGGAGGGGCTTGCAGCCGGTGACCCCTCTTCTCTGGCAGAGCGCGGGCGCCTACTCTTCCTGATCCACGTCTGTAGGTCCATGATAGCACAGAACGGGTCGCGGGTCAATCAGGAGAGGGTACCTGTGGGCGTCGAAAACGGGCGGCCACAGGGGGCCGCCCCAACATCCCGCACGCCCTTGCCCGGCACGTGCCCCTCTTCGGACTCCTCATGCGGTAGCGCGCTTGCACGGATGCGCGTCTGTTGCGCGAGCACACCGTTTGGGCTAGTATGCGGATCGGAGGTGCGGACGAGCGATGAGCGCGCAACGCGAGATCGGCATCGTGGGGGCGGGCCCCGCCGGCATCCTGGGCGCGCTGGAGGCGGCGCGGCAGGCCGCCGCGGCGTGCCTCGGCGCCCGTGTGCAGTTGTTCGACACCAACGCCCTGGTGGGGCGCAAGCTGCTGGTCACNNACCGGCAACGGCCGCTGCAACCTGAGCAACGCCCACGCGGCCGCTGACAAGTACGCCTGCGCCGACCAGCGTTGGCTGCAGACCGCGTTGGATCTTTGCGGCCACGCCGATACGATCTGGCGCCTGCACGACCTGGGCATCCTGACCTACGCTACCGAGGACGGCTGGTGCTATCCGGTCTCGAACGCCGCGGCCACCGTGCAGGAGTCCTTGGCGGCGGCGCTGGAGGTCGCCGGCGTGCAGGTGCACCTGCAGACCAAGGTGCACGACATCCGGATCGAGGGCGGTCGCCCCGTGCTGTGCATGGCGGCGCCGCAGGATCGCCGCCCGATGGACCGCGTGGTGTTGGCGACGGGCGGCAAGGCCTACCCCGCGCTCGGTGCGACAGGCGAGCTGTTCCCGGTGCTTGCGCGGCTCGGGCACCACATCGAGCCGTTGCGCCCCGCGCTGGCGCCGCTGCTGGCCGACATGCGGGCGCTCAACGCGCTGCAGGGCGTGCGCCTGGACGCGGGGCTGGAGCTCCGCGAGGGCGAGCGCCTGCTGGGCGAGACCATCGGCAACATCATGTTCACGCAGACGGGCCTGAGTGGCCCCGGCGCGATGGACCTCAGCCACCTGGTGAGCGCGCGGCCGGGCTCGGACCTGCGGCTGACGCTTAACCTCGCGCCCTGGGCTCACGACGAACTGCTCGAGTTGCTGGCGGCCAAGCGCGGCACATCCTGGCCGCTGCGCGTGCTGCTCGGGGCGGTGCTCCCGGCCAAGGTGCCCGTGGTATTGCTCTCGATGGCGGACATCTCCACCGAAGCGCGCATGACGGACGTGTCGCAGGTGGACCTGGAGCGTCTGGATCGCACGCTGACGGCGCTGCCGCTGCGCGTGACCGGGACGCGCGGGTTTCAGCAGGCGCAGGTCTCGGCGGGCGGCGTGTCGGTGAGCGAGGTTGATCCCACCACGATGGCATCGCTGCGCGTGCCGGGGCTGCACCTGGCGGGCGAGGTGCTGGACGTGGTGGGGCCGTGTGGCGGCTACAATCTGCAGTTCGCCTTTACGACCGGTATGCTCGCGGGCCGCGGCGCCGCTGCCGAGGGACAGAGCGGATGAACACTGAGCGAGTGCCCATCTTAGCCTGGGTGACGCGCCTCACGATGCGTCTGGACGCCGCGCTGGCGACGCTCGAGCGGCGCATTTCGCTGTGGGGCGCGGCGGCGCTGGTGGCCACCGCGCTGCTGGCGCTTGGCGCGTTGTACGTGCGTCCGGCGCTGGAGGCAGTGTCGCACGGGGTCTACTATGCCGAGCTGTCGCGCGCGCCGCTCTCGCCGGGCGACAATCCGGTGGCCTACCGCATCCTGACGCCGCTGCTGGCCTGGCTGCTCGGGCTGCGCGGCAACCGCATCCTGATCCTCAACCTGCTGCTGGCCTGGGCCACGCTGGCGCTGGTCTACCGCCACTATCGCCTGCGCGGGCGCGGGCCGGCGCTGGCGCTGGGCTACGCCGCCGTCCTGGCAACCACGATGCCGATCCTGTTCACGATTCACGTGAACGGCTATACCGACGCAGCGAGTTATCTGCTGCTTTTTCTGCTGCTGGCCTGCGGCGAGAACGCCTGGGTCTTTGGCGGACTGGTGCTGCTGTCGCTGCTGAACCGCGAGTCGGTCGCGTTTGTGCTGCCCTTCCTGCTGCTGCTGCAGGCGCGACGCACGGGCAAGCTCTGGCCCAGCGTGGCGGCCAGCGCGGTGGCGCTGGCACTCTACCTGGGCGTGCGCTACTGGCTGGGCACGCGCGCCCCCGATGCGCAGTCGGCCGAGTTCTACCTGGCGCCGCTGCTGCACGATCCGCTGGACTGGTTCCGCAAGGCCAGCGTGGCTTACTACACTGGCGTCTTTTCGGCCTTCAAGCTGCTCTGGGCGCTGCCGGTCGCCGCGCTCTGGCTGGCCGCGCGCGAGCGCCGCTGGCTGGACCTGGCGGTGCTGGCGAGCGCCATCGTGGGCGCGCTCGGGCAGACAGTCATTGCCGTCGATACCTCGCGGATGCTGTGCATGGCCTTCCCGGCGGTGCTGCTGGGGCTGGAGGCGCTCGAGCCGCGCTTGGACGAGGCGGCGCGGGCGCCAACTTTGCTGGGGTTGGTGGGCGCCAACATGCTGGTGCCGCAGCTGTACGTCGCGGGCAACGCGATCTATGTGATGCAAACGCTGTTGGGCTATGTGTTGACGCATTAGAGCCGCGAGGCGGCGGGAGGTGTACGATGGATCTGGGTATCAAGGGGAAGGTGGCGCTCGTGGCCGCGGCCAGCAAGGGCCTCGGCAAGGCCACCGCGCTGGCGTTGGCGCACGAGGGCGCGGATGTCTGCATCGTGGCGCGTGGGCAGCAGGCGCTGGACGCGGCCGCCGAAGAGATTCGCGCGGCGACCGGATGCAAGGTCCTCGCTGTCGCCGGCGACGTGGGCGTGGCAGCCCAACTGGAAGCGCTGGTGCGCCGGGTGAACGAGAGCCTGGGCGGCGTCGACATTCTGGTGAACAACGCCGGTGGGCCACGTCCGGGCGTGTTCACCGATATGAGCGATGAGGATTGGCTGGGCGCGATCGAGCTCAACTTGATGAGCGCGGTGCGCCTGACGCGTCTGGTGCTGCCGCACATGCGTGAGCGCGGGTGGGGCCGAGTCATCAACATCACGTCGGTGGCCGTCAAGCAGCCGATACCCAACCTGATCCTGTCCAACGCGGCGCGTTCCGCGGTGGTGGCGATGGCCAAGACGCTCTCCATGCAGGTGGCTGCTGAGGGTATTACCGTGAATAACGTCTGCCCGGGCTACACGCTCACCGACCGCGTGCGCGGCCTGGCGGAGAGCAACTCGGCGAGCGAGGGGATCAGCATCGATGAGGTGATGGCGCGTTGGGAGACGTCGATCCCGGCGCGTCGGCTGGGCAAGCCCGAGGAGGTGGCGGCGCTGATCACGTTCCTCGCGTCCCAGCAGGCCGGCTATATCACGGGTACCACCATCCAGATCGACGGGGGCACGACGCAGAGCCTGCTCTAGCCCCGCGTTTACTACAGACACAAAGAGCGCGCCCGGAGTCGTCGCAAGACGGTCGGGGCGCGCTCTTCTTCTGGTGCAACCCTGGCTAGGGGATTGTCAGGCTGCAGTCCTGGTCGACCAGCACCCAGTAGCCGCGCGTGGGGCCCATGTTGGGCATGCTGATGGCCCAGTCCGGCGCCCCGGGCACATAGCGCTTCCAGGGGTCGACAGGGTCGGTGGGGTCATAGTACCAGGCGATGGTGACGTGATCGGCGATGCTGGCCAGCACCTGCGCCGCAGGGCGCTCGATCAAGCTGGGGTAGCCGATCAGATTCCACCCCCGCCTCAACGTGATGTTCTGGGGCGGCGGCGTGGTACCACTGAGCGACAGGCTGGCGTCGCTGCTGACTTCGATCCAGTAGCCCATTCGCGGGCTGATCGTGGTGAGCGTGTTGCCCGGACTGTCGGGCAGGTACACCTGCCAGGGCGAGGTGACGTCGCTGCTGTCAAAGGCCCAAACGCCCACGACGCGGTCGGCGATGGGCGCCAGCACGGCGTCGAGCGACGGGTTCTCGGGGATCACGGGGACCGACACCATGTTGTGTCCCTGTTTCAGCGACAGGTTGGTGGATCCTCCGCTGCCGACGAAATAGCTGATCGTCAACTGGGCGGGCTGGCCGCGCTCGCGCGAGGCCAGGCTTGTGCCTTGCCATACGTTCGTATCGGGCGAGACGAGCATCACGCCGTTGTTGGCGAGCGCGCCGGAGGCCCAATCGCTTACCAGAGCGGTGACGTCCCACTGCCACCAGCGTGGCCCGCCCAGCAGCGTGGTCGTGCTCGTGGCCGTGGCCAGGCGGTCGGTGCCCGTTCCATCGGCGCCCGCGGTGGTCCAGGGGACGCCGGTGCGCGCCAGGTTCCAGGTGGTCTGGTATTCGGCCCATGACCGCAACAGGCCCACGGCCTGCACGTTCAGGTTGTAGGCCACGTCCTCCAGGGTGAGCGCCTTCAGGGTGGCTTGGGTGACGACGGCGTTCTCAGGCAGCATGTCCAGCGAAAAGTGAAAGATCGGGCGCTTCCGGCCCAACTGACTGCCGTCGTCCGCCTTTTGGTTGTAAAGCGGCAGATAGGCCGCGCTGCCATAGTTGGTATCTTTGGAGACGGCATGCAGCGAGGCATCCGCGTCGGCGTTCACCACCACGGTGACGATGGACTGGATGGGCGTGGGTGTGGGCGTGGGCGGCGCCGACGTATAGTCCACCACGAGCCGCGGCCGCGCCGACGTCAGGGGATGCTCGAAGGAGGCCAGGTCATAGGTCACGGGCGCGCCGCCGGCGGTCTTGAGGATCAGGCCATAGTTCTCGTCCGGGTGCTGCGTCCAGTAATCGACCAGGCTGGTGATGTCCACGCTGACCCACTGGCCGGCGTCGGTGAGGGCCAGGTTGGCAGCCGGCGTCAGGAGGCGGTCGCTGGCCGCGTTACAGCCCATCGCGGCCCAGCGCACCAGCACGGTGGCGCGCTCCCACGAAGCGTCGGTCGGGGTCCACGGCCGCGTGACGCGGTAGACGCCGACGTCCAGCGGGTTCGCGTTGCTGCGCCCCTGGACATAGAGCTGAAGCAGCGCCTGGTGGACCTCAGAGTAGGCGGGTAAGTTTGTGAGGTCAAAGCGCAGCAACGCGGACATCACGTCGCCGCTGCGCACGCGCAAATAGGGGGCCTCGGGGGCCTTGGCCAGCGGGAACCAGGCATCGATGGAAGCGTCATGGCCTGCCGCAAAGAACTGGCCTGCCGGCATCGGCGTCGGCGTGGCCTGCAGCACCGGCGTGGGCGTAGGCTGTACGCTGGCGGGCACCACGAGGAGCAACGGCCGCAGACTCGTGGTCTCGTTCTCAAACGAGCCAAACTCGTATTCGACCGAGATGGGTCCCTCACCCTTCAGCAGGATGCCATAGTTCTCATCCGGGTGCAGCAGCCAATCTGCCACCACGCTGGTCAGATCAATCTCAAACCAGCTCCCGGGCTCGGGGATGGCGATCTCTGCCAGCGGCGTGGCATCGCGGTCCGGCGTGCCGTTGGTGCCGTCGCAGCCGGCCACGCTCCAGGTGGCGCCGGCGGCGGCCAGGTACCAGGTGGTCTCGCGCTCGCGCCAGTCGCGCCGCAGGCGGTAGACCTTGAGCGTCAGGTCGTGATAGTTGCTGCTCTCGGTGACGTACAGGCGCAGACGCGCCTGCGCCAACGCCATGTCGGCGGGCAGGTCCCCCAGGTTGAAGCGCATGAGCGTCGACTTGATGTTTCCCTGGCGCACCTGCAGGGAGGTCTTGATGCCGGTGTTCTCTGTGGGGATCCAGGCATTCAGAATGGCGTCGCTGCCTGAAAAGACGGTGATCTGGCCCGGCATGGGCGTGGGCAGGTTGCGCGGCGTGGCGGTGGGCACGGGTGTGGACGTGCGCGTGGGCGTGGGCGTCAGCGTGATGGTGGGCGTGTGGGTGGGCACCGGTGAGGTGGTCGAGTGCACCACGTCGACCCAAGGTCGCAGCCCCGGCCAGGAGTGCTCGCGCGAGGCAAAGGCGTACTCTACATACACGGTGCCGTCGGCCACGATGACCAGACCATGGTTGCTGGCAGGATGCGCGAGCCAGTCGCGTACGGCACTGGTGATGTCAAAGGTGACCCAGGTGCCTGCCTGGTTGAGTTCGATCTCATCGATCATCTCGCCGCTGCGGTCGACGCCCACCTGCTTACAGCCCGACTGCTGCCACTCGTCGCCGGTGGCGGCGAGGATCCAGGTGGCGGTCGTCTCGTCCCATTCGCGCAAAAGCTGATGCAGGCTGGCATACAGGATGCCGGCGTTCGAGCGTGTGGTCACGTACAGATGCAGCTTGGCCGAGACGACGTACTCGTCTGCGGGCAAGGCATCCACGGGCAGATGCAGGAGCGTGGTCGTGACGCCGCCGGTGCGCACGAACAACTCGGGCGCGGCGCCGTGCGATCTGTCGATGCTCCACTCGTTCAGATAGGTGTCGCGCGTAACCGGAATGACCAGCGCGCCGACGCCCGGCGTAGGTGACGGCAGTCCGGTGGCTGTGGGCGTAGGCGACGGTCCGGGCGTGATGGTCGCGGTGGCGATTGGCGTCGGCGTGGGCGTCGCGGTGTCGGGCAGCGGATAGCTGGCCGGCGTGTGCGTTGGCGTGGGCGGCACGGGCGTCGGCGCCTCCGTGCCGTAGAGCACGTACAGGTGCGGCCGCACGTCCGGGTTGTCGGCTTCGCGCGACCCGAGTGCGTACTCGACCAGCGCGGTGTTGACGGCGCGCAGCGCCACGCCATTGTTGCTGGCGGGGTTGGTCACCCATTGCTGCACAACGCTGGTCAGATCGAGGTTGAACCAGGCATCCTCGAGGTCGAGGATTTCGGNNCGCCGTCAACTCGCGGTCGTCGCCGCCGTTGCAGCCGCCCAGCTGCCAGTCTACGCCGATGCGGGCGCGGTTCCAGGTGGCCTCGTCCTCAAGCCACGGACGCTTGACGCTGTAGGCGGAGGCGAACAGGCTGCCAGTGTTGGTACGCGACTCGACGTACAGGTTGAGTATGGCCTTGTACACATAGGCGTTGGTCGGGATGCTGCTGGTGTCAAAGGCCAGGAGGGCCGTACGTACCTCCGGCTGGCGCAGCAGCAGCTGGGAGGTGTCGCCCAGGTTCTCTGAGGGCCCCCAGCTGTTGAGGGTGGTGTCGGCAACCACCTCAAAGCGCACCGCGCCGTCGAGGGGCGTGGGCGCTGGCGCGGCGATGTCGGTGGGCCGCGGCGTGGCTGTGGGCGCCGGCGTCGGCGTGAGGCTGGGCTCCGGCGTGTCCGAGGCGGTCGGCGATGGCCCGAAGGTGGGGCTGGGTGTGATCGTGGGCGTCTGGCTGGCC
This sequence comes from Anaerolineales bacterium UBA6128, assembly GCA_002423325.1. Classification (GTDB taxonomy): domain Bacteria; phylum Chloroflexota; class Anaerolineae; order UBA1429; family UBA1429; genus UBA6128. The sequence goes on along the minus strand of DIVQ01000159.1, from coordinate 5,725 downwards.
GTGGGCNNTGGGCGTCTGGCTGGCCGTGGGCGTCTGGCTGGCCGTGGGCGTGCTGGACGGCGTGAGCGTGGCCGTGGGCAGCGGCGTGGCGCTGGGCGTCAGGCTGGGTGACGGCGTCTGCGTAACCGTGGGCGTGAGGGTGACGGTGGGCGTGTTGGTCGGCGGCAGTGGTCCCGCGCTGATGACCAGGCGTGGGCGGAACGACGGGTTGACATGCTCGCTGGACGCAAAGCTGTACTCGACGCTGACGTTGCCATAGCCCTTGAGCACGATCCCATGGTTGCCGGCGGGGTCCGCCACCCAGTCTTTGACCATCTGGGTGATGTTCATCGTCCACCACGAGTTGATGCTGTCCAGGTACAGGCCGGCCGAGGCGGTCTGGTCGCGGTCGGTGCCCTCGCCGTTACAGCCGGTCACCGTCCAGGTACGCGAGGCGCTGGCCAGGGTCCAGCTGGCCTCGCAGTCGGTCCAGGCATGGCGCACCTTGTAGGCCAGCGCGTTCATCTCACCCGTGTTGGTGCGGTCGATGCAATACAAGCTCAGACTGGCCGAGTTGATCGCGGTGCCTGGCGGAATCGAGCTCAGGTCAAAGTACAGCAGCGAGGCAATCACATCGCCCCGTCGCACGGTCAGCTTGGGGCTGCGGCAATAGTTGGTGGTGGGATACCACTCGCTGATGTAGGTGTCGTCGGTGGCGTCGTACACCAGTCCGCCTGGCAGCACGGTGGGTGTGGGCGCATAGGTGGGCGTCGGCGTGCTGGTGGGGCCGGGCGTAGCTGTAGGCGTCGGCGTGCGGGTGGCCGTCGGGCTGGGCGTGGCGGTCGCCAGCGCATAGCTGAACAGCAGTTGTGGCGGATCGCCGGCCTCTGACGAGGCAAAGTGATAGGCGCCGCCCGATTCCTCGCTGGCCACCAGCAGCAGTCCGTTGTTGGGCGCAAGCCCTTTGGTCCAGGCGTTGACGATCTCGGTGACGTCCCACTCGAACCAGGTCTCGCCGCCACTCACGACCGTCGCGGCCGACGCGGCCTGGTCGCGGTCGAGGTCGGGGGCGTCGGCGCCGCCCAGGGCCCAGGCAGACGCGTCGCTGGCGCGTTGCCAGGTGACCTCGCCCTCCACCCATGTGCGCCGCAGCCCGTAGACCAGCACGCTAAGGGCGTCGCCGGCCGGGTCGAGGCTGCGCAGGCGCAGGTGCGCCTGCAGCGCGCCAGCCCCCGTCGGCACCTGGCTGACGTCGAAATAGAGCAGGGTGCGCTGATCGCCCGTGGCGCTGACGACAAGGCTTGGGGCCGCGCCGCTGTTGCTGACGGGTGCGCTCTGGTCGATGCTGGCATCGGCCGCGGCGCCCAGGTTCACCGGCACGGGCGTGTAGGTCGGCGTGCTGGTGGGCGTGTTGCTGGGCGTGGCGGTGGCCGTGCGCGTTGCGGTGGGCGTGGCCGTGCGCGTCGGCGTGCTGGTGGGCGTGGGGGTGGGCCAGCGCCCCTGAAGGCCCGACACCTCGATAAAGTGTACCACCTCGTCGCCGTCGCCGTTGCACGAGATGCGGAAATCGGAGGTGCCTTCGCCCAGGTTGTTGTTAAAGTAGGCGTCCTCGAGCGTAAAGGTGTGCGTGATAAAGGTGTTCACCGGGCCCAGCGCGGCGCCCTTGGTCAGTGTGCGCGAGACAATGTTTCCCGCATAGTTGCGGTACTGCAGCGAGATGGTGTCGGTGCCGCGGTTCAAAAAGATCAGTTTGGCCGAGTAGGATACGGTGCCGTCCGGTTCGCTGAGCGGCACCTGACCCACAAAGGGATAGCCGTCATCAATGTCGAAATACATATAGGTCTGACCGTTGGCCTGGTCGGTGCTGCGCGCCTGTGTGGAATAGAGCTGCGTGTGGCAGGCTACGGGCAGGTCCTCACGCCAGACGCGGACAGTGCCGCCCCCCGCAACCTCCTGGCGCGTGAGCCAAAAGGTCCAGTCGCCCAGATGGCCCGACGATTGGCCGGTGCCCCAGTCGAGGATCGGATACATTGTGTCGCGCAGTGCCGTCCAGACCGAGGGCGTGTCCTCGATGGTGACGCCGAGGCGCGCCGAGACCCAGCGCAGCATGTCGGGGCTGGTGTCGGTAAGCCACTCGCGGTGCACGTCGATCGCGTCGGGGTGATAGTGCAGGCCGGCCAGCCACGACCAGTACTTGGTGTCCTTGGCGCCCCAGCCGTAGGGGGATTCCAGCCAGATGGGCAGCGTCATCGAGTACTGGCGGATGTGATCCCAGAGGCCGGTAAAGCTGCCGCCGCCCTGGTGGCCCTGCAGGTCCTCCCACATGCCGCAGTGCCGCAAGCCCACAGGAGGTTCGATCTGCGAGGCGTACAGCGCCGACTGCCAGCGTAGCGCGCTGCCGCCGGGCGCGTTGTTGACAAAGACGGCCTTGTCGGGGAAGGCCGCCCGGTAGTGGTCCATGCAGGAATAGACGAACTGGGTAAAGTAGGCGCGCACACCGGGGTACTGCGCGTCCACGATGGCGTTCCAACCGCCGTAATAGTCCTTGGTGGCGTGGGTTTCGCCGTCGAGGCCCGTGCTCACGCTGACGGCCGTGATCTGCGGATGACTGTTGTAGCGCGCGCCGAGCGCGGCGATCATCTGCCAGTGGTACTTTTGCCAGATCGGGTTGTCGTACATCGGCATGACGGAGGTATAGCCGCCGTCCTGCATCACATAGCCGACTTTGCGGCCATCGATGACGGGGCGCGGCACGCCCGTGGCAGCCTCGATCTCGGCATAGACCCAGGGAGGCGTCGAGTCGTAAAAGATGGGCGTCCAGGAGGGGCGATCCGGGTTGTTGGACAGGAACGGGATCACCTGCAGCACGACTGGCTTGGGGATGATCTCATTGTTGAGCAGCGTGACCTTGAGCTTGGCCTCTTTGGCCAACTGCACGTCGATGAGGTTCCAGTTGTACTGGCCGGGGGCGGGCTGAAGCTCGTCCCAGCGGTAAAAGTGGATCGAACCGATGGGCCCAAGCTCAGGCGCCAGGGTCTGCCAGTCGTTGCCAAAGTCAACAAAGCGGTAGATGATCGAGGTGACGTCGGGATCCTCGTTAGTGACATAGGTTGTGTTGGCCGATGGGTCGCTCAGGGTGGGCTCCTGTGCAGCCGATGCCTGAACGAGCCACAGGCTGAGCACCACCAACAGAGCAAGCACGAGAAGTGATCGCAAGGCGCTCGTGTGGTTGGGCGTGGGGATCGACATGCTGCGAACCTCGGCACGTAACAGGTCTGGCGGGGCGTAGAGCTCCCCTGGTGAATGCGAGCAGCGCGCGGCAAGCGTTGGGCGCGGTAGCCGGGCGTGAGGGGAGCGGGTTTGGAGCGGCGGCGAAAGATCAGATGTCAGCGCCCACACAGGCCGCCAAAGGCCAGCATCAGCCTGCTCAAATTGTAACGACATTTGAGCCGCTGTCAACGGCTCGGTGCGCCTGCGCCGCCCGGCGGGGCGGTCTTCACTGAAGCCTTACGGAAGCGCCGGCCGAATTGTTTACAAAGTTAGTAAAGTATGTTATAATAGGATGTGAGCTCAGTACGCTCCTGTGAGGTGACATATGGATAACAAAAAGACGGTACAGGTGGATGTGCTTGGGATGACGTGCGCCAGTTGCGCACGCACCGTGGAGCGCTCCCTGCAGCGAACCGATGGCGTGGAGAGCGCGCAGGTGAACCTCGCGACGGAGCGCGCGACGGTCGCCTTTGACCCTACGCTGCTCAAGACGTCGGACTTGGTCGAACGGATACGGGCGGCCGGTTACGATGCGCACGTAGAGCGCGTCACGCTGCCCATCGGCGGGATGACCTGTGCGGCCTGCGTGCAGCATGTGGCGCGGGCCCTGCGCAAGGTCGATGGGGTGGTGGACGTCAACGTCAACCTGGCTACCGAGCGCGCGGCGGTGGCTTATCTGCCGCAGAGCACCGATCTGCAGGCGCTTTCCGACGCGGTGCGCGATGCCGGCTATGAGGTGCTGGCCACCGAGACGGCGGATTCAGCCAGCGAACTGGACCTGGACGAACAAAAGATGCGCCTTGCGCGCCGCCGCATGTGGCTGGCCTGGGCGTTTACGGGGCCCATCGTCGCCATCATGCTGCTGATGATGGTGTTCGGCATTCACTGGCCGAGCATGCTGGCGATGGAGATCGCGCTGATGGCGCTGGCCCTGCCGGTGCTGGTGTGGCCGGGGGGCAGCACCTTTGTGTCGGCCTGGAAGTCGGTCACGCACGGCAGCGCCAATATGGACGTGCTGATCGCGATGGGCACCAGCGCATCGTGGATCAGCGGGCCGCTGTCACTTTACGTGCCGCTGGCCAGCTACGCCGGCGTAGCCGCGATGATCATGGCGATTCACCTGACGGGTCGCTACATCGAGGCCAGCGCCAAGGGCCGTGCCTCGCAGTCCATCCGCAAGTTGTTGCAGTTGGGCGCCAAGACGGCACGCGTACTCATCGATGGAGCCGAGTTCGAGGTGCCCGTCGCGCAGGTCAAGGTGGGAGACCTGTTGGTGGTGCGCCCGGGCGAGCGTGTCCCCACGGACGGCGTTGTCGTCGAGGGCGACAGTGATGTGGATGAGTCGATGGCGACCGGCGAGTCGATGCCGGTGGCCAAGCGCCCCGGCGACGAAGTTATTGGTGCCACGGTCAACCAGACCGGGCTGCTGCGCGTGGAAGCGCGGCGCGTGGGCGCCGATACCTTTCTGGCGCAAGTCGTGCGGATGGTGGAAGAGGCGCAGGGCACGCAGGTGCCGATCCAGGCGTTTGCTGACCGCGTGACGGCCGTGTTTGTGCCGGTGGTGATCGGCATCGCGCTGCTCACGGCCCTGCTGTGGGTGCTGCTGGGCGACAACTTACGGCCGCTGCTGGCCAACGCGCAGACACTCCTGCCCTGGGTCGACCCGGCGATGTCGCTGCCGACGCTGGCCCTGGTGGCCACGATCTCGGTGCTGGTGATCGCCTGCCCCTGCGCGCTGGGCCTGGCCACGCCCACGGCGTTGATGGTGGGCAGCGGCATGGGCGCCGAGAACGGCATCCTGATCCGCAACGGCGCGGCCATCCAGACTATGCGGCAGGTGCGCACGATCGTGCTGGACAAGACCGGCACGCTGACTGAAGGCGCCCCGCGCGTCATCGACGTGGTGGCGTTGGCGGGGGAGGAGGAAGCCCTACTGAACCTGGCGGCCGCGGCCGAGCTGGGCAGCGAGCACCCCATCGGCAAGGCCATTGTGGCGCACGCGCAGGCGCGCGGGCTGGTCCTGGAGCCGCCGCAGGCGTTTACTGCACTGCGCGGCAAGGGTATTCGCGCCGAGGTGGGGGCGCGGATCGTGCTGGTGGGGAATGCGACGCTGATGCGCGAGGCAGGGGTCGACATAACCAAAGGTACGGATCTGCTGGCGTCTCTGGAGGCCGAGGCCAAGACCACGATGCTGGTGGCTGCTGACGGCGTGCTGCTGGGCGCGCTGGCAGTGGCCGACCCGCTCAAGGCGGATGCGGCGGACGTGGTGGCGGCGCTGCACGATCTGGGGTTGCGGACGGTGATGCTGACCGGCGACAACGCGCGCACGGCGCGGGCGCTGGCTGAACGCGCCGGCATCGATCACGTGGTGGCGGGGGTGCTGCCGGAGGGCAAGGTGGCGGAGATTCGGAGGCTGCAGGCGGGCGGCGGTGTGGTGGCGATGGTCGGCGATGGCATCAACGATGCGCCGGCGCTG
>DIVQ01000167.1 GCA_002423325.1 Anaerolineales bacterium UBA6128 | reverse complement strand
ATCCAAATGCCCCGAAAAAGTGGTCAAAGAAGCCCTCTGCATCGACGCGCAGAGCCACCTCATGAGGGCCGCCGCTCGGATCCGGTTTCCAGTAGGTCATGCCCTGCAACGGCTTGCTCTGCAGCTCTACCTCCACCTGCCCGCGCGTGAAACCGCAGATGGCCTCCTCAAAGAGCGTCACGGCTGCCAGCGGGTCATGGAAGGTGATCATGTCGCGCTCGCGGAACCACACCTCAGCCATGTCCAGCACTGGCCGCAATAGACCGCGCCCGAACCTTTCGCGTACTTCCGGCGCTGGCATGCGCACCTGCGTGGTCACATCCAGCCCGATCGAGCGGTGCACAGGCACTCTGGTGCGATAGACCATGGCTGTCGCCTGCGGGTCTAGCAGGGCATTCCACTCTGCCAGGCGGGACCGTGGCAGCTCGGGGCCAAAGACACCGCACATCAGCACCAGCGCTTTGAGCATGCCGGCCACTGCCGGGTCCGCGGCGAACAGCAGCGCCACATTGGTCAACGGGCCGATGGCCAGCAGCACCACCTCACCGGGGTTGGCGCGGATTGTGCGCCTGAGGAACTCGATCGCCTCTCCCTCAGGGAATGTGCTCGCATGCGGCCAGCTCCCAAGCGCCGCAGCCTGCGGGGCACGGGGCTGCCCTTGTGGAATCAACAGCGGATTCGCCGCCCCGGGAAAGACCGGCACCAGCCTGTCGGCCATCCGACACTGTGCGCTCACGATCTCAGCGCGTTTCTCGGGCTCGCCGCTCACCGTCGTCACCCCCAGCAGCTCGCAGCGCGGCTGGGCAAGCAGGTAAGCGAGACACACCGCATCGTCGATGTCCGACCCGATGTCCGTATCCAGAAGCACCTTCACCTTATCACTAGCCATCATTCGCTTGCCCCCCCTACAATCCATGTTGCGGGCCCGCCCCGCAGAGACCGCTCACCCGACCTGCGCCAGCCGCCTGGCCAGCCCGCTCAAGGCGTCAACCGTCCACCACGGCCGTGGCGAATCAGCCTGTGGCGGCCACTCTCCATGCAGCGGCTCCTGCCAGCGCTGCGGGATGGCGGCCAGCCCATACGCTGCGCCGGCCAGCGCACCGACGACCGATGCCGCCGTATCGGCGTCGTTGCCAAGGTTGGCCACCTGCACCAGCGCCTCTTCAAACGAGTCCGTCGTGAGCAGGCCCCACACCGCGCTCTCCAACGTGTGGCGCACCCAGCCGCTGTTCACCAGCTCTTCCTGCCGGCGCCGCGGGGCCGCCTCAATGATTTGCCTCAGCTCGGCGGGCACCTGTGCATCGGCCAGGGCCAGCGCCACCGCGTCTACAGGCGTCTCGCCATGCATCAGCCGCACAATCGCCGCATTGACGAACGCGCAGGCATCCTGACAATCCTGGTGCATGTGGGTCACCTGGCTTTGTTGGCGGCTGTCCTCCAGCAAGCGACCCAGGTCACGCCAGTCAGCCAGCGCCACGGGCCAACAGCGCATCACGGACCCGTTGCCAGCGCTCTGTGGGTTGCCACCCTGCACCGCGTGCGCAGCTCGTGCCCAGCCCTCACCTCTGGCGACGCGTGCCAGCACCTGCCGCGTATGCATGCCGATGTCCGCCGGGTTAGTGCGATGCCAGACCACAAAGCGCTGCGCCACATCTTCTGGATCCAGTCGTTCCGTCTTCAGCAGACTCTCGGCCAGGGCCAGCGCCATCTCCGTGTCATCGGTGAACGTTCCCGCTGGCAGCCGTCCAGCGCGCATCTCGCGCACCAGCGCGTCAGCGGGCTGCCGCGGACCGAACTCTAGCGGCATGCCCAGCGCATCGCCGACTGCTGCGCCTACAGCACATCCTGCACAACGATCGCACAAATCCATCTGCACGAGTCACCTCCCGTGCCGGTCGCCATTCAGGTCCCGTACAGCCTATCGCGCGCTCCGCGTGCACTCTCACGCTGCTTGCGCCGCCAGGCCATGTTGATCAGCCGGCTGCCAAGCTCAGCATACGAGTAGCCCGCCTCGGCTGCCGAGCGTACAAACGTGCAATCCTCGCTCATGTAGCAGTTCGGGTTCACATCCAGTACGTGAAAGACGCCGTCCCGCAGCCTGACGTCCAGGCGCGCATAGTCGCGACAGCCCGTTGCCTTATAGGCATCAACGACGGTGCGCTCCAACAGTGCCAGTTCTTCAGGCGACAGTGGGGCCGGCAGCAGCGTACGAAAGCGCTGATACTGCTCCGAGTCCGGGTTGTTCTTGGTGTCGTAGGTGCAAAGGCGCATGTGAATATCGCTGAAATGCGCATAGTCGATCTCCACCGGCGGGAGCATAGCCACCTCCTCGTCGCCCCACAGCACGCCGTGAAACTCACGCCCGTCGATAAAGTCCTCGACCAAGGCCGGCTCGTGTAGGGAATCCAGGACGTATGCTATCCGATCCCGCAGCTCTCCCATGGACGTAACTACCGATTCGGGCCCAATGCCTACACTGCAGTGCTCCCACGCTGGCTTGACAATGGCGGGGAAGCGCGTCCAGTCGTCAGCTTCCACCGTTTCGCAGATGCGCCACGCGGGCGTTGGCACGCCGGCCTCCTCCAGCAGCATCTTGACTCGGCGCTTGTCCTCAGTGACCTCAAGGACCACGGGCGGGGCGCCGGTGTAGGCAAACCCCATCTCCTCTAACATCTGCGCCACTTGCCCATAGCTGCGCGGCACCCCTGGCAGCCCTTCGCACCAGTTGAGCACCGTGTGCCGCTCTGGGTCAAAGCCCGCGAGCAAGGCGCGTAGCTCCCCGTCATAGACCGGCACAGCCTCAACCGGGTGCCCGAGGGCTTGCATGAGCTGGCACAGATGTACCGCATCGTCGACGGCACTCTTTATCTCCCCTTCAGGCCAGCTGCGATCAATGTTGTACAACAAGACCACGGACAGGTCCACCCTATCTGAATCCAGGCCCATCTTTGCCCCTTCCATCATTGGATTGTTGCCAGGTGCTCCGTTGCGCTGGCTGCCCGCACCAAACAGGGCTGGCCAGGCCCACGTCCTGAGGCCGCGCCGCTTTGCCGCCAGAGCGCCTTACCTTACCGTCGGCCTGCACGTCGCGGTTGGCATTACAGCAAGATTGTACGGGCCATCTCCACTACGGCAAACTGGCTGACGCACGCGCTGGTCGGTGTCGAGTTGCCCAATTCGAACAAGAGTGGTACAATCAACAAACGCTTGACATGCGACGACCATCATTCTGGCTTGGCCTCAGGGGCCGCAGAGGCTGCCCGCACAGCCAGCGGATGAAACTTGGAGGATACAATACAATGAAGGTTCGCGTTTTCACCGCGCTTGTCCTGTTGAGCGCTACGGCGCTCGTCCTGGTTGGCTGCAGTGCCAACCCCACATCGACTCCTGCGCCGGCCGTGCCGCCGCCGGCTACCGTCGCCCCCACCAACGTGCTCCCGACCGTGAGCGTGACCATGGCTCCGCCGGGCGGGGTCGACGTAGCCTGGCTGTCTGTCATTCAGCCCACTGTTGACGTTGTGGCGCGGGTCAATGGCTTCGACATCACCAAGCAGGCTTACTTGGATGAGCTGCTGCAGCAACTGCATGCCATCACCGTCGATTACCAGGTCGACTGGAACGACGAAACCATGCGCAGCTACTTGCCAGATTTCCAGGACGAGGTCCTGGTCGGCCTGACGGAAGAAATCATGATCCGTCAGATCGCCGCGCTGGAGGGTTTGACCGTCGACGAGGCTGCGGTCACTGCTGAGCTCGAGAGCGTACGCGACGAAGTGATCGCCAGTGGACAGTTCGAAAGCTGGGAGCAGTTCATTGAAGTGATGGGTTGGACGCCCCAGACGCTCAAGGATCAGCTCACTACCTACCTGTTCTTCAAGCAGCTGGGCGACATTCATGGCGGTCCCACCACGGCCGAACACGTGCACGCCGTACATATCCTGGTCGACACTGAGGAGACTGCCAAAGAGGTGCTCGCCAAGTTGCAGGCGGGCGAGGATTTTGCTGCCCTGGCGGCAGCATACTCCACCGACACCAGCAACAAGGACAGCGGCGGTGATCTGGGCTGGTTCCCCCGCTCGGCGATGGTGCCCGAGTTTGAGGAGGCCGCCTTTGCCCTGGAGGTCGGTGAGACCAGCGATATTGTGGCCACGGACTATGGCTTTCACATCATCCGTTTGTTGGGCAAGGAAGTGCGCGAGCTGAGCGCCGAGCTGCTCGACATCTCCCAACAGCAAGGCTTTCAGACCTGGTTTGATGGCGTGCGCGAGACCGCTGACGTTGAGATCCTGGTGCAGTTCGCTCAACCCGAACCCACCCCCACTCCCGCATCGTAGCTAGACAAAGAGCCCTCGGGACAATGTCCCGAGGGCTCTTGTTCTTTTCTGCCCCGCCTGGGCCCAGCCTACTTGACGTACTCCAGCAGGTAGCCATAACCCTGCGCTTCCATCTCCTCGTAGGGCACGAACCGCAGCGCCGCACTGTTGATGCAATAGCGCGTACCGTTCGGCGACACCGGATCGTTCTCAAACAGGTGCCCCAGATGCGAGTTGCCCGCGCGGCTGCGTACCTCCGTGCGTACCATGCCATAGGACTCGTCCCGCAGCAAGACAAAGGCGTTAGCGTCGATGCCCTTGGAAAAGCTCGGCCATCCCGTGCCGCTCTCGAACTTGTCGGTGGAGGAAAACAGCGGCTCGCCCGTCACGACATCGACATAGATCCCCCGCTCATGGTTGTCCCAGTAGGCGTTCTGGAAAGCCGGCTCCGTGCCGGCCTGCTGCGTCACGCTGAACTGCTCCGGACTGAGCATCTCCTTGATCTGCTCGTCCGACGGCCGCGGATACTTGCCCGGATCGACGATCATCTCGCTGACCTCGGCCATCTCCGTAGGCGAGATATGACAATACCCACCGGGGTTCTTGTCCAGATAGTCCTGGTGGTACTCCTCCGCATCGTAAAAGCACTCGAGGGCCCCAATCTCCACCACAAACTTGGGTTGCCGTGCTCTCTCGATGGCCGCGATGCGCTCCACCGTCTCCTTGGCCGCGTCATCCGCATAGTACACGCCAGTCTGGTACTGCGTGCCGCGGTCATTGCCCTGCTGATTCTGCACCGTAGGATCGATCACCCGAAAGTAGGCGAACAACAGCGCGTCCAGGCTCACCTTCTCCGGCTCGTACTCCACGCGCACCGTCTCGCGGTAACCCGTCACGCCCGTGCACACCAGCGCATAGTTCGGCGTGATGCCCGCCTTGCCGTTGGCATAGCCAGATGTAACCCGCACCACGCCAGGGATGGACTGCATCAGCTTCTCCAGCCCCCAGAAGCAGCCCCCGGCCAGATAGATTACGTCAACTCCTTCTCGCGGAACGTGCTTGTCATCCTGCGCATTGCTGCTCATCTCACCCTGCACATCCTCTCCGGAAACATTCGTCGGCGCCGTCACCGTGGGCATGGCGCCCTGCGCCGCACCACAAGCCATTGCCATGGCGCCGGCCAGCGCGGCCGCCACGATCGACTTCCATTGCCTCATCATGAGCCTCTTCCCTCACCTCGACTCGCACTGCTGCTGATTTGATCAACCTGTAGCTATTGACGGGTTGAGGCTCGGAATCATTACCCACCGCACGGCCCAAAGTACCGCGCCATTCAGAGTGCCCGACAGAATCACTATTCGCCACTGGCCTACCCCGCCGCCGCGTACACGCCCTGCCCCATGCCAGAGTACGATTCGTACACGTGCTGGTAGATCGCCTCGCACTTGCGCCGGAACACGTCCAGCGTGTACACCCTCGGCAGTTGCTCCAGCACCCGCTCGATGCACAGGCGCACCGACGCGCGCGCCTGCTGCTTCTTCCGCCAGTCCAGCACCAGCTCGCTTTCCTTCAGCTTGGCCAGCAGCTCCTGCGCCACGCGCCGCACCTGTTTCTCCTGTGCCTTTGTCAGGCGCATCTCCGGCCGCGTCAGCAAGTCAAACACCGCCAGCTCTTCCTCGGTCAGCCCCTGCGCGGCGCTGCGCTTCTGCTCCTCATTCAGCTTCTTGGCCAGCTCGGTCAGTTGCCGCACAAACTCCTCGACGTTCATTGAGCCGGCGTTGTACGCGTCGATCAGCGCTTGCAGCTCTTCCAGATAGTTCACGCGTGTGCGATTCAGGCGCACCCTGCGCGTCGTCTCCTGCTGCAGCGCGATGCGCAGGCGGTCAGCCTCCATGCGCTTGCGCCCTGCCT
>DIVQ01000124.1 GCA_002423325.1 Anaerolineales bacterium UBA6128 | reverse complement strand
CGCTATCACCCGAAAAGGTCGCGCCGCCCGCGCGCGCCAACAACTCGAAAACCTGCGCGATGCCCGACAGGTTGCCCGCCAGCGCCACCAGCACCACCGCCCACAGGCCACCCAGCACAGCCCGCCGACCGCCTCCGTCGCGCCCGTGTGGCACCGCCAGCAACGGCTGCGCCGCAGCCTCGTTGCTCGCTGCGAGCGTCCGCCGCCGTGCGTGTGGTCGCGCTGCCAGTTGGCTGCCCACGCAAAAAACGTGTGCGACGCTCAGCGCGAAAAAGGTCGGCACCGCCAGGTTGAACCCGACCTCGGGCGTGACCCCCGTCAGCTTGACCAGCACGTTGGCGATGTACTGGCCATAGTAGTAATAGTTGAGATAGCCACCGCTGAAATAGGGATCGTAGGGCGGCATCCAGGCCGATTTGGACAGCGCATTGAGGATGGCGATCTCCATCATCTTTTCGCCGCCGAACCAGGGCTGCCACAGGTCCGGGTTCAGCACGCGCAGGCCCACAAAGGCCAGGAACGCGCCGCTGAACAGGACCTCCTCCAGCAGGATCAGGCGCGCGCGTGCCCCCGCCCAGGGCGCCCCGCGCCGGCCCGCCCACAGCCAGCCCACCCCCGCCAGCAACGCCAGCGCGACCCAGGCCACGCCGGACTCGTTGGGCCACAGGCGCAGGCTGGCGCCGATCCAGACCAGGTAGCTGACCGCCAGCAGTCCGAGCCCCTTGGCCAGGGCGTAACCGGCGTCGGCCATGCGCGGGAATATGCGCGCCACCACCGGCCAGGCGGCCAGCCCGATTGCCTGCAGCACCAGCCACCAGCACAGCGTCGCCAGCCACGCGTTGCTCGAAGCGGCCCGATTCCAGCCGCGATCCGCCACGATCCTGAGCTGCTCGACCGGCTCGTCCAGCATCAGGGGCGTTATCTCTTCGGCGTCGGTGCGATGGCTGCTCGGCTCCTTGGTCGGACCGTCCGCGCGCACCACGGCGCCCACCCAGTGGCGGCTCAGCCAGTCGCGCAGGTCAGCCCGCACGCCATGGCCGTCCTGCGCCTCAGCAAAAGGGGACGTCTCCCCCGGTGCCCGCGCCACCTCCTCGGTCTGCAGCACTCGGTAGATGGTCACCGGGCCATTCTGGAAGACGATCTCGAGTTCGGATCCTACCATCGCGGCCAGCTTGTCGAGTCCCGGCCCCGGGTAATAGTTGCGCTCCAGCTCGCCCACATAGATGTAGGCCACGTCGTAGCGCGCAAAGATCTCGCACGTAAGCGCCAGATCGCTCGAGGTGTACAGATCGCGCACGTCCTGCGCGCGCCAGTCCACCACCCAGCCACTTACCACGGCGCGCTGCTGCTTCTGGTGCCAGTCCCAGCCCACGATGGTGGGCAGCCCGGTGTAGATCGAGATGCGGTTGCCCCAACGGTACAGTCCGGCGTTGGCCTCCGCGATGACGGGCGAGCCCTGCACGTTCTCGCGCAGCCACTCGATCCCCAGCCGGTCGTATTCCAGCGTCATGTCGCCGCCGTCGTTATAGTGCGCCGTGCGCATGTACTCCATGCCGTCCAGACCGTTCGGCTGCGTGGCGGCCCAGCGGTCGTTGACCTTGCCCCACGTGGCGCCCACCGGATAGAGCATCACCCCGATCAGCAGCAGCGCCAGCGCCACCTGCCAGACGCGTCGCCAACCCCACGGCCAGTGCACGCGCCGCGGCAGCAGGTGCGACAGGGCCACGCCCGCTGCGATGCCCCAGAGCACCCACACCTGCAGGTAGAACTTGAACACGCTGTTCATCCGACCAATATCGCCCTTAATGACCACATACTCGACCCCCAGCGTCAACGCTAGGCCGAGCGCGATCAGCGTGCGCACAAAGCGCTCGGCCGCCGTGGCGCGCTTCTGCAGGATCAGCCCTGCCGCCAGCACCAGCAGCGGCAATGCCACCAGCGCCACGGACTGCTTGCTCCCCAGAACGACCAGCATCACCAGCGCCAGCGCCGCCAGTGCGAACCAGGCCAGCTCGTACGCCGCGCTCTGCCGCTGCACCAGACTGCCATAGAGCCTGCGCAAACGCGGCATACGCCCAAAGTGGCGCAGGTGCAGCCGGATCGCCCGCGCCACCCCGCCGCGCGCACCACGACCAAAGGTCAGCGCCAGCAGGTACGACGCGAGCGCGAACAGCGGCAGCCCCCAGATCACCAGATAGTCGCCCAGCTCGGTGCGCAGCCCCTTCCAGCGCTCGATGCTGGTATAGGCTGAGCCAAAGTGCGCGTGGAACGGCCGGAAGGCGATCAGGCTGACCGCCGCGACCGCCGCCGCGAGCAGCGCCCAACGCGTCAGCGCAGCCTGCCAGGTCACGCGGCCGCGCGCCTCCGTCCAAGCCTCGTAAGCGGCATAGCCCAACGCGGCCACCGCCACCACCAGGTAGGTGGGGAAATCCCACGAGTTGTTGCACCACAACTCGCCGACCGCCAGGCCCAACAGCCCCACCTGCAACGCCAGCGCCCAGTCGATGCTCCGGCGCAGCAGTCGGTCGCGCAGCCAGACCGCGGCGCGGCGTCCCCAGCCCACGGTCGGCTCTGCCACCGCCAGCGTCTCATCAGCCGCCGGCTGTATTGCTGCCGCTTGCTGAGCGCTCACCACCGCATCCACCGTCGGATGGGCGCCGCGATCGTCGCGCGCCAAGCGCGCAAGCGCCGCGACGGGCTTCGCCACCAGACCGGTCGCCAGACCCAGCACCAGCGTGGTAAAGGGCAGCGCCGTCAGGTGCGCGTGCAGATCGGCGTACAAAAACGTAAAGAAGGGGAACTCGTTGATTTCGCCGTTGCCCATCACGCGGCTGGCATTCCAGTACCACCACTCGGGTCGGAAGGGCAACTGTGCGCCCTTGAGCCAGGCCCCCAACCCGGCCAGCACCTTGACGAGCGTGCTCAGCCCCGGGATGCTGCTGCTGAAGGTCACGTTCCCGCCCAGGCTCTCCAGGCCGGTTACGAGCAGGCGGACCTCGCCCAGGTTGCCCGCCACCGCCACCAGCAGCGCGCTCAGCACGCCGTAACGCAGCGCACGCGGCCACCACCCGCTTTCGTCCGTAGCCCCGGCATCGTGTGGCTTGACCAGGTTGAACGTCACACTGCAGGCGCCCATGGCCGTCATCGCGAACAGCGTCGGGATCGCCAGGTTGTAGGCTACCTCCGGCAGGATCCCCGTGGCCTTGATGAGGGTGGCCACGTTCACCAGACCATAGTAGTAATAGTTGATATAGCCGCCCGCGAACCAGGGGTCGTACGGCGGAAAGTAGGTGCTCTTGATGATGGCGTTGAGGTAGGCCAAGTCCATCGGCTTTTCGCCGCCCATAGCGGGGTGCCAAAGGTCGGGGTTGCCCCAGCGAATCAGCCAGAAAAACGCAAAGAACGCCAACCAGAGCAGCTCGTTGACCAGCAGCAGCCGCCAGCGCGCCCGCAGGTAAGCGGCCAGCGCGCGACGTTGCACCCAGGCCACGCCCAGGCCTGTCAGCGTCAGCACGCCCAGCATCGCCAGGATGGTTCCGCGCGTGAACGGCGCCAGCTTCAGGCTGGGCAGCACCCACGACAGATAGCCGAGCAACAGCAGCCCAAGCGTCTTGCTGAGCACATAGCCGCGGTCGCGCAACCTGCGAAAGGCCACAAAGCCGAGCGGGAAGGCGACCAGCCCCAGGAAGGTTACCAGCAGCAGCCACGTCAACGTCGGCGCCCGGTTCGCCAGGCTGCCCGGGCTGAACATGGCGCTCCAGGTGCCGCCCGCCCTCTGGGCGTCCGCTTCGGCCTCGGTCAGCATCAGGTTGTTGGGCGCTTTCGTGACCTGCAGCGGCGTCACCGGCACCACGCGGCTGGTGTCGAATCCCCCCAGGATCGCCCGCACATTCGCAATATCAAAGTCGGCGCGCTTGCGAAAGATCGAAACCTTGGGATGGTCGTACACCGTCCACGACTCTTCGGCGTTGTCGTCGTTGATCTCGATGCCCAGGAACGACGGCCGCGAGGTGAACTCGGCCGCCAGGTCAAAGCCCAGCTCGCCGGAGAAGAGCGTCTCATAGTAGCGCGTGGTGATGGGGTAGCGCGTCGGCAGACGCGGAATCGAGCCATACAGCCGGTTGCTGCTGAGCACAATGTACTCGGCCTGCTCGATCCACGAGATCAGCGCGTCCTTCTTGGCCGGCTCGCGGTCCTCCCAGTAGGGCGACATCTTGACAAAGTTGAACTCGTTGTTGCTGTTCAGCCCATCGATGTTGAGCGGAATCGGGTCGTCCCACTCCTCCCAGGCGATCACGGCGCCGCGCCGCACGTTGGCATAGATCCAGCGCGAGGCCGTCACGCGTGACACCGGCCGGGTATAGATACTGGTAAAGGCCACGGCCCAGAAGGCCGTGCCCAACACCACCGCGAGCACGATGACGGTGGACAGCCCGCGCAGCACGCCGGCCCAGCGCGCGCGCGACGTCTCGCGCCACTGCCCCGCACGTCCCTTCGCCCAATCCCAGAGTCGTACCAGGCCAAAGCCCGCCATCACCGCCATCGTCGGATAGATGGGGTAGATATAGCGCATCGCCTTGACGTACTGCACGCTCTGGTAAAAGAAAGTAAAGCTGAACCAGACCCAGGGCAGCAGGTGATTCCAGCCATGGGTATAGTCGCTGGCACGCGGCCCACGCGCGAACACGCGGTACAGCGCCCCCGCCATGTAGGCCCAGGCCGCCCACAGGGCCAGCCCAAGCGGCAGACCGAGGCCCCACTGCACCATGTTCTTGAGCAGGAACCAGACCGGCGCGCGGTTGGCCCATTGGTGCCCCGGCGGAATATCGACCTGTCCGCTGGCCGTCCGCACGGCGCTCTTCATATCGTTGACCCACTGCGGGTTGAACTGTAGATCAAAAAAGCCGGGACCCATGAACGCCTGGGGTTGCGCGATCCGAAAGGCCAACGCCGCAACCAGCAAGATGCCGAGCATCTGAAAGCCCACGCGGATCACGTTCAGCAGAATGTTGTCCGCGGCGCTGATGGGCGTGGGGTCCGCGTCCGACTCGACGCGCACCGAGACGCGCAGCCGGCCCAAGCGACGCGTGCTGTTCACCAGCGGCTCGCCGGGCGCCCGCTCCTGCCTGGCCCCACGGCCAAAGGCGCGCAGCAGCAGCGCCAGCCCGATGACCAGCAGGAAGCTGGCCACGCTGATTTTGGCCGCCACTGCCATGCCAAAGGCGATGCCCAGCATCACCATATTGCCCCAGCGCTCGCCCTGCGCCACCCGCACCGCATAGTACAGCGCCAGCGTCACGAACAGCGTGGTGGAGGTATCGACGGTGAAAAAGTGCGACTGCTGGATGGCGAGCGCGGTCAGGGAGTAGAGCAACGCGCCCAGCAGACCGTGCCGTGAGCCGTACAGCCGCCGCCCGATGAGGTACACCAGCAGCACGCACAGCAGGTCCAGCGCGCCGGCCATGGCGCGCCCGGCCAAAAAGATGCCGTCGTAGTCCACCTTGCCGCTGATCTGCCCGATGAACTTGGCCACCACCAGCGGAAACAGCCCATACACGAAGGAGCCCTCCCCAACGTTGTATGGGTTCAGCGGGTTGCTGGCCGTGTCAAAGTATTGTTTGAGGCTGTGGGGCCAGTTGAGCTTGCCCTCCAGCATGGTTAGGTAGCGCTCGTCGGGGTGCAGGTGCTGGAACTGATCCCAGTTGATCCCCGTGAAGCGCAGCGCCCCGCCCAACAGCAGGATCAGGGCCAACAGCCACCAGGACTGGTGTGGATCCGACGCCATGGCGCCCAGGCGGTGCCAGGCGCTCGCCAGGCTCTGCCCCACGCCCGCCCACGTTATGTCACGTGCGGCGCCGCTGGTTAGCTCAACCGGGTCTTGATCGCGCTCCGTCATTCTGGCCGTCTTTCTCCGTAAAAGGTGATGAACGTCACGCGTCCCTCATAGTCGTGGTGACCCACCGCGACGCCGCGCGGGAATGCGGCCTGCAGCTCCGCCAGCCCCGCGGCATCGTCCGGATGCACGATCACCATGAACTTGGCGGCCGGACCCGCCATCGGCGCCGTACCCGCATCCAACTGTGTGATCTCGTTGGCCCAGCTCTGGTTCTCACGCCGCAATTGCGCTCGCACGGCGTTGCCGTCGTACCAGTAGGGCCACACCTTGGCGTACGATTCGCCGTTGCCGCTGAACGCATCGATCGCCCTGGCTACCTCCAGCGAGATAGCATAGTTGCCGTCGGGCAGATGCTGCACATAGCGTTGAAAGTAGACGGGATAGACGGCCTGAACCTCGGCCAGAACCGCCGCGGCTGCTACAACCAGCCAGAGCCAACGCCCCGACCAGCGCAGGCGCAGCGAGACCCCGCGCGCGGCTGGTTCGTCCGTCGGGCAGTCCGAGTCTGCACGCACTGAGTCGGCCCGCACCGCGTCGGCCTCGCCTTGCTCAACCAGGCTCGCAGACAGCCGCAGAATGCGCGGCGCGCGCCCGGCATAGTGCCCGGCCAGGCCCTGCCACAGCGCACCGCCGCCCACCGCCGCCACCAGCATCGCGGCCGGCAGCGCGCCAATGGCGCGCACGGCATTGGGCACCTCGTGCGGAAAGGCCAGCGACAGCGCGGTGGGCAGCAGCATCACCCCCAGAACCACCAGCAGCGTCAGGTTGTAGCCGCGCCGCCAGCTCCGCAAGAGCTGCGCCAGCCCCAACACGAACAGGATCGCCGTTCCATAGCCCAGCTGCCGCAGGTAGGGCACGTTCGAGATGAACACGCCGTCGCCACGATAGTTGAACATCAGCAGCGCGCGCCGCGCAGTGTCAAGCAGCGTGCGGATCAGGTCGCTCGGCAGCGCTGTCTCCAGATCCGTGATGCGCGTCGCCGCCCGGTAGAAAAAGACCGTGGGCTGCTCGTAGGCGTAACGTCCCAGCGGAACAAAGGTGAAAGCGGCCACCACAAACAGCAGCACCCCGTTGGGCCAGTTCGTCAACAGCGTGCGCCCCCGGCCGGTCAGCAACGCCGTCAGCAGCAACAGCACGACCAATACGGGCACGATCATGAACGCGTTATAGGTGTACAACCCGAGCCCCAGCAGCAGACCCGTCAGGGCGAACCAGTGCGGCCGCTGCGTCTTGAGCGCGCGGATCAGCGCGTACCACATCAGCGTCAGCACCAGCGGCACCGTGATCGCGCGGTAACCCACCCGCCCGATGATGATGTGCCAATGGCTCACGCTCAGCATGAACGCGGCCACCAGGCCCACCCGCCGGTCGTACAGCTCTTTGCCCAGCAGGTAGATCGCCGGCAGCGTGACCAGGCCCACCAGCGAGCCGGCCATCTTGATCGTAGTGTGGCTGAGCCCAAACAGGCTGCAGAACGGCGCGGCCAGGTAAAAGAACAACCCCTCGCGCCCGGGATAGGACGAGAAAAAGATCGGGAACTCGTGCCGCAGCAGCATGCGGATGTTGCTGTAGATATGCGGCAGATCGCAGCCCATCTCCAGCGGGATCTGATCGATCTGGTAAAAGCGGTAGAACGCGCCCACCGCCAGGATGCCCAGGAACGCCAACCGATGCCAGTCCAGCGGCACCCCACGCGCGACCAGGCGCTGCAACCGCCGCGACTGCCCCGTCAGCGCGTCGCGCAGCGCCCCGCGCGGCCACACCGCAAGCGTGAGCAGCGCGAACCCGACGGCCCACGACAGTGTGCCCGACGCGGTGAACTGATTGTCGGCGAAATGCGGCCAGGCCAGCGCCCCACAGGCGATCGCCCCCAACACCGGCCACCAGGACACTTGCCCTGCCGAGCCACTGGGCGGCTCTTCGGCCCGTTCCAGCGTCTGCCGTCCGTACAGCAGCACGAACAGCAACGCCGCCAGCGCATACAGCACAGCGGCTGCCGGAAGTCGCTGGTCGCTATCCAGCCAGTACTGCGCGAGCGCCGCCGCACCGACGCATACCACGGTCAGCAGCCCGCGCTCGCGGCCGAACGCGTCGGTTGCGCGCCGTCCCAGCGCCGCCAGGCCTCGGCGTGGTTCTGACGCCTGTTGTGTGCTGATGCTCGGTTCCATCGTTCACTCCGGGACCGTGCGCACGTTGCCGCGCGGCTAGGCCGGCGTCCGGTCGATCTCGTACGCCAGGAACAGGATGAACCCGTTCTTGTCGCGGAACTCGCGCAGGCGACCTGAGAAGCGGCCGGTGACGAGGCCCAACTCGCTCGTGTACTCGGGCAACACAATGAATACCGCCTCGCGCTCAGCATCGATAAAGCTCAGGTCGCTCGTCAGGCTTGGCGTGTCCACCACTGGCACATCGGGCGCCAGGAACGGGATGGTCGCAAAGCCCGAGTACATGCGCGGAGCGCCACGGAAATAGCAGGTGTACTCCGGACCCAACACCGCCAGGTAGCGCCCCATGCGGTCGGCCACCTCAGTATTCATCCCCGCGAACTGGTGCGACGGGGTATAGTCCGCCAGATAAAAGTGTGCGCTCTGGTAGCTCATCGCCACGGCCAGCACCACCGCGGCCACGCTCGCCGCCACGCGCGGTTGGCCCAGCGCCACCCGCAGCAACTCCAGGGCCTTGGTGACGCCGAGCGCCATCAGCAGCACCGCCGGCGGGATCGACAGCACCAGACGAAAGCTGCTGGGCGGATTCTCCAACAGCATTCCGCCAAAGACGATCACCGCCAGCCACCATAGCACCAGCAGCAGGTAACGCCGCTCCAACAGGTGCCGCAGCGCATACGCCATTCCCAGCACGAAAAAGACCGCCGGCAGGAAATGGAACAGCGGGATGCCGGGGTGATACCAGAAGGTAGGATCCGGATAATAGTTGTAGGCCAGCGCCGCCTTGACAAACTGCCCCCAGACCACCGAGGCCACGCTCTTGCCGGTCTCCATGACCTGGTAGTCCACCCAGCCCGAGGGAAAGATGCCCATCATGTTCCAGCGCGCCATCATGTCGTTCATGTGGCCGGCGAAAAAGACCAGTAACGGCAGCGCCGCCGCAAGCGCGCTCACAAAGACCACCATCAGCCGCGCGGCGTGCTCACGCACAAAACCACGCTCGGTCACCGCCCAGTACACGAGGTAGGCCAGCAGCAACTCGGGGATCAGCCGCGCGCCCGTGTAAAAGTAGACCGCCGACCCCATCAGCAGACCGCCGATGACCAGATCGCGGGTGCGCCTCTCCTCCAGGCCGCGCAGCACAAAGTAGAACGTCGCCAGCCCAAAGAAGGGGTCCCAGATGTTGTTGACCCCCAGCCGGCCGTAATGGATGGCAAAGTGATAGCCCGCGAAAAAGATGCCCGCCACGACCGCTACAAGCCGTCCGTGATAGCGGCGCGCAAAGTTGTACAGCAGCACCACGGTCGCCGCCGAGATGACGGCCGAAGACAGGCGCAGCGCGAACGTGCTCTGGCCAAAGACGCGCAGAAAGGCGGCCTGGATGAAGAAATAGAGCGTGGGATGCGACAACCAGCCAGTGACAAAGGGGTTGGTGGAGGTGCCCTGCAGGACCGCACGCGCCTCCAGGCCCATCGAGGCCTCATCGCCGGACAGCACGTACGGGATGTTCTCGAGGTTGACCGCCCGCAGCAGAAAAGTGGCCAGCGCCAGCGCGAGCATCAGCGCCCATTCGGGGTTGCGCACACCGGCGCGCAGAGCGCTCCATATGCGTCCCGGCAGAGCGCGCCAGTGTACAAAGGCGCCGGCCACCAGCCCCACGCTCACCAGCCACGCCACGAGCAGGTCCCATCCACGCGCGTCCGGCGTCCGGTGCGACGCCGTCAGCGCCACGACCGCGCCCAACCCCAGCCCCGACACCAGGGCGCCCAGGCGCGCCGGGTCGCGATCCAGCAGTCCCCAGAACTGCTGTACATAGTACGAAAAGCCCTTGCCAGCCTCGGTCCTGACGCGCGCGCTGGGCTCCAGCCGGGAGGCGGCCCAGCCAAACAGCAGCATGGCCGTCACCAGCGCCAGCACCCCATCCCACATGAATTCGTGCTTGTGGCCCAGGTAGTACTGTCCAAAAACGGCGACCGCCAACGCCAGCAGCAGCACGAGCAGCCCTGCGCGTCTCGTTCGTGGGCTCATGCCGGTTCAGGCCCTCCGCGCCTTGATCGCAAGGTTGACATAGGTGTGCACACGCGCCATGCGGCGCGGGTTCTCGTTCAGTCGGTCGATGGCGCCGAACAGCGCCAGCATCCAGTTCAGCGGATTGAGCGCCCTGCCGCGGTTGTCTTCGCCGCGAAAGCGGTGCGTCGAGCGCGCGATCGCTTCGGGCAGCAGGCCGCGTTCAATCAGCCCCTTGCCGACCGTGTATACCAGCGTCTGGGTCGCGGGAAAGCAGTAATGGGTCAGCTCTTCGACGCACTCTACCACAAGACCGCTGCCCTGTACCACCCGCAGCACCTCGTCGCGCGTGTACAGGCGCTCGTGGTTGGCCCAGATTCCGGCGAACGGCCCGCTGCGGATCGGCTTGCCGGTCAACGCTTCTGCCGCTCGATTGATCGGATCGTACCACCACGAATAGTGGCGGTGCGGCACGGTCAGCGCCAGGATCGCTCCCGGCCGCATCACCCGCACCACCTCACGCAGCGCAGCGGCGTCGTCCTGCAGGTGCTCCAGCACCTCAGACATCACCACGCGATCAAAGACCCCATCCGCATAGGGCAGATGATGCACGTCGCCCCTGACCAGGCAGACGCCGCGCCCGGCCAGATGCCCCCAGGCGTAGCGCAGGACGCGCTCCTCCAGGTCGATGCCCCACACGCGCAGACCTGGCTCCAGGTCAAGCATCACCTTGCTGTAAAAGCCCATGCCGGTGCCGCAGTCCAGCACCTGCTGTCCCGGCTGCAGATCGACGTACGTCATCATCCGACGCACGCGCCGTCGGTAGGCGACATCAGACTCGTTGCGCAGCAGCACATCCAGCCGGGCGCTCTGTTCTGCGCTCAGAACGGACTCAGTGGCCGCGGCGCACGCTCGCTCGGTCGTCATCTCAGGAGGCCATGCTTTGCAGCAGGCGCTCGTACGCTTCCACGCTGGCGTCGGGGTTGAACGTCGCGCGGATCTCCTCGTAGGGCTTGACGTAGGCTGCGCGGTCGCTCAGCACCTGCACCAGCCCGTCCGCCAGGGCGCGCTCGTCGCGCGGCGCCACCAGCAGCCCCATGCCGGTCGCCTTGACCACCTGCCGCGCGCCCGGAATGTCTGCCGTCACCAACGGCGTGCCGCACAGCAGCGCCTCAATCTGCACGCTGGGAAAGCAGTCTGTGCGGCTCGGCACGCAAAAGACGTCGCACATGGCGTAAAAGTTCGCCAGCTTTTGCTGGTCGCGGATCAGCCCCAGCATCGTCACATGTCCACGGCAGGGTTCGAACAGGTCCATACACTGCTGGAAAAAGCGCTCGTACACGACGTTGGGGTCACCGGCGTAGGCGAACTTGCAGCCCGGCATCCGCTCCAGCACCAGCGGAATCGCCTTCATCAAATAGTCAAAGCCCTTCTCTTCGACGAAACGCCCGGCAAAGCCCACCAACTTGGCCCCGTTCAGCCCCAGCTCCTCGCGCCAGGCGACTACGGCGTCCCTGTCCGGCCGCGGGATCTCCACCGGCGGGTAGATCGCCACAACCTTGTCGAGGTGCGGCCGCAAATAGTCCGAGTGGTCGGCATAGTCCTGGCTGTGAATGCTGATCACATCGGCGCAGGCGGCCGCGCGATCCAGCAGATAGCCCACGNNGTGTGCACCTGCACCACGTCGTGCTCGCGCACCAGGCGCCGCACCACGGCCCCCAGCGTGGGCTGCACCTGCCCGCGGCTCAGGCGAATCGGCGCCGGCACGCGCACAATGCGCACCCCGTTGTACATCTGCTCGCGCGGCAGCGAGCGGTCAAACCAGGAGGTGACCACGGTCACCTGGTGGCCGCGCCGCGCCAGCCCCTCGGCCAGCCGCTTGGCGTAGGCCGTCAGGCCGGTCCAGTGGGGGTGGTAATAGGTCAGACACATCAGGATCTTCAAGAGGGAGTCTCCGCTGCTGGAATAGGGCGCCGTATCGTGGACAACCTGAGCGGCGCCATTGATCGTCGCGGCGCTAAGAGGCCTCTTCTGCCTCGGCGCCGCGCTTGATGGTGGCCCAGGACACGCCCTCGACGATCAGGCCGATGGCGCCCAGGGCGATCAGCACCAGGTTGGTATAGATGTGCAGGCCAAAGGCGTAGCCGGTAGCCTGGCTCTCGTTCGCGTTGAACACGGCCAGCGCCTGCGCCGCGGCCCACTCGAACGGCCCGATGGCGCCGGGAGACGATGGCAGCACCATGCTGAGCCCTGTGGCGCACAGCACCAACGCCGGCGCCGCCGCGGGCAGCTCCGTCATGTTGAACGTCAGGATGAACACATAGTTGAGCAGCCAGTAGCCGCCCCACACTGCCGCCGAGCTCAAGAGGATCGCGGGCAACTGTGACCGACGCCGTCGCTGGCCGCCCGCGCCGTCCTCGCTCATCGTGCGGCCCGTCAGCACCCCAAAGCCCTCCACCAGATGCAGCACAAAAGCCTTGAGCTTGGCTGCCAGCGGCGCGACCCTGGGATGCCCCACCAGCGGCAGCCGCTCGACCAGGCGCCAGAGCCAATCCACGCCGCGCTCGCCATACAGCGAAAGCACCACCAGCGCTGCCACACCCACGATCACAACGATGCCGAGCGTCAGCCCAGCGGTGGTGATCCAGCGGGGCAACGCCACGACCGGGATGAGGAACAGCAGCAGCACGACGGCGCACGTCACGTCGAGCAGCCGCTCGATCAGGATCGAGGACAACGCTTGGCCGATGCCGTCCGGGACGGCGCGACCGGCGAGATAGGCGCGCGCAAACTCGCCCGCCTTGGCAGGCAGCACGTTGTTAAACAGATAGCCAATGTTGACAATGTTGTACAGGCGGTAGAGTGACAGCGTGTGCGGCTTGCCCAACAGCAGACTCCAGCGGTAGCCGCGCACCACGCTGATCAGCGCGATCAACAGGCCCGCCGGGATCAGCAGCCAGTAGCGCGCCTGCCGGAACAGACTCCAGAGATCGGCCCAGTCGATCTCGCGCAGCGCCAAGTAGACGAACAGGGCGCTGATCAGGATCCCGATGATAGTCTTGAGGTGCTTTTTCATCCCATGTCCTCGCGCCAAAGGCCCGCGGCGCAGCGTTGGTGCTCGACGCTCGCATTTGAGCGCAAGCCCACATTCGCGGGATTATATCACCGACGGGGCAATCCGCCAACCGTTGCCGCCCCCGTTTGACAGCCCCCTTCAAGCGGCCTAGATTCACTCCGTCAGGTACGTCAGGAGGGCCCCTTGTCCACGCCACGCGCCCCCGTCGAAGAGTACGGCGAACGCTACTTTCGGCAATACAACTATGCCGACCGGCCGCTGGGCCGCTTCAGCATGTACTGGTTCGCCCGGCGCTACTATGCCGCCATGGTACGCCGCTACGCGCCGCGCCTCGGGGGGCGCCTGCTCGAGATGGGCTGTGGCCTCGGACACCTGCTCGGTCTGCTGCAGGACGATTTCGACTGCACCGGCGTCGACCTGGCGGGCTATTGCGTGGAGCAATCGCGCCTCAATGCGCCCCGCGCGCGCGCGCTGCTGCTGGACGCCGGTGATCTGAGCGCCCTGGAGGACGGATCGTTCAGCGTCGTGGTGGCGTTGCACTTGGTGGAGCACCTGCCCGACCCGGCTGCCACGCTGCGTGACGTCAAGCGGCTTCTGCAGCCGGGCGGCCTGCTCCTGCTGGCCACCCCCAATCCCGACTATGCCCTGCGACGCCGCAAGGATCCCCAGACCGACGCCATCGGCAAGGATCCCACGCACATCAACGTGCAGCCGCCGGCCTGGTGGCGCGACCTGCTCGAAGCGCAGGGCTACCGCATCGCGCGGCACTGGGGCGACGGCCTGTGGGACACCCCCTACCTGCCCGTGCTGCCCAACGCGCTGCAGTTCGCACTGTTCGGTCTGCCGGCGCTGGTTCAGGTCGTCACGCGCACCAGCCTGATTCCGGTGCGCAGCGGCGTCAACCAGATCATCGCAGCCTACCGCGCGCCCGGTTCCTAGAGCGCCGCGCCTGCGTCCCGGGGGCCGGGCCTGACGGGCCGCTCGCTTCTCACCAGAGTCGCGCCATGCCAGACATCTCGCCCGCAGAACAACGCCGTCGCCTGGCAGAGCTTGCCCGGGTGTTCCTGCGCCTCGGTCTCACAGGCTTTGGGGGGCCGGCCGCCACCATCGCCATGATGGAGGACGAGGCCGTGGGTCGCCGCCGCTGGCTGACGCGCGACCACTTCCTCGACCTGGTCGGCATCACCAACCTGATTCCGGGCGCCAACGCCGCCGAGATGTCGCTGCACCTGGGGCACGTGCGCGCGGGGCTGCCTGGGCTGCTGGTCAGCGGCGCCTGCTTCATTCTGCCCGCCGCCACACTCTCCGCACTCTTCGCCTGGGCCTATGTGCGCTATGGCGCGCTGCCGCAGATCGAATCCTTCCTCTATGGCATCAAGCCGGTCGTGCTGGGGATCATCTTTGCCGCCCTCTTTCGCCTCGGGCGCCCCGCCCTCAAGAGCGCGCCGCTGCTGGCGGTGGCACTCGGCGTGGTGGCGCTTTCCTACGCGGGCCTGAACGAGGTGCTGGCGCTGTTCACGGGCGGACTGCTGGGCATGCTGGCGCTGCGTCGGGGGCTGGCCGCGGGTGGACCGTCGCGGGGAGTGAGTGCGCTGAGCCTGTTGGCGCTCGGGCCGCTGAATGCGTGCCCGTCCCTGGTGCGGGCCATGCAGGCGCGCGCCCAGCAGTTGGCGCCCGCCAGCACCCTGGCGCATGCCAGTACTCTGGCGCCCGCCAGTACTCTGGCGCCCGCCCTCTGGCGGCTGGTGCTGTTCCTGCTCAAGGTGGGGGCGGTGCTCTACGGCAGCGGCTATGTGCTGGCGGCCTTTCTGGAGGGCGGCCTGGTGCGCGACTATGGCTGGCTCACCCAGCGGCAACTGCTCGACGCCATCGCGGTAGGCCAGGTCACGCCCGGCCCGCTGCTCTCTACCGCCGCGTTCATCGGCTACATACTGTTTGGCGCGCGCGGCGCCGCACTGTCGACCGCCGCGATCTTTGCGCCCTCGTTCGTCTTTGTGCTCAGCACCACCCGGCTCGTGCCCATACTGCGCCGCTCCGCCTGGGCCGCCGCCTTCCTCGACGCCGTCAACGCCAGCTCGCTGGCGCTGATGGTCATCGTGACCGTCCGACTGGGCCACGCCGCGCTGATCGACTGGCCCGCAGCGCTTATCGCCGCGGCCGGCGCGCTGGCAGTGTTTCGCGCCAAGATCAACAGCACCTGGCTCGTGCTTGCCGGCGGCCTGGCCGGCTGGTTGATAGGGCTTCTGGCCTAAGGTTCCTCCGGCTCCGGCTCCGGCAGCCCCTCAGCCGCGGCCCCGAACAGCGCCAGCAGATCCTCGCGTGAGTGCTGCTCCGTCTTGGCGAACACCAACGCCAGCGGGTGGTCATACACCGAATAGGACTCGTCGGCGCGCCCCAGCAGCCACTGGCGCCCTTCTGCGCGGTCGCGCGCCAGCAGCGCAGGCACCGGCAGCGGCGGATCGCTAAAGGTGTCATCCACCAGCGCCACACCGCACAGGTTGGGATACGACGCCGCATAGTAGACCAGTTCGTACCCCAACTGCTCGCCCATGAGCAGTTCGTAGTAACGACTCGTCATCGGGTAGCGCTCCGACAGCCGCGGGATCGTGTTATACAGCCGGTTCGACGACAGCACGATATAGTCGCTCTCCTCGATGGCGCTCAACAGCGTCTCGAGTTTGGCCGTGTCGTCGGGATCGTAGATCGGTAGCGTGGTTGTGCGGTAGTCATAATAGCAGCGTAACTCGCCGGTACCCTGACGCATCGGCAGGGGATCATCCCAGTGCTCGTGCACCAGACGACTGCGCGCCGGCAGGTTCTCGCACAGCCAGGCGGTAGCCTGAATCCACGGATGGGGTTCGCGGTACAGGTTGACATAGGCCACGGCGTAGAGCGTCGACGTGCCCACCACCAGCAGCGTGGCCGCCCAGCCCAGCACACGCCACAGGCCCCGCGGACGCCCGCTCGCGCTCAACAGCTGCCACAGCCCCCAAGCCGCCCACAGGCACAGCAACGGCAGGATCGGCAGCATATAGCGCAGGAACTTGACATGGAATGAGCCCACCAGCGCAAAATAGATCAGCGCCCAGCTCAGCATCAGCAACACCGGCAGTCGCGCCTTGAGCTGCCGGCGGATCGCCGCCGACACCGCCAGTCCGGTCTGCGCCAGCAGCCCTGCAAAGCCAGCCACGCCCAGCGGCAACCCCATCGACCAGAGCATGGCCTGCCAGGCCGGATAGACATACGGCAGCGTGCCGATGAACTGGCGCGTGTAGGGAATGTCGCTGGCGCCACGCGCCATCTGCCCCTCGGAATAGACGTCGATGATGAACGTGATCACGTCAATCACGGCATAGGGCTCGCACACCACAAAGGTCAGCAGCGCGACCAGGCCCACGGCCCCCAGCCCGAGGAGGCGTGTAGCCCAGGCGCGCCAGCCTATGCGCACTCGGGTCTCGGGCAGGGCGCCGAACAGCCAAGCCAGCGCCACGGGCAGCGCCAGCGGCGCCGCGCTCACTTTGGTGGCCAGCGCCAGCCCCAGGGTTCCCCCCACCGCCAGTCCGCGCCCCAGCGTGCGTCGCTCCAGCAGGCGCAGGGCCAGCAGCAGCGTCAAGAGGATGAAAAAGACCAGCAGCGTGTCCACCGTGTAAAAGTGCGCCATCTGCACGTGCAGAACGGTCGTCGCCAGCAGACCGGCCGCCAGCAGACCCACCCAACGATTGTAGAGCTTGCGCCCCAGCAGGTACACCAACGCCACGCTGCCCAGATCGAACAGCGCCGAGAGCACGCGACCCACCACATAGCTCGACTCGAGCGTGCCATAGGCCGGGTCCACCCGCGCCATGCCCCACGAGCACAGACGCAGCAGGTACAGTGGCAGCGAGCCATAGGAGAAAAAGCTGGGGTTCCAGGGGCTCTCGGGGCTGAGCAGCACCTGCCAGTCGGGCGGCCAGGGGAAGGCCAGCCTGTTGGCCACCACCAGGATCTGGCGCTCATCGGGATGGTACAGAAAGCCCCCATCCCAGTGCAGGCCGTACAGCCGCAGTGCCGCGGCGCCGGCCAGAATCAGGATGAGGACGATGGAGGAGACCAGTCTGCTTGGCTCGGTTCGTTTGGATGCCACGCCTGCGCTCGCACCTCACTATCCAGACACCAAACCCGGTCCCCGCTTTCTACACACGCATCAGCGGCGGACCGGGGCGCCGACCTGCGGCCAACCCTAGTCGTCGTCGAGCTTGAGCACCGCCATGAACGCTTCCTGCGGGATCTCGACCTTGCCCACCCGCTTCATACGCTTCTTGCCCTCTTTTTGCTTCTCGAGCAGCTTGCGTTTGCGCGTAATGTCGCCGCCGTAGCACTTGGCCAGAACGTCCTTGCGCACCGATGACACATTGGCGCGCGCCACAACGCGGCCATAGACCGCCGCCTGCACTGGCACCACGAACTGCTGTGAGGGCAGCACCTGCTTGAGCTTGCGCACCAGCGCGCTCCCCTTGGTGTAGGCCTGATCCTCGTGCACGATGATCGACAGCGCGTCCACCGGCTCCTGGTTCACGAGCACGTCCATACGCACCAAGTTGCCCGGACGATACTGGTGAAACACATAGTCCATCGACGCATAGCCGCGCGAGCGCGACTTCAGTTGGTCGTGAAAGTCGACCAGGATCTCGGACAGCGGGATCTCATAGTACAGCACCACACGTCGCGGATCCAGGTATTCCATGCGATCGTACTGGCCACGCCGCGTAGTGCACAGATCCATCAGCGGGCCGATGTACTCTTTGGGCGTATAGACGCTCAGGCGCATCCATGGCTCGTTGATCTCGGCTATCTGATCGGGCGAGGGCATCGCCGCGGGGTTATCGACCACGATCACCTCACCGTCGTTCCGCAGGATCTCGTACTCGACGCTCGGCGACGTAGCCAGCAGGTCGAGGTTGTACTCGCGCTCCAGCCGCTCCTGC
>DIVQ01000221.1 GCA_002423325.1 Anaerolineales bacterium UBA6128 | reverse complement strand
CATCAGCACCGTCACCGCGTGGCCCTGCGCCGCCAGGGCGCGCGCCAGCGGCAGCGCGCGCACCCGCATGGTGCCCCTCGGCGCCAGCCCGAACGGGCCGATCATCGCAATCCGCACTGTATGGTCCTCCCAAAACGACGCCCGAAACGCCTGTCCCGGGGCGTTGGTTGCATCTGCTGCTCGCACCCCTATAATGCCCCGTAAACACTGAACCCGCAAGGAGCGCCATGCCTTACAGTAAGACGTCGTACCTCGAGCACACCGCCATCCGCGTCAAGGACATCCACTGGCACATCCGCTTTTTCACCGAGGCGCTGGGCATGCCGGTGCGCAGCGTACAGGGCTCGCGCGAGGATCCCATCCAGGTGTGGACGATGGGCGGCGTGCAGATCGTCGCCGACCAGACTTTCGACGGCCCCGAGGGGCGCATGGTACACCTGGGCATCAAGACCGATGACCTGGCGGCGGCGCTGGAAGAGGTCTACAAGTGGGACGTCCGGGAGCTGCCGCAGGGGCACAACTGGTTCGCCACGCCCGATGGGCTGGCCATCGAGCTGATGCAGGACTAGAGGCAAAGCCGCCCCCCCCTGGGGAGGCGGCACTGTCCACCGATGTCCGCCAGATGCTGTGGTGTGTGCTTGATTGCGGCGGCTTTGCCTTCAGGAATCCNNGAAAGTGCTGTTGTGTGCATCTAGTCGCGGCGGCTTTGCCTTCAGGAATCCGGCGCGCGTGTGAACCGGCCAAGCCCGCGGTTGTCGGCCGGATTCCCAGGCCTCTCGCCAGCAGGCCTTGACGCGTCCCGCAGGCTGCTGCTATAATGGCAGCGTCAAGAGGTTATTGAACAGCAGCAGGTGTTGGCTTGGCGAGCGAGGAGGCATCCCATGACGTACACCGAGGCGGCAGAACGCATCCTGGCACAGGCCGGACATCCCCTGCACTTTCGAGAGATCACGCGTCAGGCCATCGAGCAGGGCCTCATCGAGGTGGAGGGCCTGACACCGTGGAACTCGATGAATGGCACCCTGCGCCGCGCGATACGGACACAAGGGGCTGCCATCAACATCGTGTCGCTGGGCGACGGACGCTTTGCGTTGCGCGCCTGGGGCCTGCCCGCCGAAGAGATCGGCCCCGCCGACAGCGCCGCGGACTCTTATCACCAGCCCCCTGCCTACCGCATGCTGGCAGACGATTTTGCCGACGACGACCAGCCAACCACCTGGGAGGGCAAGCTCCGGTTAGCGGCCGCGCGTACCAGCGACCTGATCGCGCGACGCAGTTCGCTGTTGCCGGTCAGCGCCCCGTTGGAGGCCACGCTGCGCGCCGCCGTATTGTGGGGCGCCGCCAATATGCTGAGCGGCCTCGCCCTGGTGGCGGGCCGCACGTCCGCGCTGACGCGCGGTCTGGCCCGCCAGCTCTTTGTGGGCGGCGCGGCGCATGCCGCGCTCGGCATCTGGGCACTCGATGGCGTCGTGCGACAGGACGAAGCGGTGGCAGCGGGGCGCGCGCCCGCTACCAGCCTGGTCGCTCGGCGTCCCTGGCTCGAGCAGGCCTACACGGTGGGCGCGGGCCTCGGTGTGCTGACCTTGCTCGCCGGCCTGGCCGCCAACCACCAGCGCAAAGATGACGCTCAGCGCGGTCGTGGCGCGGGACGCATCCTTCAGGGCAGCTTTGTGGCGCTGCTGGCCGGGGCCGCCCTGTGGCGCAAGCGCCAGGAGTAGCCTTTCGGTCTGCAGATCAACAACAAGAGCGCGGTCCATGGACCGCGCTCTTTGCTTCACCCTATCGAGTCCTCGCTCGGCACTCTCCATGCCTAAACGCGCACCCGCAGCGGCAAGAACAGGCTCCCGACGCCCGGCGCGTAGCGCGCTCTGAAGGTCAGCGCGTTGCTGGGAGCCAGCACGACGTCAGGACCCTGCGGCAGCTCGCCATAGCCGTGCGCCACCAACGGGACGAACAGCAGCAGGGTGCGAGGGGTGGGCGTGACGCTGGCCACGACGGTCTCGGTCACCGTGGGCGTGGCCGTCTCGGTAGCTGTGGCCGTCTCGGTAGGTGTTGGCGTTTCAGTGGACGTGGGCGACGGCGTCGGTGTCTCTGTCGGCGTAGCGGTCTCCGTAGGCGTGGCCGTCGGCGTCGGCGTGAGCGTCGCGGTCGCGGTGGCCGTAGGTGTGGGGGTAGCAGTGGGCGTGCTCGTTGGGGTGGCCGTCTGCGTCGGCGTCGCAGTCGCGGTGGCCGTCGACGTCGGCGTAGGGGTGTAGGTACGCGTCGGTGTGGCCGTGGGCGTCGGCGTGGGCGGCTCGGCGCTCAGGTTCAGCGTCACGATCGCTCCGCTCACCCAGACGCCGCTCTGCGGCGCCGGCACGCCGTCCACGGTGAACTCAATCGTCTCGTTGGGCAGACTGCCATCCGCCTCGGGCGTGTCGGGGTTGTCGCCCGGCACAGCCAGCAGATACCAGGCCACGCCGTACTCGTCAACTTGGACGACACGCTCTACGTAGATAACCCCATTGTGGCCCGCTGTCACGATCACGCCGGGCGCGGCCCAACCACTCCCCACCGCTACGGTGCCCCTGAAGGTCGCGGGCAGCGGCGGAGGCGTCTGCGCAAGCGCGGCAGCCGGCAGCAGCGCAGCCAACAGCAGCGCGGCGCTCGCACCCAAGATGCAAGCCCATGGCCTTCTGGTCATCCGGTTCGTTCCTCGGAACCCCCGTCTGGAGCCGTTGGGGGCGCGTCCGACAGCTCGGCGAGTTTCTTCGCGGTCAGGTTCTTCTTGCATGCCGGGCAGCGATAGTAGGGACCGTAACGCCCGGCACGCTTCTGCAGTCCCTTGTGCCCACAAAGGGGACAAACCACAGAGACGGTCTCGGCGGGTTTCGAGACGCGCAGCGTCACCGGCGCATCGGCGGGCTGACCCTTGCGGGGCTTGCGCACGCTGATATTGACCCCGCAACCCGGGCACTTGAGGTACTCGCCAAAGCGCCCCTTACGTGCCTCCAGACCCTGGTGCCCGCAGGCCGGGCAGGCACTCTCGACCGCCAACTGCTGGATGAATTCGCTCAGGATCGGCAGCGTGTTCCTGCAGGCAGGATAGTTCTCACAGCCCAGGAACTTGTCGCGACCTCGTGTGATAACCTTCATGCGCCCGCCGCATTTATCGCAAACGACGCCTTCAGCGTACTCGACGATTTGCGGCACTGGCTTGCCATCGGCGCCGATGTCCATCAGGTAGCGGCACTCGGGGTAGCCGGTGCAGCCGAGCAGGCGCCCCTCGCTGCTCATTTTGACCGTAAGCGGCTTGCCACATTGCGGGCAGACCATGCCGCGCACGTCAGGGCTGATGCCGGCCCACAGGCTCTCCTGCACCGCATCGGGCAGCGCTCGTTTGGCGCGCTGCAGCTGTGGGGCGAAATCCCGGTAGAATGCGCTCAGCATCTGCTCATAGCCGAGCTCGCCGGCGGCCACGCGATCGAGTTGTTGCTCCATGCCTGCGGTGTAGCGCACGTCCATGATGTCGGGAAAGGTGGGAACCAGCGCATCGCACACCACCATCCCGAGCCCGGTAGGCTGCAGGCGCCCGGCATGCTTGACCACATAGTCGCGTTCCTGGATGACGCCGATGATCGCCGCATACGTGGAGGGGCGTCCGACGCCATGTTCCTCCAGCGCCTTGATCAGCGTCGGTTCCGAGTAGCGCGGCGGCGGCTGGGTAAAGTGTTGCTCGGGCAACAGCTTGAGCAGGTCAAGCAGCTCGCCCTCCACCAACGGCGGCAGGGACTGGTCCTGCTCCTCTGTCGCTTCGTCGCGCCCCTCTTCGTAGACCGCCAGATAGCCGGGGAACAGCAGCGTGGCGCCGTTGGCCCTGAAGAGATAATACTCTGCCGCGGTGACGTCTACCGTTAGGGTGGCATAAAGCGCCGGCTTCATCTGGCTGGCGACAAAACGCTGCCAGATCAGTTCGTACAGGCGGAACTGCTCATCTGACAGATACTGCCGTACGTCGGCAGGCTGGCGCAGAGCAGATGTGGGCCGAATGGCCTCGTGAGCCTCCTGGGCGCCGGCCCGTGAGGCATACGCCGGAGGCTTTTCGGGCAGGTAGTCGGCGCCCCAACGCTGCGCGATCACCTCGCGCGCCTCGGCCTGGGCCTCGGGCGCCACGTGCGCCGAATCGGTGCGCATATACGTGATCAGGCCCGTCGGCTCGCCGCCGCCCAGGTCGATGCCCTCGTACAGCTGCTGAGCCAGCGCCATCGTCGCCTTGGGCGACTTGTGCAACTTGCGGCCCGCCTCGGCCTGCAGCGTGCTGGTGATAAAGGGCGGCTGCGGCCTGCGAACGCGCTTCCCCCTGGCGACGCGCGTCACCGTATAGGTCGCACCCTCCAGCGCGCGCAGCACCGCCTCCACGTCGGACTGCGCGTGCAGCTCCGGGTCCTGTCCCTTGATCTTGGCGAGGCGCGCGGTGAACTGCTCTTTGCCCGGCGTGCGGCGCCGCAGGCGGGCGTCGAGCGTCCAGTACTCTTCCGGCACAAAGGCCAGGATCTCGCGTTCGCGGTCGACGATCAGGCGCAGCGCAACCGATTGCACGCGCCCGGCCGAGCGCGCTTTGGGCAGCGCGCGGGTGAGCAGCGGACTGATCTGGTAGCCGACCAGGCGATCGAGCACCCGGCGCGCCTGTTGCGCGTCTACCAGATCCATGTCGAGATCGCGTGGGTGCTTGAGCGCCTCGTGAATCGCGGCGCGCGTTATCTGATCAAAGGTGATGCGCTTGGCGCGCTTGCCGTCGATGCCCGCGGCCTGCAGGACGTGCCAGGCGATCGCCTCGCCCTCGCGGTCAAGGTCGGTGGCCAGATACACCGTTTCCGCCTTGCTCGCGGCGGCGCGAATCGCAGACACCACTTTCGACTTGTTGCGCGACAACTCGTAGGCCGGACGAAAGCCCTGCTCGATGTTGACGCCCAGTGTCTTGGGCGGCAAATCGCGCACGTGGCCGGCAGAAGCCACCACGGCATACTCGTTGCCCAGATAATGGCCGATGGTCCGGGCCTTGGCGGGCGATTCGACGATAAAGAGGTATTTCGGCATGGCACGCATTGTAATCGCGCCGGCAGAGGGCGGCAAATGCGGGGAGCGCGCCGCGCGGATACGCGTCAGCTCAGGCAAACAATGCCGAGGTGAGGTCGGGAGCGATGGCAGCAACCAGATCACGCGAGAGGCCGTTGGCGCGCGCGATGGCGGCGTACACGGCCGCGCTGGGGCGCGGCGTGCGTTCCTGAGTCACAGGATCGAGCTGCAGCAACCCAAAACGCGCCCCCCAGCCCTCCGCCCACTCAAAGTTGTCCACCAGCGACCCAAAGCAGGCGCCACGGACTGCGCCACCAGTCGGATGCCAACCCGCAGCGACTGCCGTCGCGGATGCGCGCGGGCACTTGCTCCCACGCATACCAGTCGCAGTGGGTATTGCCACCCTCCACCTGGTACGACGACGTGGCCGTGCCCCACAGGAACCCGGGCGGGAAGGACAGGACGGCGTCGTTCAGACTTGTTGTCACTTGCCCCCTCAGGCGTTGAGGGCGAAGAGGCCGCGTCACGGTCTGACGCAGGTCGACAGACGGTGACCGGTCTCTTCGCCCCAACGAGGACCGCGGGCAGGCACGGGGCCCTGCCCCTACAACGACGCGACGACGTGATGTCAGCTCCGTGGCGACACGAGTACGCCTACGGGTAGATCCTCCCCAACGTGCGCGGGAACGGGATGGTCTGGCGGATATGCTCGAGCCCGCAGATCCACGACACGGTGCGCTCCACCCCAAGGCCAAAGCCCGAGTGCGGCACGCTGCCGTAGCGCCGCAGGTCCAGGTACCACTCAAAGGCCTCGCGTGGCAGCTTGTGCTCGGCGATGCGCTGCTCGAGCAGCTCCAGGCTGGCGGTGCGCTGACCGCCGCCGATGATCTCGCCGTAACCCTCGGGCGCCAGCAGGTCCACCGACAGCGACAGGCTCGCGTCCTGCGGGTCTGCCTCCATGTAGAAGGCCTTGCAGGCCGCCGGGTAGCGGTGCACAAACACCGGCTTGTCGTACAGCGAGGCCACGGCGGTCTCGTGCGGCGCGCCCAGATCCTCGCCCCAGGGCAGCTCCAGCCCGGCCTTGTGGATTTCGTCCAGTGCGTCATTGTACTGAATGCGCGGGAAGGGCGGCGTGATGATCTCGAGCTTGGTCAGGTCGCGCTCCAGCGTGGTCAGCTCGGGCCGACGCTCCTCCAGGCAGCGCTGCACGATGTAAGAGACGAACTGCTCCTCCACCTGCATGCACTCCTCGAGGTCCGCGTAGGCCATTTCGGGCTCTACCATCCAGAACTCGATCAGGTGGCGACGGGTCTTGCTCTTTTCGGCGCGGAAGGTGGGGCCAAAGCAGTAGGTGCGGCCAAAGGCCATGATGGTGGCCTCGTTGTAGAGCTGGCCGCTTTGCGTGAGGTAGGCCTTTTCGCCAAAGTACTCGGTCTCGAACAGGTTGGTGGTACCCTCACAGGCCGAGGGCGTCAGGATGGGCGCGTCCACGAGCAGAAAGTTGTGGCTGTCGAGCCAGTCGCGGATGGCGCGGATGACCGTGGCGCGCACGCGCATGATGGCCCACTGCTGCGACGAACGCAGCCACAGATGGCGGTGGTCCATTAAGAAGTCGGTGCCGTGCTCCTTGGGCGTGATGGGATAGTCCTGCGTCAACTGCACGATGCGCAGATCGCTCAGCGACAGCTCATAGCCGCCGGGAGCGCGCTCGTCGGCCCGCACGACGCCTGTGGCCACCAGCGACGACTCTTGCGTCACCGCTACGGCTGCCTCAAAGGCTTCGGCGCTGATCTCTTTCTCAAAGGCCACTGCCTGGATGAGGCCGGTACCATCGCGCAACACCAGGAACTGCAGCCGCCCCTTGTCACGCTTATTATAGAGCCATCCCTTGATCGTGATCTGCTCGCCCACGTGCTTGGCCACGTCGGCGATGTAAACCTGGTCTGTCATGTGCGCGCCTCCCGCTGGACAGCTCGAGATGGGCACATTCTACAACCGAGGGGGAGTCGGGTCAACCGCAAGACCTGTCGGCGGGTGCAAAACGTCGGCGAACTGCCGCGAAGACGCCTGTCTACGCGGTAGCACTCGCTGCCTGCGTGCCGCAAAGGCGCGGATCCGGGGCGCTCTACCGGCCGCGAACCGGGTTAACCCAGGCAGCACGTCAGGAACGGCTCCGCCAAACACACCACCCGGCCCGGACTATGCTATCACAGCGCATGCGCCAAGCGCAGAATCAGCAATGCCCCCTCCGTGGAGGCATACAGATACTCCCCCACCGCCACCAGGGGCTCGACTGGCGCGCCGGCATCCCACAGTGTGCGCAGGAACGGGGCACGCGGGTCGCTTACATCGACGACCGCCACATAGTCGCCGGACGTGGTGCAGGCGTAGGCACCCCAGAGCACCGCACCACTGCTGTTCCCGGGCAGCGGCAGGTGGTGCACCACGCGCGGCGCGGACGCGTCGCTGAGGTCTACGGTGGTGAGCGCCTTGCGCCGGCCACTACCCACGTAGGCATAGTTGGACGACAAGGCGGGGTTCAGGCCATATCCTTCCACGTAGCAGGAGCCCAGCTTTTGCGGGTGCGACAGGTCCGAGATGTCGATGGCGGTCAGCTCGCCATAGTAGTTCGAGCGCCAGTCGGTGGTGTTTACCCAGGCGATGTCCCCCACCACGTTGATGCGGCTCACGCCTTCTCTGCTGCCGATCTGGCAGCTCCCCACTTCCACTGGGCTGGCCGGGTCCGCCAGGCTGTAGACCCTTAGGTAGTTGTTGGTAAGGGACGAGTCCCAGGCGATGACCAGCAGACTGCCATCGACCAGCGCGATGCTGATGATGTCGGGAACGGCCCACGAGGCCACGTCGACTGGAGCCGCGGCGTCACTGATGTCGACCAGGTACATGACGTCACCATAGTCCGGCGCCACGTAAAGGTGGTCGCCGCTCTGCGCCCACGCACGTATGGATGTATTGTTGGGCGCCGTGTAGCGCCCGACCAGCGCGGGGGCCGCCGGGTCCGCCAGGCTCAGGATGTCGAGATAGCCCGTGCCGTAGCCGGTGGACACCGCGCGGTACCAGTAGGGGCCGCCGGTGTCAACGCCGGTGGGCGTGCCGGTGAGGGCGCTCCAGGGCACCGCCCTTACCAACTCGACGGGGACCGGCGCGGGCGGCGTCTGCCCCATGCGCAGCGCGGCCAGGCTCACCTTGTGGGTCTCCTGCTTGCCGCAGCGCAGCACCGTCAGCCCACCTCCGGCCACGTAGAGATAGCCACCGTCTGCCTTGATGTCGTAGGGTGTACCCTCCCAGAAGCAGTCGGCAAGCAGTTGCGGTGGCCCGCTCGTGGCGATGTTGATGACGTTGACGCGGATGTCGCTCATGATCACGCACAAATAGTCGCCCAGGACGGCGATGCCGCCCACCTGCACGCCCACATCGATCTGGTCTAGCAGCACCGGCGCCGTGGGATCGGTCACATCCAGCACATACACGCCGTTGAACACATCCTGCACGTAGGCGGTATTGCCCACCACGGCCACGCCGCGCACGTCCAGGGGCGTGCTGTACTGGCTCAGGATGGTTGGGGCGTGGGGATCTTGCACATCCACGATGACCAATGCCGAGTTGCCCCCCGGAACGTACAACAGGTCGTCCACCAGCACTAGGTCGCCCGCATACGCGGCGCCCGACATGCTGCACGTCGAGACCAGGGTGGGGCTGTAGGGCAAAGACACGTCGATCAGCAGCAGTCCTCCCGACTCGGAGAGCACGTACACCAGGTCGTCGCGGGCGGTGACGGCCAGGCTCCAGCGCGCTGTAGGGTACTGTCCCACTACGGCCGGCGTCGTCGGGTCGGAGACATCCACGACCTTGAGGCCGCTGTCTACAGACACATAGGCGTGATCGCCCTCCACAGCCACATCCCATGCCCAACCGCTCTCGACCGCGCAACTGCCCCGCACGACGGGCTGAGCCGGATTCGACACGTCGACCACGGTCAGGGCGTCGTCGCCTAACAGGTATGCATAGCCATCCGCCACGGCCAGCGCGTATGAGGGAGCGTAATGATACTCGGCAACCACGGCCGGAGCGCTTGGATCGGCCAGGCTGACGATGACGAGGCCGCCGGCGTTGGTGACCACATAGCCGCGCTCGCCGGACATGGCCACCGCGTTGGCCGCCGGCACCGCACACTCGCCCATGAATGTCGGCGCCTGCGGGTCGGACACGTCCACCAGCATCAACCAGCCGGCGGTATCCAGCGCACAGGCGCGGCCGCCCGAGACGGCCACCTCGCTGGCTACGTGCGGCGTGGCGCAATAGCCGGAGAGAGTCGGCGTGGTGGGATCGCTCAGATCAACCACCGCCAAGCCGTTGTCGGCCACATAGGCGCGCGCGTCCGCCATAGTCACCCCGTGCGGTGCATAGGGCGTGACGCACTGGCCTGCCAACTGCGGAGCACGCGGGTCGGCATAGTCGTAGACATCCAACGTGGTCGGGCCCGAGACGCACAGCAGGTCACCGGATGCGGCCAGCTTGGTGGAGCCGCGGGCCAGGCGCCCGGGCCAGGGCAGTTCGGGGGCGTGCAGGTCGGTCGCGTCCACTAGCCAGATGCCCTTGCCATCCGCTACCCACGCGTGGCGTCCGGCAGCGGCGAGTCCGCGCGTGAGGTTGTCGATCGGCATGTTCAGCCTGCCCACGATCACAGGCGCCGAGGGTGTGGACACGTCCACGATGCTCACCACCTGGTAGCGGTAGGTCTCGGGCGGGTCCTCCCACCAGGTAAGGTAGACGTACGGCCAGGCCAGTACCATCGTATCGATGTCCGCGCCAAAGGCCTCGCTCAGCCCGATGACACGCAGCGCGGTCCGGTCGGACGCGTCGACGACCAACAGGCGGCGTCCGCTGGCCACATAGAGGGTGTCGTCGCGCACCGCCAGGGACTTGGTGTAAAAGCCGGCCTGGCCGACAAAGGTGAAGGCGGTCTCAGCGTGGACGCTGGCCGTAGACGACGCCGGCGCGCCCGGCAGCACGCCCGACAGGACCAACACGACGAGGGAGAGACGCAGATAGCGGGACAAAGCCATGATGCCTCCTTGAGAGGTTGTCGTACTTGGCGTTTCATCATTCCCGCGACTGGCGAGTACCGTCGCACGCGGGCGGGAATCCAGTCGGTAGCCGCGGCAAGGCGAGTACCCTCGCCCACTGCCGCGCCCCCGCGCCCGGCGCCGCCACGATACACGAGGTCGCCCTGCTGGGCAACCGCCGCCACGCCGTTGCCCACGTAGCACACACTGCGATCCTGACGGTTTGTTTGCGCACCACATCACCCTCCACAGGTTGGTAGTGGAGAAGGCTATGGATATGTGGGTCAACACGCTGCAATCGTCTAAAGCAGGGCCAGTATCGACGCGTACAGGTATACTATAGCACGGGGGGGGGATGTCAAGGGATTCTCACTGAGAGCCAACACCCATGGGTGCCGTCTCCCACTGCGCCGCCCCCCGTGTTTGTCGGCAGCCATACCCATGTTACAATCCACCCGCACGCCATGCAGACAGCCCAATCCGATTGCCCTCGCGCGAGGGCGCATCGCACCGCACGATGGAGGAGACAAATGCACAGTGATCAAAGCGTTGACGAGATCCTGGCGCTGCAGCAGCGCTGGGACAAGCTGCGCATCGCCAACATCTATGACGTGCTGGATGCCATGGGCTATGGCAACCAGGTCATCGACCTGAACATCCGCCCGCTGCTGCCGCATCAGCATATGGCGGGGCGGGCCGTCACCGTGCGCGGCGCGCGCGATCTGCGCACCGCCGCCGACGTGCAGGCCGACCAGCAACAGCAGACCACCAGCTTTATCGGCGTGGGCGAGCTGATCCGCCCGGGCAGCGTGGTGGTGGTCGACACCGGCGGCGACGGCTGGGCCGGCAAGTTCGGCGAGATGACCAGTTGGCGGATGAAGCAGCAGGGCGCCATGGGCGTCGTCATCGACGGCTGCATCCGCGACTATCTCGGCGTGATCGCCATTCCCGGCTGGACGGCCTGTGTGCGCGGCACCACGCCCATCGAGGGGGCCGGCCGCTGGCGCGTGCACGCCACCAACGTGTCGATCGGCATGCCCGGCACGCTCGCTGAGGCCGTGCGCGTGGATCCCGGCGACTGGGTGATCGGCGGCGCCGATGGCGTCATCGTCGTCCCGCAGGCCATCGCGATGGACGTGCTGGTCAAGGCCGAAGAGATGGAGGCCAAGGAACAGGCCATGCGCACCGATATGGCGGCCGGGATGTCGTTTGCCGACGCCTATGCCAAGTGGGGCCGGGCGTAGTACGCCTCAGCGCAGTGCAACCAGACGAGCCTGTGCGGTGTCGAATAAAAGGAT
Organism: Anaerolineales bacterium UBA6128; assembly: GCA_002423325.1. GTDB lineage: Bacteria > Chloroflexota > Anaerolineae > UBA1429 > UBA1429 > UBA6128. The sequence continues at coordinate 3,960 of DIVQ01000221.1, read as the reverse complement.
GACTGTTTTGTGGCGCGAGGCCCTCACCGCCCTGAATGCGCGTTACCCGCATCCCGCCTGGGGACCGGCACACTGCGCCCGCGTCTACAGCCTGGCGCTGGAGTTGGCGGAGCGCGAGGGCTGGCGCGCGGACGGCGATGCGCTCTTCGCTGCGGCCTGCCTGCACGACCTGGGCGCCTTTGCCCCACACCGGCTGGAGGGCGCCGATCACGCTCAGCGGGCCGCGGACCTGACCCCGGCGTGGCTGGCCGACGCGGCTTACCCGGGGGACCCGTCAGCGGTACAGGCGGTCATCCGCGGGCACATGTACTCGGCCGACCCCGGGCATGCGCCCGAGGCCATTGTGTTCCACGATGCCGACACGCTCGACTTTATGGGGGCCGTCGGCGTGGCGCGCGTGTTGGCCATCGTGGGCCTGGACGACTGGACGCCCGACCTGCCCAGCGCCCTGGCCCTGCTGCAACGTTTTGCTCGCGAGTTGCCCGGCGCCCTGATCAGTAACGCGGCACGCGATCTGGGGTTATTGCGCACATCCGAAACGCGTTCGTTCATTGCTGCCCTGGCGGACTCTACGCGGGGGCTCGCAGTACTGTAGAAGGAGACCCTCGTATGCATATCGTTACCGACGACGGTGCAGCACCTCTGCTGCCCGCCCAGGAACTCGCTGACCTGGACATCCACGTCGTGCCGCTCAACGTGACGCTGGACGGGATCACCTACCGTGAGGGGCCCGACTTTCAGCCCACCGAATTCTACCAGTTGCTGGCTGCCAGCCGCCATCTGCCGACGACATCCCAGCCCTCAGCCGGGCAATTCGCAGAGATGTATCGGACACTCGCCGCCAGCGACCCCGAGATCCTTTCGGTGCACATCTCCTCGGGTCTGAGCGGCACGCTGGGCTCGGCACAGGCCGGCGCCGCGCTGGCGCCCGAGGCGCGCGTCACCTGTGTGGACGCCAAGACGCTTTCCGCTGCGGCCGGTTGGCAGACCGAGGCCGCCGCGCGCGCTGCACGCGCTGGCTGGGCGATGGAACGCATCGTCGCGCTGCTGCAGCGCATCAGCGATGCCTCCAACAGCATCTATACGCTCAAAGAGCTGCGCTACCTGATCCACGGCGGTCGGATCAGCCACATGAAGGGCCTCATCGCGTCGCTGCTGAATATCAAGCCCATGATCGGGGTCGAAAAGGAGCGCGGCACCTACGTCCAGATGGGACAGGCCCGCTCGTTCTCCAACGCCCTGCGCGGCCTGGTGGACCTGGTGGCTAAGCAGCACGCGCCCGGCAGCGCGCTGCGCGTGCAGGCCTTGCACGCCGATAACGAAGAGGGCGCCGCCGAGTTGCGCACTCTGCTCGATGCACGATTTGCGTGTACCTGGCTGCCCGCCGGCCGCATCGCACTGGTGCTGGGCGCGCACACCGGCCCCACCATGGTCGGCGTGGCCTTTGCGCCTGCCAGCGCCTTTGCCGACATCCCCTGAAGCGCGTCCATACCACAGTTGTGCTCTGAGTTCACGACACCAACAGGCGGACCCCGGGCGCCCCACTTGGGGTGGGGCGCTCTGAGGGTCCGCTCGCATTTCGGCTGCTCGCGCGTCCTCGGGCGGCCATCCACCCCGACGCTTGCAGTCCAGCAGTGAGACTGTGACTGAGACGGGCAAGTATTGGGCGTGAATCGCACTGTGGTTGCAGCGCGCTGTTGCGCTTGACTTACAGGAGGATGATGGGTTATCTTGGCGTAACGCCAAGGTCGGTCTGCTCTGGCGTTTCACCCCCCAGCCGTGAGGTGGGTATTCGGCTCTGTCCCGTGTCCATAGGCCGTCTGAGCCGGCGCAAGCTAGACCTTCAGAGCTCTCGAGTCTACGGCATCGCTATGCTTACACCCGTGGGAAGGGAGGTCACAGATGAGATTCGCTGCCTTTGACCTAGAGACGGCGAAGGTGCTGCCTGAGAACGTCGCGGACTTAAAGCGCTACGCGCCGCTTGGCATCTGTTGTGCCGCGATAGCACTCAGCGACAAAGACGATGTCACAGTGTGGCACGGGGTCCCGCAGCTCTCACCAGACGAATGCCAGTCGATCGTCCACAAGCTCCGGGCGCTCGTCGACGAAGGTTACACGATCCTTACTTGGAATGGCTGCAGCTTTGATTTCTTTGTGTTGGGTCAGGAGTCGGGTCTGCTGGACGAGTGCAGCGCGTTGGCCTTGACTCATGTGGACCTGATGATGTATGTGACCTTCTCCAAAGGCTTCTACCTTGGTTTGGACAAGGCATTACAGGGCGCGGGGTTGGTTGGCAAGGCCAAGTCTGTCACTTTGACCGATGGAACCGTTGTCACGGATATGGGCGGTGCCAAGGTCCCGCAAATGTGGGCAGACGGGCAACACGATGCTGTACTAACCTACCTCCGAGCGGATGTCGTCAAGTTGATTGAGCTCGCGCGAGCGCTCGAGACCTCACGAGCTATGCGCTGGGTGAGCAACAGCGGCCGGCCCCAGTCAGTTCCTGTTCCCAGGTTTCTTACAGTGAGGGAGTGCCTTCGCCTTCCTGAGCCCGACACGTCATGGATGGACAATCCTCCGAAGCGAGCCGATTTCACGAGTTGGATGCCGTCCACAAAGGCCAAGGGCGCAAAGTCCGTCCGTGGTTGCTTGTTGACGACTATCGTGACGGTTGCTGTGGCTTTCGGCTGCGCCGTGCTCGCATTTCTGCTTGACTCCGCGGTCACCGCCACCCCACGAGGAGAGGCCGGGCCCATCTTCTCGGCTGTTATCTGGCTCTCGCTTATTGCTGTGCCATTGGTTATCCTGAATCGACTAACTCCGAACGCCAGAGTTTGGCGGCCTCTCAGGTCGGTTCTGAAGAAGCTGAGGAGAAGACTGGGAAGATCGGACAAGAGGGTCTGATGCCTGGTCGCCGCCGACGCTTCGCCGTCAGCAGACTCGGCAGCCACCAGCCGAGACAACCCCACTGCTCTAGATGAAGCAATAGTGCGCCCTTCGACTGTAGGCCAGCAAGCAGTGCCCTGCGGAACGTCTAGACATGGCTCCCATGTGGCTTGATGCAGTAGGCACCTAGGACTGGCCCTGGGCGCATAGCCCGTGCTTGTCGAGACGGACTGCTACCGCGATGGCGCGCTGAACCTGTATAGGTCGCCTGAGTTCGGCGAACAGCATATGCAGTTGGTGCACCGAACCGTCGTCCCCGCTGGCCAAGCCGACTGCAACATTAGATGATGCCGCGGTGGAACCCCCGACCACCCGCCATATCACCCGTGTGAGGAGAGCCGATGATCAGTCACTGCAACGTCATGCGTCTGTCCGGCATCTGGAAGATCGCGCGCGACCCGGGCAACACGGGCCGTGCTGAGGGCTGGTACCAAGCGCAGCGACCCGAGGCGCTGGATGTGCCGGTGCCCGGCATCATCCAGCAGGTGTTCCCCGGCTACCACGGCGTCGCTTGGTACTGGCGCAGCTTCCAGGGCGACCTGCCGACGGACGGGCACCACACGATCCGGCTGCACTTTGAGAACGTTGACTATTTCGGCGAGGTCTGGGTCAACGGGCAGTTCGTGGGCAGCCACGAGGGCGCCGAGACGCCCTTCGATCTGGACATCTCTGCCGCCTACCGACCCGACGCCGAGAACCTTGTGGCCGTGCGCGTCATCAACGTGATGGCTAAGCCGATCGACGGCCTGGTGCTGGCGGACGTGCCGCATCGCAACCGCGCCGATCCCTACACCAACGGCTCGTCGCAGAACCTGGGCGGCGTGGTCTGGGGGGTCGAACTGCGTCGCCAACCAGTAGTACGCATCGCCGACGTGTTCGCCATGCCCGACATCCACAACGGCGCGTTCCACCTCAGGATCGCGGTACAGAACGACAGCGACGCGCAGACCGTCGGCGCCCTGAGCGCAGTCATCGGCTCGGCCACCACAAACAGCGCGGCCACAGAGGCCACCT
>DIVQ01000239.1 GCA_002423325.1 Anaerolineales bacterium UBA6128 | reverse complement strand
GTGGATGCCACGTCAACCTCCCTGTGCCAGGTCGTGCACGAGATAGGCGGCCGCGTAGGTCGCCTCGACATTCGTGTCATAGAGAAGGCATCCCGCCTGGGCCAGCGTCTCGCATTGTGCCTGCAGGTTCTGTGGGTCGCCCGCCGTGCCGCATACATGCGCCAGCACCGCCAGGTGGCGCCCCTCTTGCTCGGCTTCGGCGCGGGCCTGCGCGATGGCCGGGGCCAACGCGCCCGAGGGGTCAGGGTGGGCGTTGTGTCCCAGCACCACGTCGAGCAGCAGCACCGCCACGGCCGGATCACGCGCCTCGCGTAACAGGCGCTCCAGGCGCAGCCCGGGGTCGATCATCGGGTGCGGTCGGCCCAGGGTAAAGCGCTCGTCGCCCAGGTCGAGCAGCATGTGCTTGCGGCTGACCTCGAAATCATGAATGGGCCGCACGGCGCCGCCGCCCGGGCCGTGCACCTCTGGCAGGATGCCCGCGGCAAGCCAGGCCGCCTCGCTGGTCAGGCTGCCGCCAGAGAACAGCCCGCGCAGCCAGCGCTGCGCAGGGGCGAACCTAGGGCGGATGGGATCAAGCTCGGGCGCGTGCGCCGCGACGAAATGGGCATAGTCAAGCGCCTCAGGCAGGGCGCCTCCCTTGGCCAGTGCTACGGCCAGCTGTGCGGCCTGGGCCAGGTGCGCAGCCGCCAAGACGCCTTTGGGCAGCGCCTGGCGCGGCGGGTGGGCCACGAAGCAGAGCACCACCGGCTTGCGGCAGGCCGCCGCCCACTCAACGACCTGCGCTTCCATCTCAGGGGCGGTGGCCTTGGAGACAATCACATTGACGTGCGTCGATGGGTCGTTGTCCAGCGCCGCCAGCGCCAGACGCGTGCAGCTGCCGCCGATGGCGGTGTCCAGGTCGCGGCCGCCCGTGCCAAGAATGTGTGAGATGCCCACGCCGGCCTGCTCGACGAGCGAGGCCACTTCCTGCGCGCCGGTGCCGGATGAGGCGACCAGACCGACCGGCCCTGGGGAGAGCTGGCTGCAAAAGCCCAGTGGCTGGCCGTGGATCCAGGCTGTGCCGCAATCCGCGCCCATCATCAACAGCCCACGCTGCGCCGCCAAATCCTTGAGCTGGCGCTCTTCCTCCAGCGGGACATGCGAGCTAAAGAGAAAAACGTGCAGCCCGCGTTCCAGTGCCTTGCGGGCTTCGGCAGCGGAATATTCGCCGGGCAAGGAGATCGAGACGAGATTGGCCCCAGGCAGCGCCCGCAGCGCCGAGTCCAGCGTGCGCGGGGCGACCGCCTGACGGGGCTGACCGGCCGAGCGTACGGCGGAGTGTCCACGCAGGAAGTCGTCCACGACGGACAGCGCGGCATCCATGCTCGCCTGGCTGGTAGCCTGCAGCCCCAGCAGCAGGTCGTTGGCCTCGGCAGAGGCCAGCTCAGCGGCATCCCAGCCTAGCTCGGCCATGCGCGCCTTGTTGTTGGTCGAGCCCATCAGGATAGCCGCGTCGGTGATGCCTTCGACCCGGCGCAGCTGCTCGTTGAGGCGCATCAGCTCAACCGAGTCGCGGTAGGTGCCCTTGTGGATGAGAACGCGGCGCAGCATCATCGGTCGCTACGGCGTGCGGTCGACGTACTTGGCGATCGGCCAGACGCGCTCCACCTGACGCATGAAAGTACGCGCATCCATCTGCGTCAGCTCAGCCTCGGTAAAGATCTCGCGCAGGCGCTGACCGATGTTGTCGAGCTGTGCCTCGTTCGGCGTGTTGCCGGCTAGCTTTTTGCTTTGCGCAAAGGCTTGGGCACAGCGTTGCTGGAAGGTATCCATGGCTTTTTTCTCCCTTGCTCGCTTGGGCGTATGGTCCAACGCCTCAGTGCATGACCCAGCCGCCGTCGACCAGGACCGTCTGGCCGGTCATGAAATCGCTGTCATCGCTCAGCAGGTAGAGCAGCGGGCCGACCAGGTCCTGCGGGTAGCCTGGGTGCTTGATGCACTGGCCCTCTACGTGCATGTCCAGCCACTTGTTGACCTGGCCGGGCAGGATGCTCTCGTTGACCGGCTCCAGTGCCCCGTCGGTCACGGTCAGGCCGGGCGCCAGGCAGTTGACGCGGATGCCCTGCGAGCCCAGCTCCCGGGCCAGTGCGCGGGTCAGGCCCACGATCGCTCCCTTGGAAGCTACGTAGGGGGCCAAGTTCCACCAGCCGTAGAAAAAGGTCTGCGAGGCGATGTTGACAATCTTGCCCTTGCCCTGCGCCTTCATATACGGATAGACGGCCACGATGCACAGCCACGGGCCGCGCACGTTGACCGCCATCATCTTGTCGAATTCGGCCACCGTGAACTCGTTGAACGGCTTGGCCGGTTGCCAGACGGCATTGTTCACCAGCCCGTCAATGCGCCCCCAACGCTCCATGACCACCTTGGCCAGGCGCTCGGTGTCCTCTTGTTTGGAGACGTCCGTGCGCACGTACAGCGCATCGCCGCCCTCCGCGCGGATGTCCTCGATGATGGGCGCCACCTGTTCTTCGGGCAGCAGCTCGGCGATGCAGACCCGGGCACCCTCACGGGCCAGGCCGTAGCAGTATTCTTCGCCGATGCCGCGCCCGCCACCGGTGACAATCACTACCCTATCTTTCAGTCGCATGCAATTCCTCCTTCGACTTGCTTCTAGCCAGCGTAGGCCGCAAAGAAGGCACGCAGGGCATCCTGGAAAGGCTTGATCGGCGGCGTGACCATGCCTGCCCCGATCATCTCGCCCACCCCGGCCTTTTTGTGGGTCATGGCCGTGTCGATGATGGGCACGATGCCCGTCTCCACCACCTTGCGGATGTCGATGCCCAGCGGCCCTGGTCGGAAATCCAGCGCCGGCATGGTAAAGTTGGGGTTCTCGCCGGCGGTGATCTCGTACATCTCCTGCGAGTGACGGAAGGCATCCTCGACCGTGCCACCCACCAGGCGCAGGATCGCTGGCGCGCCAGCCAGCATGAAAGCGCCGATGCCAGCGGTCTCGGTGATGCACGAGTCGCCAATGTCGTTCTCAGCCTCCTCGTAGCGGTAGCCGGGGAAGGTGGGGCCGACGATGGGCGCCGCCGGGCCGGTGAACCAGCGGTTGCCCAGCCCGCTGACCCAGATGCCGAACTCGACCCCATTGCGCGACATAACGCTGACCAGCGAACAGTACTCGATGTTGTGCGCGGCCAGCATGGTGGCCTTGCAGGCGCCCATGCCGATGAAGGTAAAGTAGCTCGGCGTGCGGTCCCAGAAGCGCAGGATCTCGGCCACGGTTTTGTGGTCGCCGACCGCTTCCACCAAATAGGGCGACACCGTTTTGGCAAAGAGGGCGGTGGCCGCGTTGCTGCGGTTGTGCATCTCGTCATTCATGTGCAGCGCCTGGGCCTGGATCTGCTTGATGTTGATGCCGCCCGCGGCCAGCAGGGCCTGCTTCAGCGCTGGCGCAAACACGGTATTGGTCCAGCGCATGTTCTCGAGGGCCTGCGCGTCGTAGCCGCCAAAGATCAGCCGGTCGGTGAGCACGCCGGCATAGGCCGATGTGCCGTGCGGGCGGTTCTCGATGATGTACAACGGCGTGGAGCGGGTGATGATGCCGGTCATGCCGCCGACGCCGCCCATCTCGTGGTTGGTCTTGAAGACAATCTCACCGCTGCCGGCCAGCTTTTCCGCTTCGGCCGGCGTCTTGGCCAGGCCTTCGTNNACCGCACCGCGGGCCGAGCCAGTCATGTCCTGCCAGGCGATCGGCGGACCCGCGTGCAGCACCCAGTTGTCCTGCATCTGCGGCAGCCATTCTCCGGCCAGCCGGATGTCGACCAGGGTGGGTTCGGAGGTGAGGATCTTTTGTAAGGCGGCCTGGTTGGCCTCATCGATGCGCTGGCCCAGGCTTGGTTGGCTGCTCATGGCTTGTGCTCCAATCCAGGCACGTGGTCGTGCCCAGGCATGCTGCGGGGCGCGGCGAGGTGGTCACCGCGTCCCGCGGTACGGTATACGTCGATTTGCGCGCGGCAACACCACCGCCGAAGCCTGCGGCCGAGGCGCCGTGCGCCGCGCAGCTTCGCTACTTCTTGCCCTTGCCCACCTTGAAGGGCTCCAGGTGCTGGAACTCGGGCCAGCCCTTCAGCGGCTTGGGCTGCGGGATCGAGGCGTACTGGCCTACGCGCGTGGTCTTCAGTCCCAGGTCGACCATGATCTCGGCCAGCTTGACGGCGCAGGTCACGCCCTCCAGCACGGGCACGTGCAGTCGCTTGGAGAGCTCGCTGTGCACGCCGGCCAATCCGGCGCAGGTGGTGATCAGCACCTCGGCTCCGTTGACCTCAATAGCCTCGCGTCCCATCTCTTCCAGGCGATCCATCAGCCCGGCGTGGTCTTCGTGGCTGCCCAGCACGCCCTCGCCGCTGGGCACTACCGAGGCCAGCAGGTTGAGCAGGCCGTACTTGGCCACCTTGTCCTCGCTGCGTGGCGCGTCGCCGCACCAGGTGCCCAGGATCGAGAAAGTGCGCCCCATCAGCGGCACCAGCAGCATGGGCGCCTGGCCGATGGAGACCACCGGCTTATCGGTGATCTCTCGCGCGCCAAAGAGTCCCGGGTCGTCGCCGCAGGCGATGATGAACGCGTCATAGTTGTCGCGCTCGGCAGCGATGATCTTGAGCACACCGATGGCCGCCAGGAACTCGTCGAGATAGGTCTCGATCGACTCGGGCCCTTCCGGTGGGTTGACGTACGTCATGACCGTGTCGGGCAGTCTGGCCGCCTCGGCCGATTTCTTGATGTCCTCGGTCATGGACAGCGAGGTATTGGGGTTGATTACCAGAATCTTGCGCGTCATGTGCAGCTCCTTAGCTTGATCTAGAATGGGATGAAAGGCCCGCGCTTGAGCGCCTGGCCGCGGCCACGCTCGGCCACCAACTCACCGTTCTCAAACAGTACCGTGCCGCGCGAGAGGGTGGCCACCGGATAACCCTGCAGCTCCCAGCCCTCGAACAGGGTATAGTCCGTCTTGCCGTGCAGCATGGCCGTGCCCATGGTCACTTTCCTGTCCGGGTCGATGATCACAATATCCGCATCGCTGCCAGGCATCAGCGCGCCCTTTTGCGGGTAGATGCCGGCCAGCCGCGCGGGGTTGGCCGCGATAACCTCCACGAACTTGCTCACCGAGATGCGCCCCTCGCTCACGCCCTCGGCAAAGAGCATGGGCAGGCGCGTTTCGATACCCGGCGCGCCGTGTGGGATCATGTTGAACTTTTTCCCGCGCGTCTCGTACAGGCGAATCTTGTCCTTGTATGGGAAGGCGCAGTGGTCCGAGCCGACCGTCGAGAGCGTGCCGCAGCGCAAGCCATCCCAGAGCATTTCCTGATGCGAGGCGGGGCGCAGCGGTGGCGTGACCACCGCCTTCAGCGGCTCCAGCCCCGGTCGGGCATAGTAGCTCTCATCCAGGCACAGGAAGTGTAGCATCGTCTCGCCATAGGCACACACGCCCTCGGCGCGGGCCCGGGCAAGCTCCCGTACCGCTGGCCCTGCGGACATGTGCACGATCCAGACAGGTACCTGCAGCTCGGCAGCTGCTGCCAGCACACGTGCCGAGGCCTCGGTCTCTGTGCTGACGGGCCGGGTTGGCGCATGCCACTCGGGACCCGTGCGGCCTTCGGCGATGGCCTTGGCCCCCAGGTAGTCGATCGTGCCGGCGTTCTCGCAATGGATGCCCACGATGCCGCCGTTGCTGCCCACCACGTCCAGCAGCCGGGCCAGGTTATAGTCGTCGATCTTCCAGTCATAGTACATAAAGGTCTTGAACGAGGTGTGGCCGTCGCGGATCAGCCCGGGGATCTCCGCATACGTATCGTCCGTAAATTGCGTGACGATAGGCGCGAAAGCAAAGTCGACCAGGCTCAGCTTGCTCGCCGCTTCGATGCGCTCCTCAATCGTTGCCCGCAGCGACTGTCCTGCCGGCTGCAGCGGAAAGTCGACCACGGTGGTGGTGCCGCCAGCGGCGGCGCCCAGGCTGGCATAATACCAGTCGTCCACGGTGCGCATGCCGTGTAGTACGCTGTCAATGTGCGTGTGGATGTCCACACCACCGGGGCAAACATAGCAGCCCTTGGCGTCGATCACCCGCCCTTCCTCGGGGATGTGATCGGCGATCTGCGCAATCCGCCCGTCGGTGATGCCCACGTCGGCCTGGCAAACATCCGAAGGTGTGACTACCGTCCCGTTCTTGATTACCAGATCCATTCTCGCTTCTCCTTCTTAAGCCATTCTGTGCCCGTATCGCGGCCTGCGTTGGCCGGCCTAGCCCATCCCTAGTCTTCCAGCGCCAACAGCTCCCTGCGTTCCAGAATCTCACTGAACCAGATCGGGTCGCCCGATGGCGTCGCCCAGCGGCCCTCGAACCCGCGGAAGTATGGCTCGCCCATCGCCTCCGCCAGATCGGAGGCGAACAGCTCCAGCGTCCCGGCGTAGGTCAGCGGCGTCAGCGCCTCGGGCAGGTGCCCCGCGACTGGTAGCACCACGTCTGCTGTGCCGGCGATCTCCTTTTCGCCTTCGTCGACCA
>DIVQ01000143.1 GCA_002423325.1 Anaerolineales bacterium UBA6128 | reverse complement strand
TGATAGGACACGGCGGGGGCGCGCCGCAAAATGCCAGTGGCGCCGCGGCTGCATGCGGGTATAATCGTCGACGAGCGCTGTCAGGGCAGGATCGTTCGATGCAAGTTCACCAGCGAAAGGAGTCGCGATGAAGATCGCCAGGATCGAGACCATGCGGATGGACAAGCGTCCCTCCAAGCGGCCGACTACGACGGCGCGCCGCGAGTCGTGGGCGTCGTACACCGAAGTGGCCAACCCGATGAGCCGCTTTGCAGAGTTCAAGCGCATGCGCGACCTGTGGATGCCGCGCTGGGAGGGCGTCTGGGTCAAGGTGACGGCCGAGGACGGGACCTGGGGTGTGGGTCCCTGCTCCTACGGCCGGCCCGTGGCCGCTATCATCGAGGATCACTTTGCCGAGCACCTGGTGGGGCAGGACTGCCTTGCGATCGAACGTTGCTGGGACCTGATGTTTCGCATGTCCAAGCCGTACGGCACGGTCGGGCTGACGTCCGTGGCGATGAGCGGTGTGGACCTGGCGCTCTGGGACCTGGCGGGCAAGCTGCAGAACAAACCGGTCTGGTCATTGCTGGGCGGCAAGGTGCGCGACACGCTCTTCGCCTACGCCACCGGCAACGACACCGACTGGCAGATGGAGTTAGGCTTCAAGGGCGTCAAGCTGGCGTGCCCGTATGGGCCGGTCGACGGCCTGTGGGGATTGGACGAGAACGAAAAGCTGGTGGCCAAAACCCGCGAGATCGTGGGCGACAGCGTCGAGATCATGCTCGACTGTTACATGGCCTTTGACGTCGAGTACACCGTGCGCCTGGCTGAGAGGCTGCGCCCGTACGGGCTCAAGTGGATCGAAGAGTACCTGATCCCTGAGGACCTGCCTGGGCACGTTGCGGTGCGTCAGCGGCTGCCCTGGCAGACCCTGGCGACGGGCGAGCACATGTACACGCCGTGGCCGTTCAAATACCTGATCGAGAACGATGCCGTGGATATCCTGCAGCCCGATATGCTGTGGGTTGGCGGCCTGACGGCCTGCCGCAAGATCGCCGAGATGGCCGATGTGGCAGGCAAGACTGTGATCCTGCACGGCGGCGGCATGTACCCATACGGGACGCACCTGTCCATCGCGATGCCCAATATGCCCTGGGCCGAGTTCGGTATTTGGCCGGCGCCGGGCATCCCGCTGGAAGAGTGCGACTGGTCTCCGGGCTGCGTGCTGCCCGTGAACAGCACCATCGGCGTGACCGACGACCCTGGCTTTGGCACGGGCATCCGCGAAGGGTGGCTTTCGCCCTTCTTTGGCTGAGCGACTCACAACATCGCACAACGTGGGAGCGAACATGCAGACACAGACCATCGGGACGACGGGCATGGAGACCACGCGCATGGCTTACGGGCTGGGGCGCGTGCTGGGGATGAACTGGCGCACTCGCGACAAGGTGACGGATGAAGAGTTTGATCGCGCCGTTGCGGCAGTGCTGACGGCTTACGAGGTCGGCATCCGCTGCTTTGACAACGCGGATATCTACTGCCGCGGCGTCAGCGAGATGGTCATGGGCGAGGCGCTGCGCCGCATGCCTGGCATGCGCGACGAGGTGACGATCATCACCAAGTGCTCGTCCGTGCAGCCGCTGCACCCCAATCCGGGCGTGTCCGTCTGGTACGACCAATCGGCGGCGCATATCATCGAGAGCGTCGAGGGCTCGCTGCAGCGCATGGGCATCGAGCGCGTCGACATGCTGTTGCTCCACTTTCCTGACGCTTTGTGGAATCCCCACGAGGTGGCCGAGGCCTTTCGCATACTCCTGGCGCAGGGCAAGGTGCGGCACTTTGGCGTGAGCAATTTCAAGCCGAGCCAGGTAGCGGCGCTCGCGCGCTGGTGTGACGTGCCGCTGGTGGCCAATGAGGTGGAGGTCAGTTTGTCGAACCTGGACACGATCAGGGACGGCACGCTGGACCAGTGCTATGAGCGGCAGATGACGCCGATCGCCTATGGGCCGTTGGATATTGGGCGGTTGGTCTCGGAGAAGGCTGTCAAGCCGGAGGATCCCAAACGCCCGATTTACGAGCGGCTGTGGCCGGCGCTCGATCGCTCAGCGGCCGAGCACGGCGTCAGCCGCACGGCCATCGCCATCGCCTGGCTGCTGGCGCACCCCATCAAGATGCTGCCGATCATCGGAGCGGCCACGCTGGAGCGCATCCGCGATGCGGCGACCGCGTTCGACGTCGACATGGGGCGCGAGGAGTGGTACCGCCTGTTCTGGGCCGCCGGCGGCTGGAGCAAGTAACGGCGGGGCGGTATGGCATAACAGAGCGATCCTGTGTGTATACTCAGACGCAGGATCGCCCGTACGAGCAGATTGCCGAGCCCTGCCGGTGTCTACAGGCTGGGTGTGCCTTGCGTACGCCCTCCTGTTTCCGCCCCCTGGCAGGGGGCCGCTTTGACCTTCTTGCTCTGCACGCTATACTGGCCTTTCAGTTACGCTGAGGAGTGCGCGATGCACGTGCTGGTAACCGGCGCCGCGGGCTTTATCGGGTCGCATCTGTGCGACCTGCTGCTGGCGCGCGGCCACAGCGTCGTGGCGATGGACAACCTGATCACGGGGCGCCTCGCAAACATCGCGCATCTGTCGGGACGCTCCGACTTTTCCTTCGTGCACCACGACGTGACGCAGCCCATCGAGCATGACGGGGCGCTGGACGCCGTGGTACATCTGGCGGCGTTGCCCAGTCCGGTGGACTATTTGGAAATGCCGATCAAGACGCTCAAGGTGGGGGCGCTCGGCACGCTCAACGCTCTGGGTCTGGCCAAGGCCAGGGGTGCGCGCTATCTGCTGGCTTCGACCTCCGAGGTGTACGGCGACCCGCTGGTGCATCCGCAGCCCGAGACCTACTGGGGCAACGTGAACCCGATCGGGCCACGCGGCGTCTATGACGAATCAAAGCGCTACGCCGAGGCGCTGACGATGGCCTACCACCGTGCGCACGGCATCCGCACGCGCATCGCGCGCATCTTTAACACCTATGGTCCGCGCATGCGCGTGAACGACGGCCGAGTGGTGCCCAACTTTTGCTGGCAGGCGTTGCACAACGAAGCCCTGACGGTCTACGACGACGGCTCGCGTACGCGCAGCTTTTGCTACGTGAGTGACCTGGTGGAGGGGCTGTACCGCCTGCTGCTCTCCGACGAGGTGCTGCCGGTCAACCTGGGCAATCCGCAGGAGGTCACCATCCTCGAGTTCGCCCACACCGTGATTCGCCTGGCAAACAGCCGGTCGCGGGTGATCCATGTGACGCCACAAGATGAACGCACCAAGGACGACCCGCAGACGCGCCGTCCCGATATCACCAGGGCGCGCAGCCTGTTGGGCTGGGAGCCGCGAGTCGGGCTGGACGAGGGATTGCGGCAGACTCTCGCCTGGTTTCGAGAGCAAAGGTAGGGGGCCATGCTGGGGTTGACGCGCTGGTACGAAAAGCCCCACGTACGCCTGTCTCGGTGGGTAGCAGTTACGCTGGCCGGCGCCGCGCTGGTCGCGCTGGGCGTTGTGCTGGCGCGGGCGCCGCTGACCTGGTGCGTGCTGCTGGTGTTCGGGGCGCTCGGCGCGTTCCTGCTGCTGCGCTGGCCCACGCTGGGCCTGTACGGGATTGCGTTCAGCGTGCCGTTTGGGTCGCTGCGTGAGCTTGCGTTGGGGGGCGTCACGTTTGGCGCCAGCGAGCTGCTGGTGCTGGCCACCGTCAGCGCCTGGCTGCTTCGGATGCTGGCGACGCGTCAACTGCGCGTGGCGCGTGCACGCACGCTGTGGGGCCTGCTGTGCTACGTCGCGGTGCTCGCGATTGGGCTGCTGCCGGCCCAGCAGTTGACTCCCGCGCTCAAGGAGCTCGCCAAGTGGGTGGAATTCGCGCTGGTCTACCTGTTGGTGGCGGGCGAATTGGACGAGAGAGGCCAGCGTTGGCTGGTGGCGGCGCTGCTGGTGGCCGGCAGCCTCGAGGCTGCGCTCGGCATCTACCAGTTCCTGTTTCAGGTAGGGCCGGAGGGGTTTGTGCTGTTTGGGCGCTACATGCGCGCCTACGGCACCTTCCAGCAGCCAAACCCCTTCGGCGGCTATCTCGGGCTGCTCCTGCCGCTTGGGTATGCCGTGGCGCTGACGCAGGCGGGCCCCGCGTGGCGGGCCTGGCGAAAGCGCGACCGGGCCCCCGGGCTGCTCTGGTTGCTGGGCCTGGCGTCGAGCGTGGTGATGGCGACAGCGCTGGTGATGAGTTGGTCGCGCGGCGCATTGGTGGGACTGGCGGCTGGCGCGGCGTTGGCGCTGCTGGCGTTGGGGCGACGGGCGTGGGTTGGGGTGACCGTGGTCGCGGTGCTGGCGCTGCTGCTGGCGCCGGCGCTGACCGGCAGCCTGCCCGGCGACCTGCTGGAGCGGCTGACCGGCTCGCTCAGCCTGTCGGCCGCACGCGAGTTGGGCGCTGTCGAGGTGGACGACGCCAACTTTGCCACGATCGAGCGCCTGGCGCACTGGCAGGCTGCCTGGCGCATGTTCGAGCGGCAGCCCTGGCTGGGCGTGGGCACCGGGCAATATGCGGTGGCCTACCCTGAAGTGGCTCTGCCGCGCTGGCAGGATCCGCTGGGACACGCCCACAACTACTATCTGAATGTGCTGGCAGAGAACGGGCTGCTTGGGCTGGCTGGCTATGCTCTGTTCGTATTGCTGGCGCTTGTCAGCACATGGCGACGGACGCGGTGTGCTTGGGGCTGGCAGCGCACGCTGGCAGTGGCTGCGCTGGGTACGCTGGGACACCTGCTGGTTCACAGCCTGGTCGATAACCTGTACGTCCACGAGATGTACCTGTTGGTGGCGGTCGTGCTCGGTCTGGCGACACGCCCTGCAGCAGGATCCCCAATGAAAGTGAAGCACGAGATAGCGTGACAGAACTCGTTCGGCGCGCGCGCGAATACGCGCAACAGAATCCCAAGGAACTGCGGCGTTTTGGCAAGTTCGCGGTCGTCGGCGCCATCGGCGCGGTCGTTGACTTTGGCATCCTGAACCTCGGCATCCAGGCGTTCGGCCTGGACAAGTGGCTGGCAAACATCTTTTCGTTTACTGCCGCGGTGATCAGCAACTTTACCTGGAACCGCCTCTGGACCTACCCCGAGTCGCGCAGCGAGGCTCTGCTGCCGCAACTGGGCCAGTTCGGTCTGGTCAACCTGGTGGGGTTGGGGATTAACGAGCTCATCTTTCTCTCGCTCGACCATTGGGTCTTTTCGTCCTGGGGCGCGTGGGGCTACAACATCTCCAAGGCCATCGCGATTGGCGTGGTGCTGTTCTGGAATTTCTTTATCAACCGCATCTGGACCTACCGAAAGATCAAGTGATGCGCATCGGGATCGACTATACGGCGGCTGTGCGCCAGGGCGCCGGCATCGGGCGCTACACACGCGGCCTGGTGCGCGCGCTGGCCGAGATGGACCAGCAGAATCGCTATGTGCTGTTCAGCGCCGGCCGCGACCGGCAGGGCGGCTGGCCGGCCAACTTTGCGCTGCGCTCGGTACCGCTGACCGATCGCCATCTGTCGATTCTGTGGCAACGCTTGCGACTGCCTATCCCGATCGAACTGGTCACCGGTCGGTTGGACATCTTGCATTCGCCCGACTTTGTGTTGCCACCCACGCTGGCGCGTCACAAGGTGCTCACCGTTCACGACCTGTCGTTCATGCGCTGCCCCGAGTGCTCGTCACCGGCCCTGCTCGAGTACCTGATGCGCAGCGTGCCACGCTCGGTGGCGCGCGCCCACCTGATCCTGGCCGACTCGCAAAGCACGCGTCGCGACCTGCTGGACCTGCTGGATGTGCCGCCCGAGCGCGTCGAGGTGCTGTATGCGGGGGTCGAGCCACGCTACGCCCCGCAGGAGGCTGCGGCCGCACAGGCGGCCGCGCGCAAGTACGGGCTGGCGCAGCCGTTCATCCTGGGTCTGGGCACGCTGCAGCCGCGCAAGAATTTTGCGCGTTTGATCCGCGCCTACCACCTGCTGCGCCAGCGGCACCACGTGCCGCACCAACTGGTCATCGGCGGGGGGCGCGGCTGGCTGTATGAGGACATCGACGCGACCATCGCCGAGTTGGGTCTGGCGGAGCAGGTGCGGCTGGTGGGATTTGTGGATGATGCCGACCTGCCGGCGCTGTACGCCGGCGCTGATCTGTTCGCGTTCCCGTCCCTGTACGAGGGCTTTGGGATCCCGATCCTCGAGGCAATGGGCTGCGGCACGCCGGTGGTGACGGCGGACAACTCGTCGCTGCCGGAGGTGGCCGGCGACGCGGCGCTGCTGGTGGATCCGCTGGACATCGAGGCCCTGGCCGATGCGCTGTGGCGCGTGATCGATGACGGCGCCCTGCGGCAGACACTGGTGCAGCGAGGTTACCAGCAGGTGCAGCGCTACACCTGGCGAGCGGCGGCCGAAACGCTGCTGGGGATCTATCGCTCAGTCTCGGCAGAGTAGCTCGCGGCCCGCTTCGGCGAGGTGCGTCGGCAGACCCTCATCCGCGGGTGCCCGGCGCCCTCTCCCAGAGGGAGCGGGGAAAGCGGCATCAATCGGCTTACACGGGAGGTCCGTAATGCTCAGGCTCGCAGATCGTATGTCACAGCTGGGCCAGGAGTCGGCCTTTGAGGTGTTGATGCGCGCGCGTGCGTTGGAAGCTCAGGGGCGCCACGTCATCCACCTCGAGATCGGCGAGCCCGATTTCGACACGCCGGCCAACGTGGTGGAGGCGGGCTGCCGCGCGCTGCGCAACGGCGCCACACACTACACCCCGCCGGCCGGCATCTCCGAGTTGCGGCGCGCGATCGCCGAGCAAGCCAGTCGCACGCGCAAGCACGCTGTCGATCCGGCGCAGGTGGTGGTGACGCCGGGCGCCAAGCCGATCATGTTCTTTGTGATCCTGGCCCTTGCGCAGCCCGGTCGTGAGGTCATCCTGCCCGACCCGGCGTTTCCCATCTTTGAGTCAATGGTCAATTTCACCGGCGCGACAGCCGTGCACCTGCCGCTACGCGAGGAGCGCGGGTTCGCGTTCGATGTCGACGAACTGCGCACGCTAGTTAACGATCGCACCGTGCTGCTGATCCTCAACTCGCCGCAGAACCCCACCGGTGGCATGCTGGAGCGCTCCGATTTGGCGGCCGTGGCGGCCCTGTGCGCGGAACGCGACATCCCCGTGCTGTCGGACGAGATCTATGACCACCTGGTGTATGACGGCGAGTTCGCCAGCATCTCTGAGTTCGCGGGTATGTCGACGGCGGAGCGCACCATCATCCTGAACGGCTTTTCCAAGACCTACGCGATGACCGGCTGGCGGCTCGGCTACGGCATCATGCCGGTGTCGCTGGCCGAGCAGGTGACGCTGCTGATGATCAACTCGAACTCGTGCACGGCGGCGGCGACGCAGTGGGCGGGCCTGGAGGCGCTCACGGGGCCGCAGGAGAGCGTCGAGGCGATGGTGGCGGCGTTCGCGGCACGGCGCGAGCTGATTGTGGCAGGGCTGAACGCGTTGCCGGGCGTGTCGTGCGTCTACCCGCGCGGGGCCTTTTACGCCTTTCCCAACATCCGCGGCACGGGCATGGACAGCAGGACCTGCGCCGACTTTTTTCTCCATGAGGCCGGGGTTGCGTGTCTGTCGGGGGCGTCGTTCGGGCCGAGCGGCGAGGGCTACCTGCGGCTGTCGTACGCGAACTCGGAGGCGAACATCCGCGAGGCGCTCGAGCGCATGGGGGCCGCGCTGGGCAACATCGGTAGTCACCGAGTCTCAGAAGGAAACGCGGGTTCGGGGCCTGGTTACTCGCTGTAAACCTTGGGGCTCAGCACGCCAATGAAGGGCAGCCCGCGGTAGTGCTCGGCATAGTCGAGGCCATAGCCGATCACGAA
>DIVQ01000013.1 GCA_002423325.1 Anaerolineales bacterium UBA6128 | reverse complement strand
CCGCCGGTCACGATCGCTACCTTGCCGTCCAGTTCCTTCCGCATCACGCCTCACCGCCCCACACAGTGGTCCATCAAACCAACTCTACCGTGACACTGCTCATCGGTCCAACGGCACCAAAAGCGTTAACCGAGCGAGCCGCAAGGTGATTCCCCCCTGGCAGCAGGCGCCACTCGAACGCGCTGGGGCTATCGTGCCAAGCGCCTTCGTCCAACCGAACCTGCAGACGGCCCCCATCGCCAGCGCCTGCCTCCAGCCTTCGGTAGGCCGAGCTCGCCAGCGCGAGGCCGGAGGCGGCATGCTGATAGCCCTGGATGGCACGCATGCACGACTCGAGTTGCACATGCAGCACGTCGCGCCTCAACGAGCGCGCCAAATGAATCCGCGTCCGATTCTCGGTCCAATAAAAGTCGCCCTCGCGACTGCTGTACCTGGAGAACTGCGCGAGAGGCTGCTGCACGATCCCGGGGGTACCGGGAGCGTCGCGCCACCACTGGTAGCCATCGTAGTGGTAGCTGACCGCACCGTGCTCCAGTTCTCCCGGAAACGGGCTGTTCATCTGGTCGTTGCGTGGCACGATACAGAACTGGTCCAAAAGGGCCGCGCGCTCCTGCAGGTCGAACACCAGTTCGGCGTGTCGCCCCTGCAACGCCATACCAGCATAGTCCTGCCGTTGCCAGGCACGCCGCACTTCGAGCGCCGACTGCGGCACGCCATCCCGCGTCACATAGTAGATCGCGCGCGTGCCATCGCTCATATCGCCCGAAAAGTCCAGCCACGCCCACTTGCCCCAGCGATCACACCAGGCCTCTGCCGTGCAGTGGCTGTGGTGAATCACGTGGCGGGCCGGGATCCCCATCGCCGCACAGACGTGCACGAATACGGTCGAATAGTGCGTGCACATCCCCAGCGACAGGTTATGACGCGTCAATTCCAGTATCAACGGCGCATCCCACGGTGGGCAAACGTGCAACTGCTTCCAGTACCGATTCCAGCCATCGGACCACTGATCGCGCGTCCAGGTCGCCAACCTCACAATACGTTCCCAGTCATCCTGTGCGCCACGCACAACCTCGTCCAGCCGCCACCGTTCGCGAAGCATTCGAGTACGTCGGGAGGGAAGCTGGCGCCCGACCGGCGCTGATGGATAGACAAGCATCGGGTTATCCTCCGCCCTGAGGATTCCCCACGAGTGATTCCCGTCCTCGATGGCGACCTCGCCCGTTACGCGCACGCCCCGAAGACGCGGCGTATCCAGCGGCCGCGTCGTGCTCAACGTGACACGCCACTGTGCGAAACGATCGCTGGCACGCACGCCACAGCATGCCTGCCGCATCCCCTCTGCCCGTTGCCACGCAGACCAGGTAGCGGGATCGTACTGCGGCGTTGGGCCGGCGCGCAACTCGCCACCCAGCATCGTGCCACGCGGCGTCGTTCCGACGAGATCAAGACAGAGACGCTGCAAAGTCACCGGCGCTCCGATGCCGTCGCCGCTCGCAGCAGCCGCCAGATCAAACACCTCCGAGGTGATGCGCCCAGTACACGGGTAGCGCTCGAGCTCCAGCCGCACCAGCAACTCACCATCATAGCAGTCATTGTATCCCAGGTGAGCATAGTCCCACGTAACCCCGCCATCCACGCTTACAGCGCTCCGATTGGGCTGGCGCGCGTCCTCAATCAGCAACTCCCACTCGCCCCCGTCCTCACTACGCACGATGACCGTGTTAGTCCCCGCCCGAAGCCATTCCGTCGGCACCTTGACCGGTTGCCAGGCATAGCGCCAGTAGGGATGCTCGCCGCTTGACGCGTCCCATCTGCCAGCCGGATCCTCACACGGCGGTCGCTGTATAACGTGTCCGTTCACTTCGAGTATCAGCGTGGCGTCCTTGTGCGCACTGCGCGCCCACACCGATAGCCTGGCAGCCGATGCCTCAGCACTGTCCAGCACCAGATCCTTGCGCGCCCAGACGAGGCCGTAGACCGGCTGCACGTCGCGGCCAGTCACCGCACCGATCTCGTCCGCCACGGTGACGCGTTTGACCAGCTGCACCACGCCGTCTGCAGTGACCTCTACCACGCCATCGCGCGTAGGCAGTGCAAACTGCTCGGCACCCGCCCAGGCCAACTCAACCCGTTTGATCATGTCTCCCCCACTCCGCGCCCCTCGCACGGGCACGCATCTGAAGGCGCTACAATAGCGACTCGAGGAAGCCTTCGGGCACTCGTGCGCAATAGATGTGCGGCACGCCGGTCACATCGCTGTTCCAACCAATGGTTTTGCCGTCCGCAACAAAGAACGGGTGCGGGTGCGTGTACTGCGGCGCACCAAAGGTGGCGCCGGAGCGACAGAACAACCGGTAGCGACCCGTGTGCACGCTACCCACATAGATGTTCGCAGTACGATTGCAGTCCGAAACCCACCAGCGTCCATCAGGACTGGCGTGAATGTGCGTGAAGCCTTTGCCCTCCCCGACGATCCGATAGCTCGCGTCGCCGGGCGCAATCACCACGACCCGATCCTGAATCCAAGGCTTGCCGGTGTCATCGCGCCTGTGCAGTGTCGTGATGACCAGGTCCTCTTTACCAACCCAGCACTCGTGGCCCTGCACGCGCTCGAACGGCGAGCTGCCCACGTTCAAGTTGACATGGCCAGTGCCATCGTCGTTGACTATGTGCAGACTCGCGCCACTGTCACCCACCAGCCTCAGGATGTTCCCGTGGGCATCGCGCTCTATACCATCATTGACCTGGATCAGGAGCTTGCGCTGGGCGTTGCTGCAGTACTGCGCATGCGCGTTCAAAGCGTCTGGGTGCTCGAACACCATCTGCGCATGGCCGCTCAGATCGACGACGGCCACGCCCGGGATCCCCGCCTTGCTGCAAGCGGCGGCGGCAAAGCGTGTCCCGGTGCAGTCCACCGTCGAATGGGCCGAGATTCGGCTGTAGTCACCCGAGACTGTGCAGACATCCTCGCGCTCAAAGGTCTCCGGCGATATGCGACGGATCACGGATCCGGCAGCATAGTAGAACCACTGGCCGTCCGGAGCTACGACCGGCCAGCTCGCGTCAGGCTCGTCCGTAATCTGTCGGATCCGGTGGGTTTCGAGATCGGCGATCCAATAGCTGCGCCCAGAGGACAACGCCCCACGCCGTGCAAAGATGAACCGCCGTCCATCGGGCGTGCTGATGGGCGCCTCCGGATAGATATGCTCGTTGATACAAGGCTGGCTCGTCA
This sequence comes from Anaerolineales bacterium UBA6128, assembly GCA_002423325.1. Taxonomy (GTDB): domain Bacteria; phylum Chloroflexota; class Anaerolineae; order UBA1429; family UBA1429; genus UBA6128. Next base: position 4,183 of record DIVQ01000013.1, on the reverse strand, counting down.
GTCGCAGAACCTCGATACCAGTCTCGCCATCGCAGAACCGCCTCTGAAACGCAACCTCCTCATCGCCGACCTGGTTCGACTCATTGAGCCATACGGTGCTGGCAGGTCTCATGCTAATACACCCTGCATTCCCACAGAAAACCAGAACGGTTCGGATTGTCCGTCTCTCCCACGTAGAACAGGCCTGCGCGTGGCTCGCACAAGGCATGCGTGGTCCAGTTGGACGTCTTGCGCTCCGGGTCATAGATGGGCCCCAGCAACGTCGCGCGCTCCGTCGATCTGTCATAGCTGAACAGATGCGTGTTCCCGTGAGTGCCCGCCGATCCGTACAGCAGGCCGTCCTTGCCAACGATCAGCCCCGCGATGCGCGGCCCCGGCGTCGGGTGGCACAGATACTCAACCTCGATCGTCCGAGGGTCCAACCGCAGCAAGGCGCCCGCAGTGGTGCCGATGTACAAGAAGCCATCGCCACCGTTGACGAACGCATCGACCGCACCCGTGTCGTCCGCACAGATCGCCGGCAACGCCACCCGCGTCCACGTGGTCTCGTCGGTGTCCGGGTTATAGCGCATCAAGTTGTTCCACGTCCTCCCCAGAGGCGTCCACGTGGTCCAAAGGTTGCCTTCGTCGTCCAGCCCGGGCGAGTGTGGCATGCTGTTGATGAACCCCAGGTCTTTGGATTGCCGCGTGGCGATGTCAAAGCGAAAGGCGTGCGGGACCGGGTAAGTGCAACCATAGATGATGCCCCGCCGGTCATCCAGCACGATCGTCTGAATATAGTTGTGCGCCAGTGGGATACCCAGCACCTCGAAAGTGCGAGTCGACGGATCGTAGCGCACAATCTTGCCACCCGGCGCCATCTGTAGCTCGTCCACATCGCTCAAACCAGCGATCGCCATGTAGATGACGCCGCGCGAATCAAACTGCAGCGAGCGGTGTATTTTGACGTCGAAGCGATCCGCGATCTGACCAAATCTCATGCTGCGGAACGTCTTGGCGTCGATGTCAAAGGTGTCAAGGATGTCCTGGTCGAACGACGTCAGACCACAGTAGAGCAGGCCGTCGCTGGTACTGAACCCCAGACTCACGGTCGAGACCAGCAGCGCGCGCAGATCCACATCCCCCGGCAGAATCGGGAACTCGGGACTGTGCAACCGTTCGCGCGTATTCGCGTCGATGTGGAGCTCCCGGTTGCGCTCATCGTGGACAGGATACGCCGTGACCTGCATCGTCGTCTTCATGCTCTCCTCCTCCTCGACCGTCCAGTTGATTGCAGTAACCGCAGTGATGTGCTGACCCGACTTGACCCTCAATCCACCCGCGATCTCGTGCTTCTGGCGCGAACAGGTGCATCTTACCGTCGACCTTGAGACACATCAAGTCGCGCGGATCCGTCCCCAGGCGCACTACGCTCGCTTGGACGTCTCGGCGCGGCCGCTCGCCAAAGACTGCCTGCAACGCGGGCAACTCCTTATCCCTGCGACCATGCCCATCATACAAGGCAAGCGCATCGCGCGATGTGTTGGTCCAGATGAGATCCGCCTCCGCACCATGCCAGTGCACGAATTGGGCCCCCTGCCCCACATAGTCCGGCTGGATGCTCCACAGCCGGTCCCCACGCCCGGAAAACAGCGTCAGAATGCCCTAGTTGCCCCATCTACACGCCACCAGCACCTGCACGGGGCCCAGTTCCGGCCTTACGCAACCCAGCACGCGCCCGTGAGCGTGCCCGACCCGATGCACCATACGGGTCCGTCCCGTCAGCGCATCGACCACATAGACCCCCGCACTGCCGCCCATCAGCAGCGCGACAGGGTCCACGTCGGTGTTTCCCCTGTACCGTCCCGCCGTAACCGCATCATAGTGCTCGGCGCAGATCACGCCCGGGCCTAAGAAAAGCCTCCATGAACCGACGCTCGAAGTGCAGCCCGTCTCGACTGCTCATAAAGACAGCATCTGATACACCCGCATACGCGTGCGTCGGCACCGCCTGTCGCTCCGGCAAACAGCGTTTGGGGAACATTACATAGATGTGCGGCGCCCTGAAATAGGGCTGGCACCCATTCTTGTACAGGTGCTCAGCGGGCGCAGCGCCCGTCTCAATGAGTGCGGGCGCAGACCAATGGACAAAGTCGGGGCTTGTGGTGCGCCTGATCCACCGATAGAAGGGATCGCGACGTCCGCGCAGGTATCCTGCATATGCACGTCGCACGGCATCCCAGAAAAAGATGTTGTGCGAGTCAAAGTAGGGCTGATCGCTGGTCCCAGTCAGGATCGGCTCATCCTGCAGCCGGCTCCAGTGCAAACCGTCCGGAGAGCCCAATGCATAGATGCGATCGACATCTCCTACACGCGTCGCCGGCCCAGTCGCCTTGTAGCGCGCGCCCAACCCAGCAGCGTGCTTCCGCGCTCCAGCAGCCGTGGCTCCATCTCGCGTTCACAGGTACCCCCTGTGCCGTGCAGACAGATGACCGCAGGCCGCCGTCCCGTCACCCGTGCCGGTCGCGCGAGCAGCGCAGGCACGAACGCGTTCGGACCGCCCTCGAATCGCAGTTCCTCCAAAACTAAGCCGTCGTCGGTCTTCCAATGGTTGCGCGGTTCACACCGCACGTCCTTCACCTTGGGCACGCGCAGTACGGTAGCCAGTCGCCGAGCCACTGGTTGCTCCGGCCTCAGGAAAGCTTGCCTGCGTCTGCCATAGTCATCGAGCAGCGCCCCATAGTCCGGCAAATAGTCGCGAGCGACCTCACGCGTCTCAGCGGACACAAGGAAGAGCGGATCACGCCGCAGTGCGGCGTAGCCGACGTCAAAGAGATCGCGCGCGCGCACCGCGCGCACGAGACTATGCCCGATCCGTTCGCTACGGACCGGTCCCTGCTGCTCCAACAACGCACCCAGTGGCTCAAAATCGTACGACACACCGGGCTGACGATTCAGGCAGCGGAACGTCATACGCCGCGATACTCCACGCTCCACCACGGCGCCTGATCGTTCAGCCCAGTACCGGTACGGCACCTCGGCTCGCTCTTCCAGCAGGTGCACCAGCGTACGGGTGTTCCACCCCACCCCGGCGAGGACCACCCAGGCGTTCAGCTCGATCAAGCGCTGAAATGCGCTGTCGTAGCCCCAGGCCGTAACGTTGTCGCGCTCTGTCAGGTCGGGCGCCACGGGCCCCAGCGCCGCGAGCGGATGGGTAGCATTGCGACCGCGCCGCGCTCCCGGCCAAGTGCGCAGGCATTCCGAGATTGCGCCCATTCGAGACGGGGTGTTGTCGCGATCCCACACCTGCTCAGGCCCGCCCTCAAAACAGTCCACAAAGGTAGGCGCAACCAGCGTGCCGTTGGACCCCAGCACGGTGATGAACGCTTTCACAACCGCCTCGGCACCCCCCAGCACATGACCGAACGCGCCCAACAAGCTATGCAGCATGGCGACGTCGCCCTCACCCAGTCCGAGCGAGCGCAGACCCAGCGCCAACTGCGCCTGGGTCAGATCTGCCCCGATACCTTCCGATGCGATCACTCAGCACCTCACACAACCGACTAGTCGACATCCACAAATGTTCCCGCGATGTAGCGCGTGCCGCCTCCTCGGTTGAAATAGTACACAGACAGAATCCGCCCGTCGGCCGTGATACAAGACCAGGGATACCCCAAGTCCGTATTGCCGCCATCGTCTCGAAGCACCAGTTCATCGCCGTCAAAGCGGGTGCACTCGGCGTCCAGCAGACGTGCACGGATCCCGTAGGGCTCGTGACGATAGCCGTACAGAAGGTAGACGCGCCCATCGGAGAGTCTCAGCGCATGGTAGGGGTGTCCCTTGAACCCCATGTCCTCCCAGGGTTCCCAGGTGCGCCCAAGGTCATGGCTACGCACGCATACCCCGTGGTCATCCAGACCGCCAGTGCGTACAAAGGCCACAAGGTCGCCGCCGACAGTCTGCACAAGGGAGGTTTCATTCAAGAGCACCTGTTCATCCCATGCCACGGGTCCGCGGTACTCCCAGGTAAGGCCGCGATCCTGTGACACCAGCAAGTTGAGCATCGTGACGCCGGGCCGCGCCTTGGGATCTGTAGCCACCACCCAATAGAGCTTGCCATCCGAAGCCTGGAGCATTGCGCCACGATTCATCGCAGGAATCGAGACTCCGTCCATGTAGTGTCAGCGCCGGGATTAAAATCCCC
>DIVQ01000203.1:2534-2696 GCA_002423325.1 Anaerolineales bacterium UBA6128 | reverse complement strand
TGATCCTGGTGGCGGGCGAGATCACCACGACCTGCTATGTCGAGATCCCACACATTGTGCGTCGCACCGTCGAGCAGATCGGCTACACCGACGCCTGTTACGGTTTTGACTCCAAGACCTGCGGCGTGATGGTCTCAATCCACGAGCAGTCGCCCGACATCG
>DIVQ01000203.1:0-2482 GCA_002423325.1 Anaerolineales bacterium UBA6128 | reverse complement strand
TGATGCCGATGCCGATCATGCTGGCGCAGTGGCTGGCCAAGCGGTTGGCGGACGTGCGCAAGGATGGCACCATCCCCTACTTGCGCCCGGACGGCAAGACGCAGGTCACCGTCGAGTACCACTATGGCGTGCCGGTGCGCGTCGATGCGGTTGTCGTTGCGGCCCAGCACCACCCCGGCATTGACGCCGCCAGGATCCGGGATGACATTATCGAGTCGGTGATCAAGCCGGTCATCCCCGCCCATATGCTGGACGCCGAAACACGTTACTATATCAACAGCACGGGCCGTTTCGTCATCGGCGGGCCTATGGGCGATGCGGGCCTCACCGGCCGCAAGATCATCGTCGACACCTATGGCGGCACGGTACCGCACGGCGGCGGCGCATTCTCGGGCAAGGACCCCACCAAGGTCGACCGCTCGGGCGCCTATGCCGCCCGCTGGGTGGCCAAGAACGTTGTCGCGGCAGGCCTGGCGGATCGCTGCCAGCTGCAGATAGCCTACACCATCGGCGTGGCGCGGCCGGTTTCGCTGAACGTCGAGACCTTTGGCACGGGCAAGGTGTCCGATGCGATGATCGTCGATCTGATCAACGAACACTTTGACCTTCGCCCGGGCGCGATCATTCGCGACCTCAAGTTGCGTCGGCCCATCTATCAGCCCACGGCGGCCTACGGCCACTTTGGCCGCACCGACATCGATGCGCCGTGGGAGTCGACCGAGCGCGCCGCGGCCCTGCGTGCGGCGGCCGGCATCTGAGGAGGAACGCTCTGCGCGCACTGATCACCGGCATCGCCGGGTTTGCTGGCAGCCATCTGGCCGACCACCTGCTCACCCAACCGGGTGTGCAGGTGTGCGGCGTGAGCCTGCCGACCGATGGTACGCGCAATCTCGAGCAGGTGCTGGAGCGCGTCACGCTGCGCTTTGCCGACCTGTGCGACTATGATCGCGTGCTCGAGTTGCTGGATGCGCAGCGACCGGACCTGATCTACCATCTGGCGGCGCAGGCCTCGGTGGAACGCGCCTGGGCCAATCCGGCGGGCACTCTGGTCAACAATATCACCGTACAGCTCCATCTGCTGCAGGCAGTCATCGCATTGGGGCTGCGGCCGCGCATCCTGGTCATCGGCTCGGCCGACGAGTACGGCGCGGTCACACCGCAGGATATGCCGATCGACGAGGACACGCCGCTGCGCCCGCTCAACCCGTACGCCGTGAGTAAGGTGGCGCAGGACTATCTCGGGCTGCAATATCACCTGAGCCACCAGTTGCATGTGGTGCGTGTGCGGCCATTCAACCACATCGGTCCGCGGCAGGGGCCGGGCTTTGCGGTACCGGACTTTTGCCGGCAGATTGCCGCCATCGAGGCCGGCCAGCAAGAGCCCGTGCTGCGGGTGGGCAATCTCGATGCGCGCCGCGATTTCAGCGACGTGCGCGATATGGTGCGCGGCTACGCGTTGGCGCTCAGACATGGCCAGCCCGGCCAGGTGTACAACATCGGCTCGGGACGCAGCCACAGCATCCAGGAGATGCTCGACAGGCTGCTGGCCTTGGGCCGCGTGCCCATCCGCGTGGAGAGCGATCCGGCGCTGGCGCGGCCGGCCGATATCCCGGAAGTGGTGTGCGACAGCACGCGCTTTCGGCAGGACACCGGCTGGGAGCCGCACTATGATCTCGCGCAGACGCTGCGCGACGTGCTGGATGACTGGCGGCAGCGCACGGCGACAGCCTGAGGAGTTGATCCGCGGTCGCTGCGCACTGGCGAATACACAGCCCAGAGTAAGCGAGGGACTACGTGACCAAAAAAGCACTGATCACCGGCATCACGGGACAGGACGGTTCGTACCTGGCCGAGTTCCTGCTGGCCAAGGGCTATGACGTCATTGGTATGGTGCGGCGGGCGAGCACGCCGAGCCTGGAGCGCATCGGGCACATCCAGGAGCAGCTTACGCTGGTTCAGGGTGATTTGCTCGACCAGGTGTCGTTGATCGATATTCTGCGCGAGCACCGGCCGCAAGAGGTCTACAACCTCGCGGCGCAGTCGTTTGTGCCCACCTCGTGGGCAGAACCTGTGCTGACGGCCGAGTTCACGGCGCTGGGCGTCACGCGCATGCTGGACTCGATCCGCATGGTTGACCCCACGATTCGCTTCTACCAGGCCAGCTCGAGCGAGATGTTCGGCAAGGTGCAGGAGGTGCCCCAGACCGAAAAGACGCCCTTTTACCCGCGCAGTCCCTACGGCGTCGCNNACGGGCACTGGATCACGGTCAACTATCGCGAGTCGTATGACATGTACGCGGTGTCGGGCATCCTGTTTAACCACGAGTCACCGCGTCGCGGGCTCGAATTCGTCACGCGCAAGGTGTCGCGCGAGGCGGCCAGGATCAAGCTGGGAATGGCGGACAAACTGCCGATGGGCAACCTCGACTCGCTGCGCGACTGGGGCTTTGCGGGCGACTATGTCGAGGCCATGTGGCTGATGC
>DIVQ01000215.1 GCA_002423325.1 Anaerolineales bacterium UBA6128 | reverse complement strand
CGATGGCCACCACGATGCACTGGGAGCCGAACCGCCGGGCACCCTCGTTCACCAGGTCGGGGTCGCGCACCGCGGCGCTGTTCACCGAGGTCTTGTCGGCGCCGGCCAGCAGGATGTCGCGCAGGTCCTCGACGGTGCGCAGACCCCCGCCCACGGTAAAGGGGATGTCGATGGCGTCGGCCACGCGGCGCACCATGTCGCGCACAATGTTGCGGTTCTCGTGCGTGGCGGTGATGTCGAGAAAGACCAGCTCGTCGGCGCGCTCGGCGCTGTACAGCCGGGCGTTCTCGACGGCGTCGCCGGCGTCGCGCAGGTCCACAAAGTGGACGCCCTTGACCACGCGACCGTTCAGAATGTCGAGACAAGGAATAATACGTTTGGCTAGCACGCTATGCTCCTTGCGCCGTCGCCAGCGCTTGTGCGAGGGTAAAGGCGCCGCGGTACAGCGCCATGCCGATGATGACGCCCGCGATGCCGGCGCAACGCTGCGCGGCCAGGGCGCGAATGTCTTCCAGCGAGGCCACGCCGCCCGAGGCGATGACTGCCAGGCCCGAGTCTGCCGCCAGGCGCGCGGTGGCGTCCACGTTCACGCCCGTCAACATGCCGTCCCGCGCGATGTCGGTGTAGACCAGGCGACGCACGCCCAGCGCGGCCATCTGCTTGGCCAGCGTCAGCGCCTCGACCGTCGATGTGTCCTGCCAGCCGTGGATGGCCACGCGCCCGTCGCGTGCATCGATGCCCACGCAGACGCGCTGGGCGCCGTGCCGCGCCAGGGCTTCCGTCACCACCTCGGGCTGGCGGACGGCCACGGTGCCCAGCACCACGCGTGCCACGCCCAACTCCAGCACGCGGTCGACGTCGGCGCTGCTGCGCAGGCCTCCGCCGAACTGCACCGGGATCTCGACGGCGGCGAGGATAGCCTGCAGCGCCTCCAGGTTGCGCTGGCTGGCCTCGCCCAGGGCGCCGTCCAGGTTGACCACGTGCAACCAACGGGCGCCCTCGGCGGCCCAGCGCCGGGCTACGGCAGCCGGGTCGTCGGCAAAGACGGTCTCAGCGGCGGCGTCGCCCTGTTGCAGGCGCACGCAGCGCCCGCCGCGCAAGTCGATGGCGGGATAAAGGAGCAAGGGAACGCTGCCGCAGCAACCCTCATCCCTGCCCCTCTCCCGAGGGGAGAGGAGAGATTGAGGCGGTTCGGGCGCCCCTCTCCTCTCAGGAGAGGGGGGTGGGGGTGAGGTGTTGGTCATTGCAGCCCCGCCGCGCGGCAAAAGTTGTGCAAAATGCGCGCACCCACGTCCTGGCTCTTTTCCGGATGGAACTGGATGCCGTACAGGTTGCCCTGCGCCACGGCCGACGCATAGGTCAGGCCATAGTCGGTTGTGCCGGCGACCACCTCGGCCTCCTGCGGCTCCACATAGTAGGAGTGCACCAGATAGACATAGCTGTCATCGGGCAGGTCGCGCCACAAGGCGCAGGGGCGCACCTGCCGGACCTGGTTCCAGCCCATCTGCGGCACGTGCAGTCCCGGCGGGAAGCGTCGCACACGACCGGCCAGCACTCCCAGGCCGCGGTGCTCGCCCAGCTCGTCGCTGGTCTCGAACAGCATTTGCAGCCCGAGGCAGATGCCCAGGAAGGGCACCTCGGCGCGGATGGCGGCCACCAGCGGCTCTTCGAGCCCGCGGGCGCGAATGCGCCCGATATTGTCGCCAAAGGCGCCCACCCCCGGCAGCACGATGGCCTTGGCGGCGGCCAGGTCGCGCGGCTCGCTGCTGACCCGCGCGCTGATGCCCAGCCGTTGAAAGGCCATGTAGACGCTGCGCAGGTTGCCGGCGCCATAGTCGACAATCGTCAGGCCGCCACTCCCGCCCATATTACAACACCCCTTTGGTCGATGGGATGCCGCGCCGCGGATCCAGCGCCACCGCCTGCCCCAACGCGCGCCCCAGCCCCTTGAAGAGCGCCTCGATGATGTGGTGGCTGTTGTGGCCGTGCACCAGCGCGACGTGCAGCGTGATGCCGGCGTTGTGCGCCAGTGCGCGCAGGAACTCGAGCACGAGCTCGGTGTCGAACGAGCCCACCCGCGACGTGCGCAGGGGCACATCGTAGGACAGATAGCCGCGACCCGACAGATCGAGCGCCACGAGCACGAGGGCCTCGTCCATCGGCAGGTACTGCTGGCCGTAGCGCACGATGCCGCGCTTGTCGCCCAGGGCATCCGCGAGCGCCAGCCCCAGGGCGATGCCGATGTCCTCTACCGAGTGGTGGTCGTCGACCTGGGTGTCACCCTTGCAGCTCAGCGCGAGGTCAAAGGGGCCATGCGCGGCCACGTGGCTGAGCATGTGGTCCAGGAAGGGCACGCCCGAGTCGATCTGCCAAGTTCCGACGCCGTCCAGGTCCAGGCGCAGGCGAATGTCGGTCTCGCGCGTCTTGCGGGTGATCTCGGCCACGCGGTCAGTGCTCATGATGCCCTCTCCTCCTGCTGCAACCCACGCAGTACCCGTAACAGCGCCTCATCCTGCATCGGCGTGCCCACGCTGATACGCACACAGTCGCCCAGTTCGGGACCTTCATAGTAGCGCAGGATGATGCCCAGGCGCTCCATCGCGGCGCACAGACGCGTCATCGGCAGGCCGTGCACGCGACAGAGCAGATAGTTGGCCTGCGAGGCATAGACGTTCAAATACGGGATCTCGGCCAGCCGCGCCAGCAGCCGCTCGCGCTCCGCGATGATCTTGTCCACCACGACCAGCGCCTGGGGCAGATCCTCGAGTGTGGCCAGCGCCGCAGTCTGCGCGATGGCGTTGACGTTGTAGGGCGACTTGAGCCTCTGCAACGCGGGTACCAGCGCCTTTGGAAAGACGCCGTAGCCCACGCGCAACCCCGCCAGCCCGGCCCATTTGCTGAACGTGCGCAGCACGATCAGGTTTTCGTGTGCAGGAACCTGACGCGCGCGCGAGGGGCAGACGGCCTCTTCGTTGGACGTTGAGAACTCGACATAGGCCTCGTCGAGGACCACCAGCAGCGGCAGCGCCAGCAGGCGCTCCAGCGTTGCGTCCGGCAGAAGCGCGCCGTCGGGGTTGTTGGGCGAGGCGAAAAAGGCGATGCGCGGGCGCGGGTCATCGGCGCACAGCGCCTCAATGGCGTCGATATCCACGGCAAACGCGGCGGCGCGCGGGATGGACAGCACTTGCAAATCGTTCGTGGCGCCGTAGAATTCGTACATGCCAAAGGTGGGCGGGCATACGAGCAACTGGCCGATGCCGGTCGCCGCGGCGTCCTGTTGCGCGTTGTCGGCAGCCGCGGCCCTCTGCCGCGTGGAATCGGGGCGGAACAGGCGCAAGATCAGGTCGATCAGCTCGTCTGAGCCATTGCCAACCAGGATGTGCGCCGCGTCCATCCCGAGGTACCCGCCAATGGCCCGGCGCAGCCGTCTGCTGATTGGATCGGGATAGCGGTTCTGGGCGTGGAAGGCGCTCAGCGCCTCCAGAGCATGCGGCGTGGGGCCGTATGGATTTTCGTTGGCATCCAGCTTGATGAGCTGGCCCACGGGCAGGTTGAGGCGCTCAGCGATCTCCTCGAGCGGCTCGGGGGCGTACTCCTGCAGGCTCTGCACGCGCGTGCCTACGCGCGCGCTCCAGTTGATGGCTGTGCTCATGACGTCACATCCTTTGCGAGGTCGTTCAACCGCAGGCGGATGGCCTGCGCGTGGGCCGTCAGACCCTCGCGCTCGGCCAACGTCAGCGCGGCGGGACCGATCTCGCCCACTGTGTGCGGTCCCACGGCAAAGACGCTCGTGATCTTGCAGAAATCCCACACGTTGACGGGCGAGGAAAAGCGCGCCGTCTGGCCAGTGGGCATGATGTGGCTGGGGCCGATGGCATAGTCGCCCAGCGCCTCCGACGACCACTCGCCCACAAAGACGCCGCCCGCGTTACGCACGCGCCCCACCCACTGCCAGGGATCGGCGGTCGCCAGGCAGAGGTGCTCGGGCGCATACTCGTTGGCCAGCTCCAGCGCCTCTTCCAGGCTATCCACCACAACGATGCCCCCCTGCGCGGCGAGCGACGCGGCGATGATCTCGTTACGCCCCAGTTGGGCCAACTGCGTCACGATCTCGTGGCGCACCGCCCGGGCCAGCGCATCAGACGGGGTGATCAGCAACGCCGAGGCCAGCGGGTCGTGCTCGGCCTGG